>CAYRBM010000009.1:0-60543 GCA_964422425.1 uncultured Odoribacter sp.
GTACCAGCCTGCAGAGCTTTACCATCCTGCATCAATGCTTCAATGCAATAGGTTTCCAATGCACCGGCGAACCTCTCGTTGGCCGATTTGGCTCCCTTTATCACCGGTAATCCCATAAATTCTTCAGCAAATGTGGCATAAACATTCACCATTTTTTCGGTTTCTTCCAAAGCTTCTTCTTTGGTTGCATGAGCCGTATGTCCTTCCTGCCATAAAAATTCGGCCGTGCGAAGAAACAGCCGGGTGCGCATCTCCCAGCGAACCACATTGGCCCACTGATTGCATAAAATTGGGAGGTCGCGGTATGATTGAATCCAGTTTTTATAAGTACTCCAGATGATGGTTTCAGAAGTTGGGCGAACAATCAGTTCTTCTTCCAGTTTTGCGTCAGGGTCAACAATAATACCTTTCCCATCCGGATCATTTTTTAGACGGTAATGGGTAACTACGGCACACTCTTTGGCGAAACCATCAACATGACTGGCTTCCTTACTGAAAAACGATTTTGGTATAAATAACGGGAAATAAGCGTTTACGTGGCCGGTTTCCTTAAACATCCGGTCCAGTTCAGCCTGCATTTTTTCCCAGATAGCATAGCCGTATGGTTTAATAACCATACAACCTCTGACGGCTGAATTTTCAGCCAAATCAGCTTTCACTACCAGGTCGTTATACCACTGCGAATAATTTTCGCTGCGTGAAGTCAATTCTTTTGCCATTTTCTTACTTTTGGTATGGTATTTGCGTTTTTCGTACTAGTTTTAACGGCTACAAAGAAAGTAAAAATTTATCATTCATTATAAAGGAGGGTGTACTATGAAAACGAAACTTCTAATCATCAGTGTTCTGGCCATACTGGTTGCTGCATGTAGCACGGGAACATACACGACCAAGACATACGATGATGACATTTATTTCTCTCCCGCTGATGTTCCGCCAGTTGCAATGGTTGAAGACGAAATTCCTGCTGTTGAAAAATCTGCTCAAATCTCAGGTCAGAATCAGTCAGGAAACAAACGCATTGTGATGAGCCAAATGGAAAAAAATCAGGATGGTACCTCCACCCTGAATAACTACATCTATCAGCCTGAAAATAAAAACTCCGACGCGCAGGCCTATCAAATGGATGATCAGGAACTGGTTGAATCGGACACAACTGTTTATTACAACGATGAGGACGTAAAATATGTGATTAACAATTATTACGACGATGACGATATGGACTTCTCATCGCGGATTTATCGTTTCCACCGTCCGTTCGGGTTCAGACCCTATTTTAGCACCTGGGGTTGGGGCTATGATCCATACTGGAGTTACGGATATGGATGGGACTCCGGTTGGGGATGGGATCCCTGGTATTACGGAGGCTGGGGATATCCATCATACGGCTGGTATGATTATTATTCTCCATTTTCATTTGGTTTCGGCGGTTACTGGGGCGGATGGTATGGAGGATACTACCCCTATTATTCAAACTATTACAGCGGATATTACAACGGGTGGTACAATGGTTATTACGGAACCGGAGGCGGATTTTACAACAATCATCAGATTGCCCGCAGAAGATCTACCGAAATGAACCTTCCGGGTGGAAATAACGGGAATATGAATGTTTCCGGTGGAACACGCGCTTCCAGCTTAAAAGAAGGTAATATCAATCAGGTAAATTCGGAAGGCAGAAGCACCTGGGTTGAAAACGGACATACCCGAAGCCGATCAATCGATCCATCGGGGAACAATGCCGATACGAAGAATGCGACTATTGTAAATAACCGCAGACCATCGACAGCAAATAGTTCGCAGGTTCAGGACAGAAGCCAGGTACGAACACAAACCGTTCGCCCGGCAACATCCAATACAGGCAATGTTCGGAGAACTTACCAGCCTTCGACCACAAGCCGTACTTACGAGCAGGGAAGCACCGGAAGACAAAGTCAGAACTATACCCCAAGCTATAATAAACCCCGGATTGTCAACCAGTCGAACTACAACAACAGCTATACCCGTCCGCGCACATCCGACGGAAACTATGAGCGTTCATCAGTAAGAAGCTCAAGCGGTAACTCCGGATACAGTGAACCACGCAGTTCGTCGAGCATGAGGCAAACTTACCGTTCGAGCTCATCTTATTCAAGCGGATCAAGTTCAGCACCAAGAAGTTCGAGTTACAGCAGCCCATCAAACTACAACAGCAGTCCATCATATTCTCCATCCAGAAGCAGTTCTTCCTATTCAAGCGGAAGCTCAAGCGGTGGAAGTTACAGCGGAGGCTCATCAGGTGGTAGTTCGGGCGGCAGCTCCGGAGGTAGTAGTTCCGGAGGCGGCGGAGGTTCAGGTCATCGCAGATAGTAACTAAAACAACGATTCAGAAAACAGAATTCTAACAACTATAAATACCGACATCATGAAAAGATTAGTATATACAATCGGTGCATTGCTGATTTCATTCGGCACTTTTGCCCAGGATCTGACTGATGCTTTGAGATACTCAAATTATCGCATTAACGGAACGGCCAGATCGGCAGCAATGGGTAATGCTTTTGGCGCTTTGGGAGGCGATTTTTCGTCCTTAAGCATCAATCCGGCAGGTGCAGCCGTTTACCGTTCAGGCGAATTCACGTTTACTCCCTCATTCAACAACACTTCTATTGATGGGACTTACCTGAATGGCGTTTCGAACGATTCGAAGTACAACATGAGCATCAACAATTTGGGTTATGTGACTACCATCCCTTCCGGAGAAAACAGCGAATCGGGTTTGGTTAGTCTGAGTTTTGGTCTCGGGTTCAACCGTTTGGGAAGTTTTTCAGCCAATATGCTTGCAGGCAGTTCCAACGCAAATCATTCGCTGCTGGATTACTTTACCAACAATATGAATGCAAATTATTCAAGCTATTATGGAAAAGAAAGTTCTGCACTTGACCCTTATTACGAGTGGCTGGCCTGGGAAACCTATCTGATTAATCACGACGATGATTACAACGAATATTTCAATGATATTTCAGATAATGACTTCGGTCACTATAAAGAAGGTGGAATTGACCGATACAGCTTATCTCAGCGCAAATCAACGGCAAGAAAAGGTTATATTAATGAATACCTGGTTTCGTTTGCAGCCAATTTCAACCACAAATTCTACATCGGCGGAACATTAGGCATTCACGATATCTATTTCAAGGAAAACGCCAACCTGTATGAATGGGATGCCAACAATGGAATTCAAGGAAAAGATATTCCATATTTTAACGATCTAAACTTCAACACTTATCTGAAGACGACCGGGAACGGCTTTAATTTCAAGTTAGGAGCTATTTTCAAACCCATTGAGCAGTTGAGGCTCGGACTGGCGGTTCACACACCAACATTCTATAAATTCAACGATTTATACGATAGCCGCATGGAATCAACAATCGATTACAGCGATGGTACAGAAAAGTATTCTGCTCAACCCGATAAAGAAGGCGTTTATGACTACGAAATTGAAACTCCGCTTCGAACTATTGTCAGTGCAGCCTATGTAATTGGTAAATCCGGATTAATCAGCATTGATTACGAAATTGTGGATTATTCGTCGGCCAAGCTAAAAAATGGAAGTGACGGGTACGATTATTACAACGAAAATCAGACTATTAAAGAAACATACAAATCTGTCGGGAATCTTCATCTGGGTGGCGAATACCGGGTCAATAAAAATTTTAGCCTTCGTGCAGGATATGAATTTTTTCCAAGTCCATACAAAAAAAGCTCATCTGATATCCTGAATCCAAATCAGAATGCTGATTACTCCACCTTATCAGGAGGTTTTGGATATCGGCAGGGGAACTTCTTCTTCGACGCCGCATTAAAGCACGAACTGAATGAAGAGAACCTGAAACTCTATCCGGGAGCAATAAATATGGCTAAATACGAAACAACGAAGAACAACGTAATTCTTACGATTGGTTATAAATTCTGATTAGCTTAAATCAGGAAGGAAAGCCGGTTAATCATTAGCCGGCTTTTTTTTGACATCTTGTTTTATAATTTGCCATAAACCATCGTAATAAATTTTTTTTTAGTCCGCTTTAGCCTAAATTAGCTCAAACATTCGATTAAGAACTATGTCGCAGTTTATTAAAATTGCTTTTGACCAGGCAATAAAATTCTTTGAAGAAGCCGACGAAAATGGCAGCAGATGGCGAATGGGTGATTTTCAGACCTCGCAATGGCTTCAAAACAAAAACCTAAAACTTGAGGATGTAATTTCCTTTTCCAAAAGTATGCCCGACTCCAAAATTGTTATCATTGGGGAAGGTCCGTTCGAAGGTTTTTATATTTATTCCCAAAAACAAAAAACATGTTTTAAATTTGAGCCAAAATTGACTGAAGTTTAATTCATGTACCCCCTGATATGACCCAACGTTTTGATGACCCGATTGGAAGGGCAGTTTACGACTATCATTTCCATTCAATCAATCAACCCATAATTGTTCATTCTGAAGACTTTGACGACGACACCATCGAAACCTCTTACCTGTTCAGGAATTACAGGAAAATGCCTGCGCTCGAAAAAAAAGCTATGAGCCTGTGCCGGGGAAAAATTCTTGACGTTGGAGCTTGTGCCGGAGCTCATTCGGTCCACCTTCAAAAGCTGGGATTCGATGTAAGTTCGCTCGAAATATCGCCGCTCTGTTGTGAAGTACTTGAAAGCAGGGGGCTGAAACAGGTTATTCAGCAAGACATCTTTCATTTTAATCATCAAACTTTCGATACGGTTTTGCTTCTCATGAACGGAACCGGAATAGCAGGATCACTTTCAGGACTGGATATTTTGCTTCATCAACTAAAAACATTGCTAAACCCCGACGGCCAAATTCTGATGGATTCGTCGGATTTGATATACCTCTTCGAACAGGAAGATGGATCGGCCCTGATTGATATCTCAGCCGAAAAATATTATGGAGAACTCTCTTTCCAAACCGAATACAAAAACTGGATCAGTCAGCCATTTCCCTGGTTGTATGTTGACATCAACAACCTGAAAAATGCGCTGGAAAAGAACCAGCTAAAACTAAAGAACATTTTCAGAGGACAGCATTACGACTATCTGGCCCAAATAACCCTATAAATGAAAACCAAACACAGAAATCTAACCCCTGAGGAAATAATCCTGCTTCAAAATCAGGGCTGCAGTTCGGCTGACTGGAACAAAGTTCTCGTCTCTCCGGATATTGTTATCAGCTCTATCCGGCAAGTACATTTTTCAGGAAATATTACACTTGGAAATAACAGCGGAACCATTGAATTTGAAGGTGGTGTAACCAGGAATTGTGGTATTTACAACGCCACCATTCACAACTGCACCATTGGCGATCATGTGTACATTAGTCAGGTATCCAATTATCTGGCCAATTACGATATTCAGGATCATGTTATTATCGAAAACATCGAGCTTTGCTATGTCGATCAGGAAACAACTTTCGGGAACGGCATAAAAGTTTCTACGCTGGACGAAACCGGCGGACGCGGCGTAATGATCTACGATAAACTTTCGGCTCACCTCGCCTACATTCTGGCCTGGTACAAACACCGGCACTGCCTCATTCACGAACTCGAAAGTATGATTACGGCTTATGCCGAATCGGTGAAAAGCAACCGGGGATTTATCGGGCAGCACTCGGTGATTAAAAATACGCGCCAAATCAAAAACGTGAAGTTTGGTCCATACAGTCAGGTTTTGGGCGCAACCCGCATCGAAAACGGCTCGGTAAACAGTAATGAGTTTGCTCCGGTTAAACTTGGTTCCGGAATTATGGCCGAAAATTTCATTGTCTCATCCGGAGCTGAAATATCTGACGGAACCATTGTTTCGCATTGTTTTATCGGACAGGGCTGCATTTTGGGCAAACAGTATTCGGCCGAAAACTCGTTATTTTTTGCCAACTGCCAGGGCTTTCATGGCGAGGCATGTTCAATTTTTGGCGGACCATACACGGTTACTCACCACAAATCGACTTTGCTGATCGCCGGAATGTTTTCGTTCTGCAACGCAGGCAGCGGATCGAACCAAAGCAATCACATGTACAAACTGGGCCCGATTCACCACGGAATAGTGGAGCGTGGCTCGAAAACTACCTCCGATTCCTACATTCTTTGGCCGGCCAAAATAGGTGCTTTCACACTGGTGATGGGCCGGCACTATAAAAATACCGACACTTCAGATCTGCCATTCTCATACCTCATCGAAAACAAGGACGACAGCTGGATTGCTCCCGGAGTGAATCTTCGAAGCGTGGGAACCATTCGCGACGTGATGAAATGGCCCCGGCGAGATAAGCGGAAAGACCCGGAAAAACTGGATTGTATCAACTTCAATTTACTAAGCCCCTTTACCATCAAAAAAATGGTGAAAGGACTGGAAATTCTTCGCAGCCTGAAAGAAATTTCTGGAGAAACCACTGAAGTTTTTGCTTACCGCAATACGCTAATCACCAGGAATGCGCTTGAAAGAGGAATTGAACTTTATGAAAAAGCCATCTGGAAATTTTTGGGAAATTCAGTTATTTCGAGCCTCCAGAAATGTGATGTCCAAACACTGGAAGAACTCAGGAATTGCCTGAAGCCAAAACACAGCATTGGGCAGGGCGAATGGAGCGACCTGGCCGGACTGATCGCACCCAAATCGAAAATCAGTGAACTGATTCAAAAAATTGAGAAAAAACAAATAACCCAACTTACTGAAATCGAGCAGGAATTCAGGAACTTTCACGCCAACTATTACGAATACGAATGGACCTGGGCGGCCGAACTGATGGTTGAAAAAACCGGGAAACAGATTGACCAGCTAACAATTGCTGACCTGATTTCGCTCATTGAAAAATGGAAATCAAGCGTAGTCGGACTGGATCAAAAGTTGTACGAAGACGCCAAAAAGGAATTCAGGCTTGATTCGATGACTGGTTTCGGTATGGATGGAAACAAAACCACACAAAAGCTCGATTTTGAAAAAGTTCGTGGTAACTTTGAAAGCAATGATTTTGTCAACGAAATCGTATCACACATCAACCGGAAAACCCGTCTCGGTGAACAGATGATCGAACGGTTGAAAAACATGAACAAATCCTATCAGAAATAACTATTATGAGACTTATTATTCAGGAAAATTACGAATTGGCTTCCAAATGGGTAGCCAATTACATGGCCCGGAAAATTGTTTTGGCGGCACCAACCCCCGAAAAACCTTTCGTACTGGGATTGCCCACAGGTTCTTCGCCGCTGGGTATCTATCGCGAACTCATAAAACTGCACAAGGCAGGAGTAGTTTCGTTTCAAAATGTGGTCACCTTCAATATGGACGAATATGTTGGTATCCCTAAAGATCATCCGCAGAGTTACTACACTTTTATGTGGGAAAATTTCTTTGGGCACATCGACATTAAACCCGCAAACGCCAATATTCTGAACGGTACTGCACCCGACATTAAAGCCGAATGCCAGGCCTACGAAGATAAAATCAAAGCAGTTGGAGGAATCGATCTGTTCCTTGGCGGTATTGGCCCCGACGGACACATTGCTTTCAACGAACCGGGATCTTCGCTTGCATCACGCACCCGCGACAAAGAACTGAACTACGACACCAAAGTAGCCAACTCACGCTTCTTTAACAACGATGTAAATCAGGTTCCCAATTCATCGCTCACCGTGGGCGTAGCCACCGTAATGGATGCGAAAGAAGTAGTGATTATTGTGAACGGCTACAACAAAGCACGCGCCCTGCAACATGCCGTGGAGGAAGGTGTGAACCACATGTGGACCATCAGCGCACTGCAACTGCACCCACGCGGAATGATTGTTTGCGATGAGCCTGCTACCTACGAACTAAAAGTGGGAACCTACAAACACTTTAAGGACATTGAAAAAAACAACCTCAATCCGGATAGTTTGCTGAATTCAAACTTGATTTGGTAAAATTCCGGGAATAACCTGTTTAACCCAAAATCAGGATTTCGACAATAAAGGAATCCTGATTTTTTATTCTCCCGATATCCAATGAGAATTCTTCAGCTGATCAAGTGCTTTGATGTTGGCGGGGCCGAAAACCACGTCTGCGACCTGTCCAATGCGTTGCGCGAGAATGGCAACAACGTATTCATCATTGGGAAGCCAGGAAGGCAACTTGAAAAATTAAGTCGGGATGTCCATTTTATACCCATTCGGTTCCGCCGGTTATTTTTACCTTTCAATCTGCTGTCCCTCGTCCATCACATCAGGCGTAATCAAATTCAGGTTATTCACGCCCACCAGCGGCATTCCATTTTTTTAGCAGCCCTTGCCGGAAAATTGTCCCACACTCCGGTTGTTGTCACGGTTCACGGGCGGTCGCAATACGATCTGAGTTCTCGTTTTTCGCGCAGGTATGCCAATCAAATCATCTTTGTCAGTCAGTTTGTTCGATCGGCTTCGGTCAGATTTCCTGAAATTCAGCAAAAAACAGTCTATATTCCCAACGGCATTCATGTAAAGCATTCGAGTACTTCCCGCAAACAGAATCAGATTTGTTACATCAGCAGAGTCGATAAAAAACATGGAGCGCTTATTTCGCTGATTATTCAAAAGGTATTGCCAACCCTGTTATTGCGGCATCCTGAAATTACTTTTCGTATCGTTGGCGAAGGCTGCTACTCCGAACAGATAAAACTTGAATCAGAACGTTTAAATCAGAACTTCAAAAGGGAAATCTGCATAATATCCGGCTACCAATCGAATGTTTCTGAACTGATTCAAAAATCGGCATTGGTTATGGGGGTTGGAAGAGTTGCGCTCGAAGCCCTGGCCTGCGGAACACCAATATTTTCGATCAACAAAAACAGGATAGGAACAATCGTTTCATCGCAAAACTACGAGTTCTATAAAACCAACAACTTTGTTTGCGTTGGCAATCTGCCACCAAATGCCGAAAGCATTCTGAACGAGTTAAATGATTTTTTCACTCATCGCAGCTACTGGCAAAACGAAACTGAATTACTGCGCTTTAAAGTGGAAGATGATTTCAATATTACTGCAATGACTGACCAAATTGAATCTGTTTACGAGGGACTTCTCAATTCATAAAAATCAATGGCCCTTTAAAGTTTTTGCTGAAATAGTTCCCGACATCAAAACTCGCTGGGTTCCCATCAGAATGAAAGGATTTGCTACAGGGTCCATCCATTTCAGCAGCTTTTCCATATCGGGCTGGGTCAAAACCACGCAACCCGATGACGAATTAATCGAATCGAACTCACTCAAATGCAGAAAAATGGCACTTCCATTCCCTTTTACTACCGGATGGGTGTTATACTCAATCACCATGCAATAGCGGTAATCGTTGCCCTTCAGCAATAAACGTTCGTAAGATTTTGCGGTAGTTTTGCCCCTCACCCAGCGATTATAATCGGGCGAATCGGGGTCGTCAATCCATTTATCGTCGGCAGTGCTTTGTACAAAGGGGATTCGGGTATCCACCGCTTTCTCATAACAAAACAGTTGCCCCAACCGGAACAATCCGGAGGGTGATTTTTGGTCGCCCTCGCGCTTTTCTCCCGGAGCGGCAAAGCCTTTGCGGCCAATTCCAGTTTCTACCGGGCCGAAAACCGGACACCAATTATTTCCCTTCTTTTCCAATGCCACCAGCCAGGCAGTTTGGTTTTCCGGAATTTCGCTGAACACCACCAACAGCTGACTCGTTTCCTGAAGAAGAACAGCATTTTTTCGGACCATCCTGACAGCCTTTTTCGACCATGCATCCAAAG
Source organism: uncultured Odoribacter sp. (assembly GCA_964422425.1). Classification (GTDB taxonomy): domain Bacteria; phylum Bacteroidota; class Bacteroidia; order Bacteroidales; family Prolixibacteraceae; genus Aquipluma. The sequence continues at coordinate 9,771 of CAYRBM010000009.1, forward strand.
ATTGAGCCAGAGTTGCCGTACTCAGCAAAACTATGAATAAAGCAATGGGAAGTGCAATTCTCATGAAATCAACGCCTGAAATTAGCTTTTCAAATATATCGGATTTCAGATTCAAAACGGCGTGATGGTCTCAAAATAACAGGCAAAATGAAGCATTGATTAATCTGAATAACCAATGATTTTGAGATAAGTCTATGAAGAAGCAATTTCATAGACTGCCGATTAAACCATTAAGTTTCATTTATCGTAAGCCAGAAGGCAACTTCACGCCAAAACTAAATCACCTATGAGATCGGTTTTTATCATCGCCTTTGCTTTTATTCTAACCCAAACTGACCTTAATGCACAATCGCACTGGACTTTTGAATTGCATGGCGGCGAAGTTTACAATGTCCCTCTGCCTCTTACCATCAGTCAACAAAGCTATCCTGACCTGAAATTCACGGCACATTACAACTCCGAATCTCTAATTCTGCCGGTTTACTGGGATTGGAGATTCTGTCGGTGGGAAAACGGTAAGTCTTGGGAATTCGAAGTCATTCATCACAAACTCTATCTGGAGAACATCACGCCCGATGTTCAAAAATTCAATATTTCCCATGGATTCAACATGTTACTTTTTAACCGCGGATTCGACAAAGGATCGTTTCGTTACCGGGCAGGAGCAGGCTTGATTTTAGCTCATCCCGAATCTACTATCCGTGGACAGGAATTCGGAAATTCAACTGCCGATTGGGATACCGGATATTACATTTCCGGCCCCGTCTTAAACCTGGGTATCGGTAAACCAATTCGCCCCGATCATCGATTGTATGTCAACATCGAGTTAAAAACCACATTCGCTTATTCATACATCAAAATTGCCCACGGAAATGCTCATGTGTATAACCTGGCCCTCCATTTGAATCTGGGTTTCGGCGTTAATCTGACCAGGCCAGAAAAGCCATAATGCACTGACGATGTTTTACATGAGAAAGAAACCCTAAGATTAAAATTCATTGATTCAGTTGATTGTTTGTTGAAAACTCTTAAAACAATCAACCAAACTGAACATAGAAATTACTTATATTTGAGAATCTGAAATCAAAGGGGTTAGGATGGTTATACAGCGGTTTTACCAGATACACGCAATAAATTGGGTGAGCTAAGGAGATCATACAAGCAATTTACTGATATGCAGATGTTAGCTGTTATTTTGAACATTTAATTCCATGTTTAAAGAAGAACTAAAAAAAGAACTCGAAGATAATCTTAAGGATGTACCTATTTTATATAAGTATATTGATTATGCTGGAGGATTAAAACTTCTTTCAAACTCTAACCTTCTAATTAAGAATCCAGCAAAATTCAATGACCCGTACGATTGTTATCCAGGCTTAATAAACTTTGACAATATGCCTGATGATTTTATAAAAGATTTGATTAACAAGTATTATTCACATCTCAGTAGACAGGAGAGAAAGGAAAAAATTATTTCAACAATAAAAAATTCAAAAAGTGATCTAATTGAGTTATTTAAAACTGATTTTATAAACAGAGAAAGACAAAAAAGGGGGATTACTTGTTTTACAGAAGAACATCAAAATCTTTTAATGTGGTCACAATATGCTGAGTCTCATAAAGGAATTTGCGTTGGGTTCAATCTTGAAAAATTATACCGTAGTTTAAAGGCTAATTGTTATAATGAAATTACACTACTTAAGGTAATATACTCAGAAGAACTTCAACCGTTAGATTATTTTGAAGACGAATTTAAAGCAGTAATTAATTGGTTAAGAACAAAATCAAATTTGTGGAAATATGAAAAGGAAATTAGGATTTCCTTTGGTCCTATTGACTTTATAGGATGTGACCATAAATTTGTTTCATTTGCAAAAGAAGCAATTGAAGTTATATTCGTTGGAAGTAATATGGAAGAAGATAAAGAAAAGATGATTATTCAAATAGCAGACAATCTTTACAATAAAGCTGATATCTTTAAAATGCACATAAACTCAACTTGTTTTAGTCTCGATGCAAATAAAATAAAAAACTAATGTTAACAACTTCCGCTACCCCGTTCGAGGAAAAGTAGCTTATACAACCACAAGAATCCTATTCATTCCTCAGCGCCTGCATCAAGTTCTGTTTGAAAGTCCTACGGATAGTGATTAAGCTGAAAACAAGAGAGAGCCCCACTGCCCGTTTTTTTTCAAGCGAGAGGAGCCCTAAAAAGTAAGTTCAGCTTTTTTACCGTATGCTTCTGATTTAAGCCAAGTCAGATAAATCAGCAAAGACTATAGTTTTACAAACTCAACCCGGCGGTTAAGCGCTTTGTTTACGGGGCTATCGTTTGGGGCAACGGGCTGAGTTTCGCCCAAGCCATCGGTTTCCAGCCGGTCGGTATTCACTCCAAAAGATTTGGCCAGTTCGGCTTTAACCGAAGCAGCACGGCGTTTGGAGAGGTCGAGGTTGGCCGCATCCTGTCCATCCGAATCGGTATGTCCCAATATTTTTACTTTCACGTCGGGAACTTCATTCAGTATTTTGGCTATTTCCTTCAGTGTCCCGTACGATTCGGGCTTTACAACATCCTTGTTCACATCGAAATAAATACCATACGTCACTAATTTTCCATCCGTCATCAGTTTGTTTCGCATATCGGGTACGCCGGCTGCAATCCGGATATTGCTGATCAATCCGGCACCATCGTCGATTCTGAACCTGTCGAACTTGCTGTTTGTAGAAATGGCCCGCGGCAGGTCAAAAACTTTATTTTCGTTTATATATAACCGGAGCCTGGTCTTTTGTACCCAAAAGGATACATGGTATTTCTGATTTAATTTTTGCTTTACGTTTTCTTCATCGCTGCTCCCCGACATATCTATATGATCGGTTTGAGGAACATTGACGTAAGCGCGGTAACGGGGCGTTCCATAGTATTCTGTAGTAAACACGAAACCGGCATCGCCGCACACAGAACCACCATCCATTTGTTTCACTTCTTTACATTTGAAAAGCCTGATCATGTATCCGGCCATACCTTCATTTTCTTTCGCCTGAATAGGTATAATGTCGAATTCGAGCGTATAGTTATCCGGAAGCTGCAACAACTGATCGGTCCAGATTGCCGTATAGGATTTGGGCTTAAACTGAAGCCAGTTTCCCGGGAATAAGTTGGTCGTCACAACTTCACCTGAACCATTTGTGTTCCAGAGCGCCGGAAAATCGCCAATCGCATCCTGACTAAAATCTTCGAAGAAAATGACTTTCTCGCCGGGAATAAAGTCGAATTTCGAATAGGTGGCCAGCGATGGAGTGGACTTCTCTCCTGCTTTTCCTTCTGGTTCGGCCTTTTGATTCTGACTAACCTCGGTGCTATCCTGTTCATCATTGTTTTTCTTTTTAAACAGGTCTTTTACACCATTCTCAACCTTATCCAGTCCTTTATTAATGCTTTCATCGGTCTTTTTGTTGGCTCTATTTTGAGTGGCATTTTTCAACTTATCCTTTAAATTGATTTGTGCATCCAGATTTGTAAATCCCAGACAAAAGACAAACACGAATAAAATTTTAAGTGTTTTCATACTCTTGATTTTTAGGTTTTATTTTTTGTAACAATATTCGGAAGCGAGACTTCTGAGCAATAGCCAACCTTTTTTGCCGGTTAGCTATTCTGTGGAAACTTTCCATGAAATTTACAAAATTTCTTGGGAATACGTATCATCATCAATACTTATTTGCCTCAATTTTAGGCGAGTAAGCTATATTTGAACTAAAGATGAAGTTGATTGATTTTATATTTGAGCCTCCTCCGCTCGTTGGTAGAGCAATAGCTACAACGAGGGCAATCCCTGTTTAGAATGTAGTGTCAGCTAAAGCGGATAACAAACAATATCAGTTCACTGAACAAAACCCCGACTAATTCAATGCGCCTTATCCTTTGCCGGTGGTTTCAACCAACGGAGAATAGAATCCCTATTCGTTCCGCAGCGCCTGCACCAAATTTTGTTTGAAAGCCATTCGAACGGCGATCAAACCGAAAATAGTTCCGCTTAAAATAACCAGGATGGAGATGGCAGGCAGCCAAATCCACAGGCTGGCATAAAGCGACGAAAGCAGCGTTGGCAAACCGCTCAAAACAGCTGGAATCAGGCCAATCAACACAGCAACTACCATCAGGAAAAACTTTTCGCGCATCACCAGGCGCTGAATGCTGGCTTTGGAGAAGCCCAGCGAAAGCAGCAAGGCATATTCTGGAATTTGCTCGAAAGTGATCCGGAAAATCAGGATACCAAGGCCCAGAGTGCCAATGAGCAAACCCAGCGCACCCAGCATCAGAAAAATATTGAGGTATGTATTTTCAACGGTGTAAAACGACAACAAACGGTCGGTAGCGCGACCGATTTCGGGGCCATAATTGCGCATGCCACTCTGCAAATCGGATACAACTGAAGCGGTATCTTTCACGTCCACCAAAAACACATTCGAGCCGCTCACCGACGGAAATGCCCGGTTGAAATGCTCGTCCGAAATCAGCACATTCCCCTGAAAAATCGAATTCGCCAGTCCGCCCACCAGTTTCAGCTTCAAATCTTTACCGTCTTCGGTTTTGTAGTTCAGCGTATCGCCCACGCTTTTCATCAGCCCCCACTGAATTACCGTTTGGTCGGCAATGGCGGGAATCACGTCACCGACTAGCGTTTTATTCAATGTTGACCACGGAAGTTGCGCATCCAATTCGTCAGTTCGGGTGGCAAACGTAAATGCAGCCCGCTGATCGAAAGCCGCCGGATTGCAGGCAATCAATCGAGGCCGCGAAATCCGGTTCAGGTTCAGGCAACTGGCATCGTCGCCCTGCTGCACCTGAAATTGCACCACCTCTGCGCTGTCTGGAATATTCAGGTCTTCCCTACCCTTCGGCGTGTTCACGTCAAACAGCACCGGCATCGTGGTTTCCACAAAATAGTCGTATCCACCCGTCCCAGAGGACGGCAAATCGGCATGAGCCGTCAAATCCTTGCGGTACAGTCCGGTTGAAACGACCATAAAAACGCCTACCGATAGAAAACTCACGATCATCACGTTGCGGCGGCGCTCCCCGGCAATGCGTTTCATCAGCAGGTTTTTCACCGAAAAATTCATCGCCTTTTCCTGAATCGCCAGTCGCTGCAGCGCATAATCGAACAGCAAAATCAATCCGGGCAAAAACCCAAATCCGGCGGTAAAAAACATATCCGGATTAATCTCACCGCTCCGGAAACCCATTCCGAACAGGATCGTCAAAGAAAGAAGAATCAGGCTCAGGCCAAGGCGGAGTGACCACTTCCCAGATTTCTGCTTTTCAGAATTGGATTTCCGTTGCAAGGCGATCACCTCATTTTTCAGGAAGCGGTTCAGGATCAGCCAAACAGCGACAACTGAAATGAAAGCAATGGACAAACTGCCAATCGCCAGCGAAATAGGCTCAATGGAAATACTAACGATAGAAGTTCGGACAATATCAACCCATATCGTATTGATTGCCTGCAAAATAAGGTAATTATAAAACACAGCAAACGGAAGTCCGAGCACAATTCCAAAAACTATGAGAAGACTGGCTTCAGTCAGGTAAATTTTTCGGAGTTGCTTGAACGAAAAACCCACTGCAGTGAGCGTCCCGATTTCCTGACGGCGGAAATTCAGCGACAGTTTGAACAGCAGGAAAGCCAGTAATACAGCAGCAAACAGCACAAAAAAGCTCAAGCCGATGAACAGTCCGCCAAAATCGGTGCCCCCTACAGCAGCCACCAAGCCATCGGTTTTTACATTGCGGATTTCGAACCCAAGCTTTTCGGGCGAAAGACCGGCCAGCAATGTCTTTTCAAATTCGGCCTTTTTCAGTCCTTCCGCGCGAACAGCCGTCGCTTTACCGAAGCGGTTTTCCCACAACTTCCGGGCAGTTTCCGGCGAAATATAGGCTTTGGGCGTGCCTTTGTGCTTGTTCCAATAGTCCTCGTCTTTCGGGCGAATCTTCTTCAAATCCACCGGCACCCCGGTTTTCCAGTCGCGGCAGTTTCCGGCATCCGACAATCCCGGAATCACCGGCGCCAGTTGCGGATCAGCCTTTTCACCTTCCATCTTGAAAATGGAACTGATCACAAACGTGGTGTCTTTCTGAACCAGTCGGCGCAGTGGCCCCACCTCGAAATACGAAACCTTCACCGCGTCGCCAACGTTGGCCTTTAAATCATCGGCCAGCCACTGGCTCACCGCCATTTGGTTTCCGGAGAGATTCTCGTCGGTTGACACAAACGAATAGGGCGTTTGTTGGTCGCCCACCGTAAAGTCGTTCACGAAGTAACTAAAAATGGATTTTGCGCCGGATAACGACTGGGCAGCAAACTGTTCCACAGCCGGTTCAACGAACACCCGATCAGAAATGAGTTCGGTATAATTCAGCGCCTGATTTTCGCGAAGGATCAGGTTTACATCTTCCAGTTTCCAGCTCGACTGAAGTTGCCTGAAAAGTTCGTCATTCGGGATGCCTTCGCCCACCAGCAATACATTGGCTTTTTGCTGAAGTCCCATTTGCTCGTTCAGCCAGTCGAGGTTGATAAAAACGTTACGGGGCGCCGATTGTATATTCTGAAGGTTGAAATTGCCCAATTCCTCCGGTTTCAGTATTCTGGAAATCGTTACCCGAAACGAAACAGTCGCCTCCTTCTCCGACACAAAAGGCGTGTTGGCCGGAAAAGTGTTGAGTTTATTCAGCCGAAGCAAAAATTCGTCGCCTACTTTCAGTCCTGAAAGCGATGCCAGATTTTCGTTAATCGCCACCTCGTTGTTCCGGAGTTGAAACAATTCAGGATAACTGGCAAAATTTCCAATCGTCGCGTCAACGCCCCAAACAGCCAGTTGGTTGATCCTGATTTCTCCGCCGTCGATCACCCCAAAGCCGTTGGTACGCAGCAAAGCCGCCGTTTCAGTGCCGTTTTTTTCCGCCAGTTCGGTAGCCAGTTGCCGCCCAAATAAACGTTCTCCGGCAGTAATTACCTGCGAGGTTTTGCCGAGGCGTTGCACGGTAATTTGCTGCAAGCTGTACCGCACCGAATCGCCAATGATCAACGCGCCCACGAGAATGGCCGTGCTCAAAGCGATGCCCAAAACAATCGTAAAATTAAGTTTCAGGTAGTGGCGAATAGACCGGACTATGTATTTGGTTAGCGACATATCGTTTTATTTTAAACACAAAGACACGAAGACTCAAAGAACATAAAAATATTAACTTCGTGACTTAGTGGCTTCGTGTTTGTTATTATTTTGCCATTTCGTTCAGTTGTATTACCGTTTTCCAGTTGCGGGTGGTGGCCGACGTTTTCAATTTCCACTCGAAGAAGGAATTGACCAGCTTCGATGTTCCATAACCGGCGGCGCAAAAGATGAACACGTCGCGCCCGATGATCTCGTACCGATCAGGCAAATACTGAAAGGCTTTTATTTTCTCCAATAATTCGGGCGAGGGCAATTCTTTCAGGCAAGTCAGATGCAAACGCTCAATTTCCACATTTTCTTCTTTCAGAAACGGATTTTTGGCAGTCGACGCTGCCCATTCCTCGGAAGTTCTGATCAACACCGGAATCTCAAATCCAAAAGTCTCTGAAAAGGCCTTTTGCAAACGCGCTTCCAATTCGGAAATACGCTCTGGACTCGGCAGCTCAAAAATCAGGTTTCCGCTTTGAATGTATGTCTGCACATTTTTCAAGCCCAAACTTTCGCACAACTTTTTCAGATCGGTCATCGGAACTTTCCGGCCCACCCCCACATTGATTCCGCGAAGAATAGCGATGTAGCGCATGATATGGAAATTTGAAAATTAGTTTCTTTCTATGATGCTCTATGTGCCTATGTGGTTCAAATTCACGATTCGACCAGACGGCCATTTTCGAGCCGGTATATCCGGTCCATTTTTTTAGCCACGTCCAACGAGTGTGTAACCACCACCAGCGCGACACCTTCCTCCTTGTTCAGTTCAATCAGCAAATCGGTGAGGTTGCCCGACGACTTTTGGTCGAGTGCCCCGGTGGGTTCGTCGGCCAACAACAGCGCCGGACGATTGATCAACGCGCGAACCACTGCCGTGCGCTGGCATTCGCCGCCCGAAAGCTCCGAAGGTTTTTGCCCAACAACTCCGCTCAAACCCACTCGTTCAATCAGGCGTTTGGCGCGTTCTTCGACTTGTTTTCCCTGAAGTGCAGGATCTGTCAGCGTTGGCAACAGCACATTCTCCATCAGCGAAAGCTGCGGCAACAGGTGGTGCAACTGGAACACAAAACCAATTTTGCGGTTCCGAAACTGCGCCAATTGCTGGTCGTTCATCGCCGACAAATCCTGCCCATCGAAGACCATTTTGCCGGCATCAGGACGATCCAGTGTTCCAATCAGATTCAGCAAAGTGGTTTTGCCTGAACCCGATGGACCGACAATGGCCACACGCTCACCGACATTGATTTCCAGACTGAGCTGATCCAAAATCACCCGATCTTTGGAATAGGATTTCGATATATTTTCGAGTTTTAGTAGCATATTTCTATTTTAAACACAAAGACACGAAGGCACTAAGTTTATAATTTTCTCCGTGACTTTGTGTCTTCGTGTTGATTAATCAAGGGTTCAATACATTTTCATACACAGCTACCATCTTCCGGGCTTGTGCATGAATATCGAAATGGGCTTTCACTCCGTCAATTCCAGCATCGCTCAACTGCTGTAAGCGGACATCATCGAAAATAAGTTCTTTCAGCTTTTCAGCGAGGATTTCCGGTTTGTTTTCTCCATAAATCACACCTCCGCCGCAAGTTTCAATCACTTCTGGGAAAGCGCCCAAAGAAGGCTGAACCATTGGCACGCCCGAAGCCATCGCTTCGAGCATATACAAGCCAAAAGCCTCACCATTCAATACAGGCACCGAAACCAACCGCACCGAATCGAAGAATTTTTGGCGATCGTCGCCTTCAAATTCGTCCACCCAAAATACATCGGCTTCGAGTTTTGCTTTGGCTATTTTGCGCTTTTGTTCTTTGATAAATGCCAGATCATCGCCGGTTTTTCCTCCGGTAATTTTCAGTTGAACGGATGAATATTTAGGGTCTTTCCGAAGTAAAATAAACGCATCGACCAGCATTGCCAATCCATTTTCATCGTAGGTTCTGGAAAGATAGCCAATCACTGGCCCTTTTTCGGCAACCGGTTTCGAGGTGTAATCAGATAAATCAACGCCCAAATGAACGGTCGTCATTTTTTCAGCAGGAATGGTCATTCGGTTGTGAATTTCTTGGGCAAAATAGTCGCTCACAGAAATGAACTTATCGACATAGTTTCCGCGATCACTCATCAAATCCCACACTTTTTGCCGGTATTGGTCTTCCATCGCGTCCACCCAAACATCCTCGTCCTGGAGGGAGCAAACCACTTTGGCCTTCACCCTTTCTTTGATCCGGTGTGCCAGCCCTAGCAACAAGGCATTCGATAAGTGCACCACATCCGGCTTCGCCTCATTGGCCAGCCAATCAACGAGCCTTTCCAACTCTTCTTTTTGGTTACCATCTTCGCCCAAAAGCATAGAAATGGTCATTTCTTCCAAACCTTTGGCGCGGGTCGAACCAGCTTTTCGGGCAGCCATTTCGAGCACACTTTTCGAATCGAGCGCATGTTCGACAAAAGCCGGCATGTGCCTGAAAATCGGGAATTGCTGTTTCAGGTAAAGATTGACTGCCCCGTAGAAAACAGGCACCTCATCCAAATCGTGGGCATCGTCGAAAATGGGCAGGTACAGCGGCACTTTGATGACCTGATGGCCCAAATCTTTCAGCGCGCGAATGTATTTGCTGTCGCGCATGCAATTTCCGCAGTAAAAACTACCGCCCGATCCCGGAATGATGTGTGCGATTTTCATAGTTCACGATTGATGGATTGAAGGACTGAAGGATTGAAGATCCTTTTGCCTTTATACTTTTAACTTTTGCCTTGTTTTTACCCAAAGATATAAATCCTCCCGTCGCCGGCACCAACCACAATTTTTCCGGAGACAACCGCCGGACTTCCGATGATCGGACTGCCCAACTCGTATTTCCAAAGTTCAGCACCGGTTTTCAGGTCGTGAATGTAGAGCATTCCGTCCATGGTTCCGGTAATTACTTTTCCTGAAGCGATCACCGACGACGACTCTACCCTGTTAGAGGTTTTCACTTTCCAAACCAATTTGCCCGAGGTTTTCTCGAAGCAATAAATGAACTTATCCTGATTGCCAATCACTACATAGTTTCCGCTCAACGCCGGAGATGCAATGAATGGCAAAGTCTTGTCTTTTTCTTTAAACAACCATGCAATTTTTCCGGCTTCCAAATCGACACAAAAGAACTTCGACTCGTAATCGCCCACATAAGCAAATTTTCCGTCAATCACCGGCGACGAAGCAATGTAGGTCTCCAACTGAATCTTTTTAAACACTTTACCAGTTTCGATGTTCACCAAGTGTAAAAAACCATCGCAGCCACCAAAAACAGCATATTTGCCATACAACGCAGGCGCTCCGTTGATGTAATTGTCCGATTCGTACCGCCAGATGCTGTCGCCCTTGTCGAATCCAAAGCAATGCAGATTGTAATCGTAACTTCCCACAAAAAGGCGGTTTTTCCCGGCAACTTTCAGCCAGTTGGACGAACCCATAATTTGGTTGTCGGTTTTGTATTTCCAGATTTCCTTGCCGGTTTTCTCATCCAACCGGTAAAAAAGACCGTCGAGCTGACCAAACAACACCGCGCCATTCATAACCAAGGCCGGAGCTTCAATCGAGTTTCCGGAGGCAAATTTCCATTTCAGTTTTCCGTCGAAACCAATGGCATACATCGTTCCGTCGGTCGATCCGCAAAAAATAGTCTGTCCTGAAACCACCGGCGAAGCTTTAATATCGTCGCCCGTTTGAAACGAAGTCAGCAATTTGGGTTTCTCCGGAATGGTTGCCATAGTGGCGCCGGTCAATTGTTGATTGCCTCGGAATATGGACCAGGATTGAGCGGATACCGAAATTGTATAGAGAAATAAAAGAGGAATGAAAATATATCTGTACAAACACATCATCGTTAATTGTTTTGGCTACTTTCCAAAGCTATAAAAATAATAAAGACCGAAAAAGTTTTACGTTTTATTTGTCCCAATCATTAGAATCGCCTACCTTGCCTATACAATTCAAACTCAATATTTTTAAATCTAACCCAATTAATTTCAACATGATGAAATCCAAATTCAGAATTCTGCAAGTCATTGTTTTATTGATGGCCATCGGGATAAGTCAATCCTACGCAGAAATCAAACTTCCGTCAATCTTTTGCGATAACATGGTGATGCAACAGCAGACTGAAGCTGCCATCTGGGGCAAAGCCACTAAAAATAGCACAGTAAAAGTAACGACTTCGTGGAATGGGAAGAGCTACAACACAACGGCATCAGCCGAAGGAAAATGGAAAGTGAAAGTGGTTACTCCAAAAGCAGGTGGACCTTATGAAATTAGCATTTCTGACGGCAAAATCTTTAAATTGAAAAACGTACTGATTGGAGAGGTGTGGGTTTGTTCGGGTCAGTCGAACATGGAAATGCCAATGAAGGGATACCGCAATCAACCGATTCTGGGTTCCGGTGAGGCCATTGCATTCTCAAACAATCCGAATATTCGGTTATTTACCGTGAAGAAAGCAACAAACCTTGAACCCCTCGATGATTTTACCGGAAGCTGGCAACTCTGTGAGCCAGAGAATGTGGCTAATTTTAGCGCAACCGCATACTTTTTCGGAGCCATGCTGAACAAAACCCTCAATGTTCCAATCGGGTTGATTAACACAAGCTGGGGAGGAACACGAATCGAACCCTGGATTAGCGAAGCAGGATGTAAAAATTTCGATTTTGTAAGGCTTCCGGAGAAAAAACCAGTGGAAAACCTTTCACAACAAACTCCGACTGTTTTATTTAATGCAATGATCAACCCAATGGTTGGTTACGGAATACGCGGAGCCATTTGGTATCAGGGAGAATCGAACCGAAATGAGCCACAAAATTACGCAAAATTAATGCCCGGACTGATTGAAAACTGGCGTACACAATGGGGAATTGGAGAATTCCCGTTTTATTTTGTCCAGATTGCTCCGTTCGATTACGGTCCTGGCGGACTCAACTCGGCCTATCTGCGCGAAGCACAGCTCAAAGCCTCAACGGCCGTTAAGAATACCGGCATGGCCAGCACCATGGATGTTGGAGAAAAAGAATGCATTCATCCTGCCAACAAGGAAGCCAGCTCCAAACGCCTGGCGTACCTTGCACTTTCGCAGACTTATGAAATAAAAGGTATTGCCTGCCTCGGACCGGTACTTAAAGAAATGAAAGCTGCCGAAGGTGTGGTAAAACTAACTTTCGACAATGCACCAACCGGTTTAACTTCGTTTGGCAAGGAATTGACATGCTTTGAAGTTGCTGGCGCCAACAAAAGGTTTTACCCAGCCAAAGCGTTTATTACCGGCACTGGCGTTACTGTATTCTCGCCCTCGGTGCCCGAACCCGTTGCCGTTCGTTATGCCTTTAAAGACTTTATCATTGGCGATTTATTCAGTACTGAAGGATTACCGGTTTCATCTTTCCGAACCGACGAATGGGAACCCGAAAAAAATAATTAGTGCAACATTCCCCTGAAAAAAATAAAAACCCGTCACCGGAAGTAAAACCGAATGACGGGTTTTGTATTTTAGTCAAATCCAAAAGAACTCAACTTTTTTGTTCTGGATTAGCCTTTTTCAGTGGCTTTTCAAGCACAGTTTCATATTTAAGAACGGTATATTTGACCAGCTGATAAGCTATAACAACCAGCAGTGGCCAACTTAAAAACCATAAAATTGAATTCCAGTACATAATTGCGAATTATAAATGATGAATGCTAAATTTAAATGAAACACGCAAAAATCGCTCATTACCATTAATAAGCATGATGTTCCTGTTCCAGTTCCTCAGTGCTTATTTTCTTGTTGTTCATTGATTTCCATGCATACCAGATATAGCCCAGCACGAAGGGAACAAACAGCGAAACGTAGCTCATGGCAATCAGCGTAAAACGGCTGGATGAGGCATTTTCAATGGTTAACGATGATTGGGCATCAACCAGCGAGGGATAAAAACTGGTGTGGTTAAATCCGGCCAGAATGAGCAAAGCCCAAACCGTCAGAACAGTTCCGCCACCAGCAAACCAAATCCCTTTGGTACCGCCTTTCAGAAGCGTCGATCCAATACCAGACAAAACACCGACCACACCCAACAGCAACATTAATGTATTCAAAGGCATAGCGAGCAGGTTATGCAGGTACTTATACGATTCGGTAAACACTTCTCCAGTTTCGGGCTTATAAGAAAACCCATCCTTGAAAAGTAATGCAATCAGAAAATAAAGGAAGAATACCAAAAACGGGATGGTATTGTATAACAAATGTTTCTTCGACTTTTCGTAAATAGCTTCGGATTCAACGGAATTCATAAAATACAGAAGTCCTAAAACCCGCGAGAGGAAAAGCACAGCCAATCCAAGAGCCAGGTTGTGAAAAGTAAGCACCGCTTCCAGTCCACGGAATGGCGTTCCCCAGGTAACACGATTCATATCGTCGAGCGTAAACTGCGCTCCATTGTAAAATGTTCCCACTGCAATGCCGACCAACAGCGGGCCAAGCAGGCCATTCAGAAAAAGGAATACTTCATAAGTTCTTGCTCCCAGAAAGTTGGAAGGCTTCCTGCGAAATTCGTATGAAACAGCCTGAATAACAAACGAGATGAGGATGGCGAACCAAACCCAGTAGGCACCGCCGAACGATGTGGCATAAAACAAGGGGAACGAAGCAAAGAATGCTCCACCGAAGGTTACCAGTGTGGTAAAAGTAAATTCCCATTTTCGGCCAAGCGTGTTAATCAGAAGTGTTTTTTCCTGCTCGTTTTCAGCAATGGTAAAGAACATGGTTCCACCGCCCTGCACAAATGTCAGGAATACGAAAAGTGCACCCAGCAGCGTCACAATCAGCCACCAGTATTGCTGTAAAGTTAAAGTTGAAAATGCTTCAAACATGACTGGGTCCTCCATCCGATTTAGGTCCGATTTTAATTTGACGGGTCATAATTTTCAGTTCGGCAATGAGCAGTGTTGTAAAAATGATGGCAAACAACCAGAACGTTACCTGAACTGCTCCTGCACTAATCCGGGTAACAGCCGACATGGTTGGCATTAAATCCTGAATAACCCAGGGTTGACGGCCTGCCTCGGCCAGAACCCACCCAGCCTGACTAGCCAGATAAGCCAGAGGTATGGTCCAAAGGGCTGCGCGGAGGAACAATCGGTGCTTGTGAATTTTTCCTTTCAGGGTAAAATAAAGTGCAAAAATGAAAAAGAAAATAAAATAGCCACCCAGCGCAACCATAATATGAAAACTGTAGAAAGCCAATGGAATACTGGGCACAAGGGTATGGGGATCGGTGATGTATCCATAGCCAAAATAACTGAAATAATTCTTCTGAAAATCGGGGCTCATAATCTCTGTCTTGAGCGAATCTGCCAACGTTTTCTGCCCTAACTTCTTAGCCTCCTTGTATGCGGTAAGTTTTTCAATGGCAATTTTCCCACGACTGATTTTATCAGCTGCTGAAATAATTCCATACTTTTCATTTCCACGAATCAGGTCGTTTACCCCCGGAACAAAGGCATCCCAGTTCAGGAAGGCCATATAAGATAAAATATTCGGAATCTCAATCTTCACAGCAAAGTCTTTCAGATTTTCATTGGACGGGTCGGTTTCGCTGCTTGAAATAAAGCCCAGGGCCACCAATCCGGCTCCTTCACTGCCGTTGTATAAGCCTTCGAAAGCAGCAAACTTCATGGGCTGATGGTGTGCAATGTCACGGGCCGAACTATCGCCGGTCATCACCGTGTAAATGGAAGCCAGAAAACCAAAGATAGCTGCAACTACAATGCTCTTTCGGGCGAAAACAATCTCACGGCCTTTCAGAATATACCAGGCCGAAACTCCAATCACGAATATGGCTGCCAGCACAAAGCTCGACGAAGTGGTATGCAAAAACTTATGCACGGCCATTGGTGAAAAGAGCACATCCCAAAAACTGGTCATTTCCATACGGGCAGTTTCAGGATTAAAAACCATGCCAACCGGTTTTTGCATCCATGCGTTGGCAACTAAAATCCATAGAGCCGAAAGGTTGGCCCCAATGGCGGTAAGCCAGGTTGAAAGCAAATGAAACTTCTTGCTCACCTTGTTCCATCCAAAAAACATGATGGCAATGAAAGTCGATTCCATGAAAAAGGCCAAAATACCTTCAATGGCCAGCGGAGCGCCAAAAATATCGCCCACAAACCAGGAGTAATTCGACCAGTTGGTGCCAAATTCAAACTCCAAAATAATTCCGGTGGCAACGCCGATGGCGAAATTAATTCCGAAAAGAGTCATCCAGAATTTGGTGATTCGTTTCCACTCCGGATTTCCGGTTTTGACATACAAGGTTTCCATAATGGCAATGATAATGCCCAACCCTAATGTCAGAGGTACAAAAATCCAGTGATACATGGCCGTGAGGGCAAATTGTGCCCTCGACCAGTTAATTAGAGATAAATCAAGTCCTTCAAGCATTGGTTTTTTATTTGTTAGTTGATATCTGTCAGATTTTCGAGCACATGGTTGCTTCGTTCTGCATCATTCTTAAAATTTGATTTCAGGAAATTGGGAAAGAAAAAAATTTTCAGAACCACAAACATGATAAACAACTTGATCAGGATAATGAGCCAGACTTGTTTCCCCCATCGGGGCATAGTGGCAAAGCCTTCAGCATAAAAACGATATATTCTCCTGAAGATATTCATGGACGAACACGAATGATAAAAAGTTAGTTGAATGTGAATTTAAATTTAAACCGAATTTTCAGTATTTCGGGACGAATTGCCGGAAAAAACACATCGATTATCTTGATTGCCGATAGATTCCCTCAAAGCCTGTTGATTTTGAACAAATTCAGAAATACCCTGTTTGGAAATTTAATCACAATTCAAATTCCAACACCATGTTTACCGTAGAACAAATCAACGAGGCTCACAGCAAAGTAAAATCGGGAGCCGATTTTCCGGGCTATATCAGAGAGATCAAACAAATGGGGGTAACTGCATTTGAAACATGGGTAAAAGACAGTCATACTGAATATTTCGGGCACGGAAATTACAGCACCAAATCGAATCCGGTTTATGAAGATCTGTCCATTTCACCAGCAACCAACAAAGAACAATTTACCCATTACCTGAAGATCCATCAGCAAGGCGAAACTGATTACTATACTTTTTGCAGGCATTGCGCCGAAACCGGGATAGAAAAATGGAGGGTAAACCTCGAAAAGATGACCTGCACTTATTTCGATGCCTCCGAAAATGAAATTTTGACCGAATTAATTCCTGGATAGTAAAAGAATCAGGCGCGAAAATCTGCCATTTATCATCTGATTTCATTGGTTCACACTCATTGATGGTTTAATATTAATCGTCCGAGACTATTTTTGCCGAAAGAAAAACAAGTCACAAGCAATTCAGGAAACAATCAACAGCAAACAAATTACCTAAAATGCACCTTACAACCGGTTACACAAACGAAATCTAATTCCCTAAAAACCTTTTCAGATTAGATTTTACCCGTCTTTTTGTTACGTCCGACAGAATCGGATGACTGATTTTAGGAAAGAAAAATCCTGAAAACAACTATTTTCAACCATTCACTTTAGCCGAAATTATGGCATTCCTAAAAAAATACTTTTCAAATTATCACGAACCCGGAGGAATACGCGAAGTGTTGATCCTCGCCTTCCCGATGATTATTTCGACCGCCTGCGATGGGGTGATGACTTTTACCGACCGTTTGTTTCTGGCACGGGTGGGCTCCGAACAAATGAACGCCGCTATGGGCGGCGGGGTAACCATGCAGATGCTCATGTTTTTCTTTGTCGGACTTACCGGGTATTCCACCGCGCTGGTAGCACAATATTTCGGGGCAGGCGAAAAACAGAATGCGACCAAGGCCGCCTTTCAGGCCATATTGGTGACACTGCTGGCATGGCCGGTTATTCTTTTGTTGAAACCTCTGACTTTTGTCTATTTCGATTTTATGAAAATCCCGGCCTCCCAACTGAATTACCAGATTGAATACCTCAATATCCTTGCCTGGGGAGCTGTTTTTGGAATGATGCGCTACACGCTGGGCTGCTACTTCTCCGGAATCGGCAAAACCAAAATTGTGATGGTGGCTACATTGGTTGCCATGATCGTGAATGTGGTACTCGACTACATCTTCATTTTCGGCAAACTGGGTCTTCCGGCAATGGGCGTACGAGGAGCTGCCCTTGCCACTGTTGCCGGAGGTTTTGCCGCCATGATTGTATTGCTGGTGGCCTACCTTAGTCCGGTCAACCGCAGCGAATTTGGAGTAATGAAGTCGTTCAGGTTTAATTATGGAGTGATGAAAAAGCTGATCTGGTACGGTTCGCCTGCCGGATTCGAAATGTTCCTGAACTTTCTGGCGTTTGCCACCATGATTTCGTTGTTCCATTCGCAGGGCGATGTGGTGGCCACCGCTACCACTATCATGTTCAACTGGGACCTAGTTTCGTTCATCCCGTTGCTGGGCATCGAAATCGCGGTGACCAGTCTCGCCGGGCGTTACATGGGCGCAGGCAAACCCGACATTGCGCAACACGCTGCCATCTCGGCTATTAAAACCGGCATCTTTTATTCGGTGATCATTTTAGCGCTTTTCATTTTTATTCCTGAAGAGTTGGTCAGGGTATTTCATCCTGAAAAGCAAACTGCCATATTCGAAGCAGCCGTGCCTATCGCCGTCAACATGATTCGTATTGCAGCATTGTACGTGCTGGCAGAAGCTGTAATTGTTGCACTGGTTGGGGCATTGCGCGGGGCTGGCGACACTCATTTTACCATGATTGTTTCGGTGATCGCCCACTGGTCGTTTGTGCCTATTTTATATCTCTCGCTGAATGTGTTTCACCTTTCAGTGGAATTTAGCTGGTTCTTACTGGTTGTCTTCTTCCTGCTGTTTTCTACTGTTTTATATTTCAGGTTCCGAAGCGGAAAGTGGAAAACCATCAAAGTGATTCACTCCTGATTGAAATAGAGGCGCAAATAAAATTTTTGCAACATCCCGGTTGCGACTAAGAGTCGCAACCGGGGTAAATTCACGGGTTTATTATTTTTCGTCCACAAATTCGAGAATATCACCGGGCTGGCAATTCAACGCTTTGCAGATGGCTTCGAGTGTGCTAAACCGAACAGCCTTTGCCTTTCCTGTCTTTAAGATAGAAAGGTTCGAGAGGGTCAGGTCAACTTTTTCCGAAAGTTCATTTAACGACATCTTCCGTTTGGCCATCATTACATCAAGATTTACGATTATTGGCATGGCTTACACGGTTAAGTCAATTTCGTTCTGAATTTCAATTCCCTTTTTAAAAACCCGGCCAATCACCAAAAGTGCAACACCCATAAACAGCCAAACATCAGCCCCGCCCAAATTCAGATGCTGAATATCGGGCATGTTTACACCTTCTGCCACAAAATTCGCTGTATCTTTTGCACCCCAATACGAAAAGAATCCGATGCCCAAAGCCAGCCAGGCAATGTTGATGATAAACTTCCGTACCGGTTCGTTGAACGGATGCGACAGGTCGAATTTTTTGTCGTGAAAAATCTTCACAATCAGATAAAACATCAAAGCCTTCAGCACGGCGGCGATAATCATGAGTGAGACGATGGTAACATAATAGCTTTGATTGTAGTTGTACAATTCCGACAAACTCATCACATCCCATAATTTACCCGTACCAAAAGGATTATAAAACAAAGTAAAAAACGCATTGAAAATATACGATCCGGCCTCGACGCACAAACCAATAAAAATAATCCACGAAATCACGTTCAGGGCTATAAATGCATAATCTGTTTTTGTTGACATACTAAATTAAGTTTTAAAATTATGCCACAATAATAATAAATATTTATTGAATATCAATAAATATTCAACATTAATAAATAAATTTTAGTTTCGACTGCCGAATGACGCGCAACAGCAGAAAGTAGTTGTCATTGTGTTTGGCAGGTTTATCTACCCGATGAGACACAAATGTGGATTGTTCATAATTTCTGAAACACGTGATGAACAATTTCCGGTTTTAATCCTTAATATGCGGTAAAATTCAACTGCCAGCCCTGAACTCATGAGTGACGAACTGAAATGTATTCATTGCGGAAATAGCTGCGGAAAAACGCCTGTTCTATTTGAAGGAAACCCGTTTTGTTGCTCAGGCTGCTCCACTGTTTACCAGATACTTAATACCAATCAACTTAAACAGTATTACCAGATTGAACCCATGCAGGGCGTTCGGATTGATGAAGAAAAACGCCCGGCCAACGAAACTTACGCTTTTCTTGATCTCGAAAAATTTCGGTCAAAAGTTTTGACCTTTTCGGAAGGGGGCATTTCAAAAGTCAGTTTTTTTATTCCCGAAATTCACTGTGCATCCTGCATTTGGCTGCTAGAAAACCTGCACAGCTTAAATAAAGGGGTCATACAGTCGTTCGTCAATTTCCCGAAGAAGGAGGTAAACATCACTTTCAACGAAACTGAGATAACTCTGCGCCAATTGGTTGAACTATTGGTAAGCATTCATTATATTCCTGAAATCAGCCAGCACAGCATCGAAAAACCGCAAAGCAGCCATCTCGTCAAAAAGTTGTTCATTAAAATCGGAGTCGCAGCATTTAGTTTTATGAATGCCATGATTTACCATTTCCCGCAGTACCTTCCGGGGCGAGAGTTTCTGGAGGCCGACATGAAAAAACTGTTTGGCTGGCTTAGCGTGGCATTGGCCATTCCAGTACTGACTTACAGTGCCAGCGACTATTTTCTCACCGCTTACAAAAGCCTGAAAAAGAAAATCATCAGCATCGATTTGCCCATTGCACTCGGGCTAATTACCCTGTTTACCCAAAGTCTGGTTGAAATCCTCTCCGGGAAAGGAATTGGGTACATTGATTCGTTGACCGGTCTGGTATTTTTTATGCTCATCGGGAGGTGGTACCAGGGAAAAACCTATCAGGCATTATCATTTGAGCGAGACTACAAAACTTATTTTCCGTTGGCTGTGACCAAAATTACCGTCTCCGGAAACACTACTATTCCCTTGGAAGATTTGAAGCCCGGCGACCGCATTTTGGTGCGTAACCAGGAAATCATTCCAGCCGATTCAATCATGAAAAGCAGTCATGCAAGTATCGATTACAGCTTCGTCACCGGCGAGTCGATGCCGGTAGCCAAAACGGAAGGCGATTTCGTGTTTGCCGGTGGGCGGCAGGTGGGGAGTGCCATTGAATTGACCATCGAAAAAGACATTCAGCAAAGTTACCTTACCCAGCTTTGGAACCAGACGGAGAACCCGTTTACGGCCAACAACCGACTCAATACCATTGTGAACCGCGTAAGTCAGTATTTTACGGTGATCGTGATTCTTATTGCACTTTCCGCAGCGCTGTTTTGGCTGGCCAATAAACCCGAAATTGCGCTGTTTGCGTTCACTTCAGTATTAATTATTGCCTGCCCCTGCGCATTGGCACTGACAGTTCCGTTTACCTTCGGAAGTACCATGCGGCATTTCGGGCGCAAAGGTTTTTACCTGAAAAACACAGCGGTCATTGAGCATCTATATAAAGTGGATACAGTCGTTTTTGACAAAACCGGAACAATCACCAACACCGAATCGAGTAAAATCAGGTTTGTGGGCAAAACACTTTCTCCTGAACAGCTGAAAATGATCAAATCGCTTGCTTTTCATTCTTCGCATCCGCTGAGCAAAGCCATTTACAATTCAATCGACACCACGGAATTGCATACAGTAAGTCAATTTCATGAGATACCTTCATTGGGTATCACCGGGAAAATTGATGACCTGAGAATCAATCTGGGATCGAAATATTTTGTAACCGGAGAAAATTCAGGAGAAGAAAACCTGAAAACCGAAGTGTGGGTTTACATTGATGGAGAGATTGCCGGGCATTTTCAGTTCGAAAATGAATATCGCAAAGGGCTGGGCCAGCTGATCAGCTCGTTAAAGAGAACACACGAGTTGCATTTGCTAACCGGCGACAATGAAGCCGAAAAGGCGAACCTGGTCAGGTATTTTGGTTCGGAAGAAACGATTCACTTCAACCAAACACCTACCGACAAGCTGAATTATATCCGCCGTTTGCAGAAAGAAGGCAAGCGGGTTTTAATGATAGGCGACGGGCTGAACGATGCCGGAGCCTTGAATGAAAGCAACGTGGGGATTGTGATTGCCGACAATGTATTCAATTTCTCGCCCGCCTGCGACGCTATTTTGCAGTCGAATCAGCTGGGAAATCTGAATCGCTTCATTCGCTTTACCCACAAAAGCATAAACATTGTAAAAGCAGGTTTCCTGATATCGTTTTTCTACAACGTTATCGGATTATCGTTTGCTGTGCAGGGAAATCTGACTCCGATTGTTGCAGCCATCCTGATGCCAATTAGTTCGGTTTCGGTGGTAGTTTTTGCCAGTTTTTCAGTAAGTTTAAGCGCAAAACGTGCATTAAGGTGATCAAATTGATGATCGACGGGAGCTTTTGAAGGAAATCAAGTCGTCGACTCTGACCAAATAAAAATTGAAATAAGTTCTGATATGTCAGTTGTTTTTATCCTGGTTTTTGTAGCCATTTTGCTGGCCGGAGGATTTTTGGTAGCCTTTGTCTGGGCCGTCAGAAGCGGGCAGTATGAGGACACCTATACCCCTTCGGTTCGCATTCTGTTCGACGATATGAAAGTAAAAAGCAAAGAGCTGGGAGCTGAGGACATAGAGCATAAAACAAAAAAAACGGAAAGTGAAGACGAGAAAACGAAGAATGGAGAAAGTTGCAGTTTTCAGTCTCAGTTAGCAGAAAAACCATAACCCGTAACTCGAAACATAAAATAAAACTAAATACTTTTCTATGGAATTACAGAAGTTTTCGTACGACAACCGCATCACCCGAAATTTTGCAATCGCAACGCTGGTTTGGGGTGTTGTAGGGCTGGCTGCAGGCTTACTGATAGCCCTCCAGATTTTTATTCCGTCGCTAAATTTCGGGCTCGAATTCACCACGTTTGGACGTACCCGACCGGTACATACCAACGCAGTTATTTTTGCCTTTGTCGGAAACGCCATTTTCACCGCAGTGTACTACTCGCTACAGCGCTTGCTGAAAACCCGTATTTACAGCGATTTGCTCAGTAAAATCCATTTCTGGGGATGGCAGTCGATTATTGTGGCTGCGGCAGTTACTTTGCTCGCCGGATTTACCACCGGAAAGGAATACGCTGAGCTCGAATGGCCGATTGACATTGCCATTACGCTGGTGTGGGTCGTTTTCGGATGGAACATGTTTGGAACGATTTTGCAGCGGCGTACCAGCCACATTTATGTGTCAATCTGGTTTTATATTGCAACATGGGTCACAGTAGCCGTACTTCACATTTTTAATTCGCTGGCATTGCCGGTCAGTTTCCTGAAAAGTTATCCGATTTATGCAGGCATTCAGGATGCTTTAGTTCAATGGTGGTATGGGCACAATGCAGTTGCATTCTTCCTGACTACCCCTTTCCTTGGAATGATGTACTACTTCATCCCGAAGGTTTCCGGCCGTCCGGTATATTCCTATAAGCTATCCATCGTTCATTTTTGGTCGCTCATTTTCCTTTACATCTGGGCAGGACCGCACCATTTATTATACAGCTCGCTGCCCGACTGGCTGCAGGCACTGGGAACCACCTTCTCGGTGATGCTGATTGCCCCAAGCTGGGGAGGTATGATTAACGGATTGATGACCCTGCGCGGAGCCTGGGATAAGGTACGCCGCGATCCGATTCTAAAAATGTTTGTTGTAGGTATAACTGCCTACGGAATGTCAACTTTCGAAGGCCCCATGCTGTCGTTCAAGAATGTGAATGCCATCAGCCATTTTACCGACTGGACAATCGGTCACGTACACATTGGAGCATTAGGATGGAATGGATTGCTCACTTTTGGAATGATCTATTGGCTGATTCCACGATTGTACAACACCAAACTATATTCGACTAAACTGGCTAATGTTCATTTCTGGATTGCCACACTCGGAATCGTATTTTATGCTGTTCCGCTTTACATTGGCGGCATCACACAAGCCCTGATGTGGAAACAGTTTACTCCGGATGGCTTTTTAATGTATCCCAATTTTCTGGAAACTGTAACTCAGTTAATCCCGATGTACACCATCCGTGCTTTTGGCGGGGCATTGTATGTCTCCGGAATTTTCATCCTGATATATAACGTAGTAAAAACAGCCAAAGCCGGATCGTTCCTTGCAGAAGAAGAAGCTGAGGCTCCTGCACTTCATCCCGACCCGGCAGTCAAAACAGAATCGGAAACCTGGCACCGTTTCCTGGAACGCAAACCAATCCGTTTCCTCATTTTTGCCACATTTGCCATTTTAATTGGTGGTATTGTCGAAGTAATCCCGACTTACCTGATTAAATCAAATATTCCGACCATTACCAGTGTAAAACCATACACTCCGCTCGAATTGCAGGGACGCGATATTTACATTAAGGAAGGATGCTACAACTGTCACTCACAAATGATCAGACCATTCCGCTCAGAAACCGAACGCTATGGCGAATATTCGAAAGCCGGCGAATCGGTTTACGACCACCCGTTCCAGTTCGGGTCGAAACGGACAGGTCCGGATTTGGCACGCGAAGGGGTAAAAACTGGCAAAATTTATAAGCCAAACTCA
Source organism: uncultured Odoribacter sp. (assembly GCA_964422425.1). GTDB lineage: Bacteria > Bacteroidota > Bacteroidia > Bacteroidales > Prolixibacteraceae > Aquipluma. Next base: position 33,688 of record CAYRBM010000009.1, read on the forward strand.
TGGCATTACAATCATTTTATCGATCCGCAGAAGATGAATGAAGCCTCAATCATGCCCAAATATCCGTGGCTGGCTAAAAAGGAAATCGATATCTCATCCACTCCCGGGAAAATTGTTGCCATGCGAAATCTTGGGGTTCCCTATCCTGATGGGTACGAGCATCAGGCTATTGCTGACCTGAAAGCTCAAGCCGACAGCATTGCAAAAGATCTGATTGCCAACGGAATTCAAACCGACAGCAACCGTGAAATTATTGCCCTCATTGCTTACATGCAGCGGCTGGGCGTTGACATCTCAAATAAACCTCAAAAAAAGTAAGCCATGCTCAGCGATTCATTCCGTAACATCTTTCATGTTGAGATATACGCCCTGATCGGGTTTGTCATTTTCTTTACATTTTTCATTTTCGTAGCCATTCATGCTTTCAAAATGAGTAAAGAAGAAGTTGCACAACTTAGCAACATGCCTCTTGACGAATCAGACAAAGAACCAGAAAAAGTGATGTAATTTTTTTGAAATCGAATCATCAGAATAAAAATACGCTTTATGCAAACAAATGAGGATAAAAATCTGAATACTCAACCTGAACATCATCAGGAATTGGATGAAGTAACCCAAACAAAATATCTTGGAGGTCACGAGTTCGATGGAATCAAAGAATTGGATAACCCGCTTCCGCCGTGGCTGAAATACCTTTTTTATGTAACCATTGTGATTTCGTTCTCCTACCTGGTGTTACTTTTTGTTTTTGAAGATGAAGACATCATTCAAGGGAAAGAGTATCGTAAAGAAATGATGGCTGCACGTGCAAAAACAGAAGTTGCCGTGAAGGAGGAAGCCGCAAAAACAGCGGCTGCACCAATGACTCAGGAGCAAATTATTGCTGCGGGCAAAGTTACTTTCGATAAAACCTGCGTGGTTTGTCATGGAAAATTTGGAGAAGGACTTGTTGGTCCAAACTTTACCGATGAATATTGGATTCATGGCGGGAAACCCGAAGATCTGAAGAAAGTTATTTTGGAAGGAGTGATCGAAAAAGGGATGATTTCATACCGAAGTCAGTTCAACAATAAACAGATTGACCAGGTAGTTGCCTACATTTTGAGTTTACAGGGAACAAATCCTCCGAATCAGAAAGCGCCTCAGGGCGAGAAATTCGTGCAAAATTGAACGGACAAAACTAACTGCCGCTATGGAAGTGGAAGAAAATTATCAGGAATCGACCTTTCGCGACCGCCCTTCAACCTTCGGTAAGGATGGCAAGCGTGTCTGGCTTTTTCCACGAATGCCTAAAGGAAAACTGTATAACATCAGGCGAGTTATTGCCTGGGCTTTGCTGATTTTCTTTTACCTGGCTCCTTTTCTAAAAATAAAAGGCGAACCGTTGATTTTTCTGAATTTTCCGGATCGGCAATTCCTTCTATTTGGAAACACATTCTACCCGCAGGACTTTCATTTGCTGGTGTTGGCAATAATTGCCCTGATTGTATTCATAGTTCTCTTCACGGTTATATACGGGCGTATTTTTTGTGGTTGGGTTTGCCCGCAAACAGTATTCATGGAGTTTTTATATCGTCCCATTGAATACCTGATTGATGGAGATGCCGATCAGCAAAAAAGGATGTCAGAACAGGAGCCCGATGTAATTAAAATTTTAAAGCGCATTTTAAAACACGGCATTTACCTGTGTATTTCGTTTTTCACCATTCTTACGTTTGTTGCTTACGTTGCCGGAATGGAAAAATTACAGGCCATCATGAATGCCTGGCCTGCAGAACGCTTTGGATTGTTGATGGTTGTACTCGCCTTTACCGGAGCACATTACTTCGTTTTTGCATGGTTCCGCGAGCAGGTGTGCACTGTGGTTTGTCCGTATGGCAGATTACAAGGCGTCATGCTCGATGTGAATTCCATTGTGGTGGCCTATGATTACAGGCGTGGCGAGCCCCGGGGCAAAGGAGAGCGCGGAATGCGAGGCGACTGCATCAATTGCTACAACTGTGTAGCGGTATGCCCTACCGGCATTGATATCAGGAATGGCACACAACTGGAATGCATAAACTGCACAGCTTGTATCGATGCCTGTAACGCGGTAATGAAAAAAGTCCGAAAACCTTCGGGATTGATCCGGTTTGCTTCCGAAAAATCAATTTCTGAAGGGCAAAAAGTAAAATTCAACGCCCGGGTAATCGCCTACTCTGTGGTTTTGGTCGGTTTACTGACTCTGATTGCTTACCTGTTCTCGGTAAGAGGAAGTGTGGAAACAACCATCATCCGCGCTCCCGGAACAATGTTTCAGGAGTATGGCACTGACAAATACAGCAACATATATAACCTGCAAATGGTAAATAAAACCAATTCAGAAGTAAATATTGGTTTGAAATTATTGTCGCCGGAAGGTGAAATTTTACTGATGGGCGACTCGCTGATTCTAAGCAAAGGTGAAGTTGCACAGCGTAACTTGCTGATTGTTTTGAAAAAGAACGATATAAAATCGTCGAACAGTCATCTGGAAATTGGCATTTTTGAAAACGGCAGGCAAATCGACAGGCTGAGCTCATCCTTTGTGGGGCCAAATTCGCTGGATACGAAATAGTGAGCAGTCTTAGTGGTCAGTTCGCAGCAGGTTGGAATGAAAAAAAGCGATGGAACAAGAGACGTTTTCTGAGCTTTTCAAAGGGAACCAGCAACAACTGAAACCTGAATTTTGAAACTTGAAACTAAAATAATGAAGCTAAAATTTAACTGGGGAACCGGCATTGTAATTGCGCTGATCATCATGATTTCTGGCATGCTGATACTAGTGTCTATTGCTCTTCGCCAGGATTTTGATCTGGTTGATAACGATTATTATCAAAAATCGGTCAATTATCAGCAGCACATCGAAAAGGTAAAAAATACAGAAACTCTGCCCCAAAAGATTCAGGTTGAACAATCGGGAGACACGCTAAAACTGTTATTCCCGAACCTGACATCAGCAAAAGATTATTCTGGTAAAATTCACTTTTACAGTCCGGTGGAGCAAAAACGCGATTTAATATTAGCCGTTCAACCCGACAGCAGTCTGGTTCAGATTATTGATCTTAAAAATTTGGAACAAGGAAGGTATCAAATCAAAATTGACTGGAAAGCCGGAGCAACCGGATATTACCAGGAAGAGGAAATTGCATTACCGTAGAGACTGACATTTGCTCGTCTCTGCCAAAATATAGAATATGGAATTTATTACACCTTTAACCATCGGACTTGTTGGCAGCCTGCACTGCATAGGAATGTGCGGACCTATTGTAGTTGCACTTCCGCTGAAAAAGCACAACCTGGCATCAAAAATTTCAGGAGCGGTTTTATACAACCTTGGTAGGGTTATTACCTACAGTGTTCTTGGAATTCTTTTCGGATTGCTTGGGAAGGGAATTCACATGGCAGGATTTCAGCAATGGACTTCCATTCTGCTCGGTGTGGCAATGATCATCAGCGTGTTGTTTCCATTCGTCTTCCGCGAAAAATTAACTCTAGGCAACATGTTCAGTGGTTTTGCATCACGACTGATTGTCCGCCTAAAAAAACTATTTTCCGACCGCTCATATTTTTCACTTTTCATGATCGGACTTTTAAATGGATTGTTGCCCTGCGGATTGGTTTATGTTGCCATTGCCGGAGCAATCAATTCGGGAACGGTATGGTCAGGCGCATTGTTTATGGCTATGTTCGGAGTTGGAACTATTCCGCTTCTGTTAATCGCAACGCTGGCCAGCGATGCAATTGGACAGCGCGTCAGGCTTAAATTTCAAAAAATAGTGCCGGCTTTTGTAGTTTTGCTGGGCATACTTTTTATTTTGAGGGGCTTATCGCTTGGTATTCCGTACCTCAGCCCTACCAGTGAGAAACTTGTGCCACACGAAATGGTGGAAAAGGGCAGTTGCTGTAAATAGCCTGTTGTTGAAAAAAAGCATACAATAATTTGAGTTTGAATAAACATTCATTGCCTTTTGGGGTTTCATAGGACTAAACAAATCAAATAAAAAACGAAATTTAAAGTGTAAAGGAGAAGGCAGTGACTAAGGTGAAAGCTGACTTTGTGTACTGGAATAAAATAAAACCAAAAATCAGGATGAACCAAATTCTACGTTTCAGCATGAATAAGAATGTCAAACAGCAAACTATTTCCTTGCCTTTGGCCGATTCTATTTTTCACTCTATTCCATTGAAAGTTAGTTCTTTTATTGTGCTCATTTTGCTTTTCAGCGGTTTAAATGCAATAGGGCAAAAACCATTTACCAATTTGGCCGACGATCCGGAAATTGGTATTGTAGAGCACCTTGACGAATACCTTCCAACCGATATTTATTTAATTGATGAGAACAACCAGAGGGTTTTGCTCACCGACCTGATTGATAAACCAACAGTTATAAACTGGGTTTATTATCGCTGTCCAGGCATTTGCAGTCCACTAATGGAGGGATTAGCCAGCGTAATGGATCAGTCGGATCTGATACCCGGAGTTGATTATCAGGTTTTCACCATCAGTTTTGATCCAAAAGAAACAATTGATCTGGGCGTACGAAAAAAGACCAACTACCTCAACCTGGTGAATAAAAAGGAAGCCATTTCCAAAGGATGGAAATTTTTTGTTTCCGACAGCGCCAGCATAATTAAAGGCACACAAGCTACAGGCTTCAGGTACAAAAAAACCGGGAATGATTTCACTCATGCAGCTTCGGTATGCGTGGTCAGTCCGAAAGGAAAAATTACCAGGTATCTTAATGGTATCAGCTTCCTTCCTTTCGATTTTAAGATGGCCATGATCGAATCGCAAAAAGGGTTATCTGCCCCAACAATCAACAAAATCATGCAGTTTTGCTTTTCGTACGATCCGGTTGGCCATGCCTATGTACTCAATGTAACCAAGATTTCAGCCATTCTGATTTTGTTCGTTGCCACCTTGTTTTTCCTGGTGCTCATCTTCAAACCAAAACGAAAGAATTCATAAACAGATTTAATATATGCAAACAGCAACTCCAATTCCGCACGATGTAAGTTACCTTGATTACAAGGGGAAATACAAAGGAATACTTAGTTGGATTTTCTCAACCGACCACAAGCGCATTGGTCTGTTGTATATGTATTCGATGATGGTTTTGTTCCTGGTGGGCGTAGCCCTTGGACTGGCCATGAAGCTTGAACTTATCGCGCCCGGGAAAACCATTATGGATCCCAAAGATTACAACGCCGTGTTTACAGTACACGGGGTAATCATGATTTTTATGATCGTCATTCCGGGGCTTCCGGCCGTATTTGGAAATTTTTTCCTGCCTATAATGATTGGGGCAAAAGATGTAGCTTTTCCAAAGCTAAACCTGATGTCGTGGTATATTTATATTCTGGGCGCTTTACTGGTTATTGCCTCCGTATTGTTTGGCAACGGAACACCGGACACTGGCTGGACATTTTACGCGCCATACAGTTTTAAATCGGGCACCAATCTCCTGCCTGCCATATTCGGAGCTTTTGTGCTCGGTTTTTCTTCCATCCTGACCGGGCTGAACTTTATCGTAACCATACACCGAATGCGGGCTCCGGGTATGACCTGGTTTAAAATGCCTCTTTTCCCGTGGTCGCTTTACGGAACTGCATGGATTCAGTTGCTTGCCACTCCAGTGGTTGGGATTACCCTGGTGTTGGTAGCACTCGAACGTATTTTTGGGATCGGAGTATTCGACCCGGCGCTGGGCGGCGATCCCATACTTTATCAGCATTTATTCTGGATTTATTCGCACCCAGCCGTTTACGTGATGATTTTACCGGCAATGGGTGCTATTTCTGAAGTCATCCCAACATTTTCGCAAAAACATGTATTCGGCTACAAAGCCATTATTGCTTCAACCCTGGCCATTGCTTTTGTTGGCTATTTCGTATGGGGACATCACATGTTCACTTCAGGAATGAGTGGAACTGCACAATATACTTTTTCACTTCTAACATTCCTGGTAGCTATACCCAGTGCCATAAAGGTATTTAACTGGATATCCACCATGCACAAAGGTTCCATAAATCTCGAAGTTCCATTTTATTGGGCCGTTTCGTTCATCTTTGTATTTATGATTGGTGGCCTTTCCGGTTTGGTGCTTGGAGCACTGGCTACCGACGTTTATGTGCATGATACCGCATTTGTAGTTGCCCATTTCCATTTCATCGTATTTGGCGGTGTAGGCTTTGCGTTCTTTGCAGCCATGCACTATTGGTTTCCAAAAATGTTCGGGCGTATGTACGATAAAGTTTGGGCCAAAGTGGGCTGGGCTTTCTTCACAGTCGGATTTCTGACTCTTTATTCTCCGATGTTTTACCTTGGAATGATGGGAATGCCTCGTCGTTATTACGATTATCTGCCCGAATTTCATGCAGCGAATATCTTGTCGTCGCTAGGCTCGTGGGTAATGACTTTTGGGTTGGCCATTGTAATCATCAACTTGTTCCGTTCGGCTAAAAACGGTGCTCCTGCTGAAATCAATCCATGGAATGGTAAAACCCTTGAGTGGACAGTTACCTCACCGCCTCCGGTTGAAAACTTTGAAGAGATCCCTGTTTACGGAGAAAAAGACGGACCTTACGAATACAAATAAATGCAACCCACCTTATGGAACATGTAACACAACATTCAGACCCGCACTACGACCAGGAGGCATCAAAACTGGGGATGTGGCTTTTTATTTTCACTGAACTGCTTCTTTTTGGAGGTTTGTTCATTGTGTATTCCATTTACCGGTTTATGAACCCCGAAGCTTTTAAACTGGCCGGTCACGAACTGAATATGACAATTGGTGCGCTGAACACCATCGTTTTGCTGGTGAGCAGTATGACCATTGCGATGTCAACTTCGGCACTCCAGAAAAAGAACAAAGGGCTGACCGTTCTCCTGCTCGAAATCACCATTATGCTGGCACTGGTCTTCCTGATCAACAAATATTTTGAATGGGGAGTAAAATTCGATCACGGCATCTGGCCAGGTTCCGATCATTTGCTTAACGACCTGAGTAATGGCGAGGTACTGTTTTTCGGGCTGTATTTTATCATGACAGGGCTTCATGCCTTGCATATCATCGTCGGGATGATCATCATTATTGTGGCCCTCCGCAAAGTCCAAAACGGAACAGTCAATGAACACAGACCGTCGCTGCTCGAAAATGCCGGTTTGTACTGGCACCTTGTTGACCTCATCTGGATTTTCCTGTTCCCATTATTCTATTTAATCCACTAAGAAATACTGTCGCGCTATGGAAAATGAAAAACATCATATCGTCTCCTACAAAACTTACTTTTATATTCTTATTGCGCTAATCGCACTCACGTTCATGTCGATTGCCATAACTAAAATCAACCTGGGCGAATATTCGGTGCTGGGGGCGATGGTTTTTGCGACCATCAAATCGATTATGGTTTTGGCCTGGTTCATGCACCTGAAATTCGATAAACCGTTCATCCGTATCATGGTAGGGTTTGTTGTCATGGTATTTCTTGCGGTTATTTTCATTACGTTTTTAGATTACTATTTCAGATAAAAGCTATGTATATCCTATCATCAACAGCACATGCATCTAATTTTGTAGAAGGAGTTGACAAGGCATTTCTGCTAATTTTGGGTGTTTCTTTTGTTTTCCTGATCGGGTTAACTTTTACCATGTTGTATTTTATTTACCGGTACAACAATAAAAAAAATCCACAGGCCACTCAAATAAAGGGCAGTACCAGGCTTGAGATTATCTGGACAGTAATTCCGACTATTCTGGTTTTAGTCATGTTTTACTATGGCTGGGCAGGCTGGGCTCCCATGAAAAAAGCTCCGGAAGATACTTTTAATATCAAAGTTATCGGGAGAATGTGGAATTTTACTTTCGAGTATGAAAACGGGAAAAAAACCGATACGCTTTTTGTGCCCATGAATAAGGCCGTGAAGCTTGACCTGGTTTCACTCGACGTCATCCACAGTTTGTACATTCCTTCGTTTCGCGTTAAGGAAGATGTGGTGCCCGGAAGTGAGAAATTCATCTGGTTTGTTCCCCAGCGCGAAGGAATTTTTGAATTGTTTTGTACCGAATACTGCGGGCTAAACCACTCATACATGTATAATTGGGTAAAGGTGATGCCTGAAGATAATTTCAATAAATGGTATGTTGACACCACCAAACGGGAGGCCATTGCGGCAGTTGACTCACCCACGGCCAACGGACAGCGTATCATGAAGAATATTGGCTGTTTTGCCTGCCATACCATTGATGGAAATAAACTGGTTGGCCCAAGTTTCAAAGGCTTATACGGTCATTCAGTGGCAGTTGAAACCAATGGTTCTGAGCGTGAGATAACTGCCGACGACGAGTACATCAAGCGTTCCATATTCGATCCGAATGCCGACATTGTAAAAGGGTTCAACAAAGGATTGATGCTCTCGTACAAGGGACAACTGTCAGACGATGATGTGGCACAGATCATTGAATACCTGAAAACCCTAAAATAAAACCCATTTACTACCAAAACATTGACGATTGACTATTTGAGCCAAACACAATGGTAAATAGTAAATGATTAAATGTTAAATATTTTTCATGTTTTCCCCGATAAAAATAATATCGGAGCTTGGCAAAGTACGGATTTCCTTGCCCATCTCTTTATCTGCATTTACCGGATATGCTTTGGTATCCGGACATTTCGGGTTACTCGCCTTGTGGCTCATGATCGGTGTTTTTCTGATGTCGTGCAGCTCGGGAGCCATCAACCACTTGCAGGAATATAAAACGGATGGTTTGATGCCGCGCACGCGAAAACGCCCCATTCCATCCGGAAAAATCAGCGTGATGGGGGCCTTGTTTGTCGCCTTGTCATTTTTTGTTGCTGGTGCTGCTGTTCTGATAGCCACCTTCCCTCCGATTGTTTTTCTGACCAGTCTGTTGACCCTCCTTTCATACAATGCAATTTATACCCCCCTGAAAAAAGTAACAGCTTTCGCCGTCGTTCCCGGTTCGCTTGTCGGGGCTCTGCCGCCATACATTGGCTGGTTTGCGGGAGGAGGAAACTGGAATGACAGCGCTATCTTTTGGGTCGCACTTTTCTTTTTCATCGGGCAAATCCCGCATTTTTGGCTTTTGCTGCTCATGTTCGGCAAAGAATATGAACTGGCCGGATTTCCAAGCCTTAACTCGGTGTTTAGCGACAACCAGATTAAACGATTGAGTTTCACCTGGATTTTAGCCACCATTGCCACAGCCATAGTGGTTTCGGCCAAAGTACTCGAAGGAAATGTAGCCTTGTTCTTTTTGCTGCTCTATATTTTCTATGTTCTATTCTCGCTGTCGCGTAACCTGTTTATTCAGCACGATATAAAGGCCCGCCCGGCTTTCTTCAAGCTGAATTTTCTCTATTTGCTGATGATGATTGTACTTATTGCGGATAGTTTGTACTGAAACCCGCAAGGTCTAAGTATCCTGAAAACAAATTGGTTGGTCGGTTGTTTTTCTATCCGGAATAACTAAAGTACATTTTAATCCTCAGTGACTTAGCAATTCAAAATTATTCAACTGACAATGAAAAATAAACTCATCATGTTTTTGACCGGTCTCTTTTCAGGAATTATTATCATCGGCTTATTTTTAGCCGTTGTTTTGCCCCGTATGCTTTTTACTGTGAACGAAAGCAAGTACGATTTCGACAAAACTGTTGAAATTATTACCGAACAGGCGCAAGCCAATAAGTGGAATATGCCCCATCAGTATGACCTTCAGCAAACTATGGCTAAACATGGTTTTGAAGTTAGTCCGGTAAGAGTTTTTTCACTATGCAAACCCGATATTGCTGTTCGCATTTTGGGTTCCGACTCCGACCGGCATTTATCAGTACTGATGCCCTGCCGAATTTCGGTTTACCAAAAAGCTGATGGCAAAACTTACATTTCCAGAATGAATGCCGGTTTGTTTGCCCGGCTGATTGGGGGAAAAGCATCGGGAGCCATGCACGATGCCGGCGAAGGTGTTGAGGCTTTCCTGAAGACCCTGATTAAGAATTAAACCTTAGACCCGATTCTCATGAAAAACCTTTATCTCCTGCTCATCCTAACTGCGGTTGCAGTTGCCTGTGCCCCTAAGCAGGCACCCAAAGAAAGCGCAGCCCCGGTATGGGTTGAAAATACCCTGAAAGTGGAGGGCATGCATTGCGACAACTGTGAAGCCTCCATAGCCAAAGGAGTAACCGAACTGGCCGGAATCGACAGCATCAGCGCCAACCACGAAGATTCAACCGCTTACGTGCGTTTCGATTCAAACAAAACTTCACTGGATCAAATCACGAAGGCCATTGAAAGCCGGGGGTTTGTGGTTGCCACAACCCTGAAATAATTCGACTGTTTTGCTTTACCGGTAAATGCAGTCGGTTCATCATTGGTTACTCCCGATTCACGGAATTCGAATTTCCGGATTATGGGTAAACGGATAGATTCGCGGCAAAAAAGATATGAGTCGCATATTAATCATTTTAGGTCACCCGGACAGTGATAGTTTTTGCGGAGAGATTAGTCGCCGTTATAAGCAGGCAGCCGAATCAGCAGGTCATAAATGCAAGTTAATCCGGCTTGGCGATCTGGAGTTTAATCCCGTTCTTTTGCATGGGTATAAAAAGCGCACCGAGCTCGAACCCGACCTGGTGATGGCCATCGGCGAAATCAAGTTAGCCGATCATCTTGTTTTTGTGTATCCTACCTGGTGGGGAAACTTACCTGCCCTGCTCAAAGGATTCATCGACCGCACCTTTCTGCCCGGAATCACCTTTAGCTACCGGGATAATTCATTGCGCTGGGATAAGCTTCTGAAAGGAAAATCGGCCCGGCTGATTACCACAATGGACGCACCGGCTTTTTACTATCAATTGGTTTATTTTAGCCCCGGCCAACGTGCCCTGCGGGTTGCTACCCTCAATTTTTGCGGAGTCAGTCCGGTAAAAGAGACGATTTTCGGACCAGTAAAAACATCGACACCAACCAAACGGGAGCAATGGCTCAAAAAGGTTGAAAAACTGGCGAAAACGGGAAAATAGGATGAACCCTATCAACCCAGACAGGTTAAAACAGGGATGCAAAATGATTCCGAATTAAATTGAAGAAGAGCTCATATTTCCGCGATAGTTTTGAAACATTGCGGTCAAAAATCATGTAGTACATGGTGCATATGGGCATATTACCTCTCTCTTTTTTGACTATTGCTGCCGCAATTTTTAACCACAAAAAAAACACTTATGCCAGTCAAAAAACTAAAAGCTTTTCTGGATGACAATCACATCAAATACGTTTCCATTGTTCATTCCAGCGCCTTTACATCGCAGGAAATAGCAGCTTCGGCCCATGTTTCGGGTAAAGAATTTGCAAAAACAGTGATGATAAAAATTAATGGTGAAATGGCTATGGCTGTTTTGCCGGCAACGACCCTGATTGACTTTGAGAGCCTGAAACAAATTTTCGGGACAAAAAATGTAATGAAGGCCAGTGAATCTGAATTTAAAAACCGGTTTCCTGATTGCGAAATCGGTGCCATGCCCCCATTTGGTAATCTCTATGGAATGGAGGTTTACGTTGCCGAGCCGCTCACAAAAGATAAGGAAATTGCTTTTAATGCAGGTACACACACCGAATTGATAAGATTAAGCTATGCTGATTATGAACGGCTGGTCAAGCCTCGGGTATTTAAGTTTTCGTGGAAAATTGTTTCATTCCCGAACGATCCAATGGACCGGTGGGAAGAAAACTATGGTCATAATTAAATGAATAAAAGGTCAGCTTTTTGCTCAATCCAAAACCTGACCAGGCGTATATCATTCATAAAAAAACCGGCCTTTGAGCCGGTTTTTCAATTTTCGATATGTGGTAAACAATTAATCGTAAATGTGATCGTCGCAGGGTTCGTCGGCGCCGCACTCGCAGTTGCAACCCAGCCCTTTTTCGTACTGGGTGAGTGCGCGAAGGCTCATGCCCATCGATGAGAAACCTCCGTCGTTGAAGAGGTTCTGCATAGTTATTTTTTTGGTCAGGTCGGAGAACAGGGTGATGCAATAGTCGGCGCACTCGTCGCCGGTGGCATTGCCCAGTGGCGACATGCGTTCGGAAAAGTCCATCAGCTTGTCCATGCCTTTCACGCCGCTTCCGGCCGTGGTGTAGGTAGGCGACTGCGAAATGGTGTTGATCCTCACCCGGCGTTCGCGGCCATAAATGTAACCGAAACTGCGTGCAATGGATTCTAGCAGCGCCTTGGCATCGGCCATGTCGTTATACCCGTAAAAAGTACGCTGTGCAGCCACATACGAAAGCGCAACCACCGATCCCCATTCGTTAATGGCGTCGAGCTTGCGGGCTGTCTGTAAAACTTTATGGAATGACACCGCAGAAATATCAAGTGTTTTCTGCAAATAGCCATAGTCGAGGTCGCTGTAATGACGTCCTTTACGCACATTGGGCGACATCCCGATTGAATGGAGGACAAAATCGACTTTCCCTCCCAAAAACTCCATCGATTGTTTGAAAAGATTTTCAAGGTCTTCAACGCTGGTTGCATCGGCTTCAATAGCAATGGTATTGCAGGCCTCGGCAAGCTTGGCGGTATCGCCCATGCGCATTGCTACTCCGGTGTTGGTTAAGGTAAACGTAGCACCCTCTTCAAAAGCGCGTTGAGCAACTTTCCAGGCAATTGAATCGGCGTTCAATGCTCCAAAAATGATTCCTTTTTTCCCTTTCAGTAAATTATAAGCCATAGTTTAAAATTTTAGATAGATAACAACCGTCTTTCTAAATGGTTGTTAACAGACAGCAAAATAAAACAAAATGCCGGTCTGTTTCTGTTAATCAGACCGGCATATCCTGTATTAATGATGATTTCTTAAATTCGTTCAACCGATTCGGCCAGTAACCAGCCCTTGTTCCCATCGGCCAGCCTAATTTCGACCCAATAGCCAATTTTATCGGTAATCTTTACTTTCAGGCCTTCGTGAATGACAAACAAATTGGTTCCTTTTTCGGAAGGTGAGCTTTTGGCGGTCACGGTAGGCTGAATGACAATGGCGTAGGAATGATTCACCATCCGGCTTTTTTGCCGGGCAGCAAACGACCAGGTAAAGAGCATGAGCACCAGCAAAGTGCAACCAGTCCAAAAAGAAACGCGTTTGGCATCACTGGTCCGGGCAAAGAAATAAAAGCCAACCATGACCAGGCAAATCACAAAGCTAATAATGGAAATAATTGCCCAGGTGTCGGTTGACTGACTGTTGACCAGAGCATTCCACCAGCGAACCACAAAAATTCCGGGCAACTCCTGAATAGAATCAACTACTTTTTGGTTGGCCACCAGCAAATTGAAGTCAATATCTTCGTCGTTCGGATCAAGCAGTTTGGCCCGCTCATAATTCAGGATGGCCAGAGTGAACTGGTTGGTTTTATAGTAAGCATTCCCGAGGTTGAAATACACTTCAGGCGATTCCATATTGGTCATCAGAATCTGGTTATACACCTCAATGGCCTGTTTATATTCTTCCTTGGTATAATGTTCATTGGCTTTCTGAAGCAGATCGGCCTGGGCAAATACACTTGTGGCAATCAGCACAGCCAGTATGGTATTGATCAATCGTTTCATAATCTTTCTGCTTTTATCGGATTTGCTTTTCGAAAATTCCCATTACTTTGGCCGCTCCGTCAAAAATTTCATTCATGGTTCCTGAAAAGGCAGCCGGTGCGTATCGGGCAAACTCACAATCGTCAATAATTTTCATCAGCTCGCTAACCACTTCCTGCGATATGCCTTTGGCCAGCAAACTTTCTGAAGCTCTTTCGCGGTTAAGCTCTGCAACCGGTATCGAAAGTTTGTCGCTAAGGTAACCCCACAAGGCCTTTATTACGGCTTCGTAGAACTTTTCGGCCTGATTGGTTTTCAGGAAGCCTGAAGCTTCTTTAAGTCGTTTCAGGGCAACCTTGTTGGCGCGTTTATTTTTAACCAATGCCAAATCAGCACTTTCCCTGATCTTTTTACGATTGATCACAAACACCACCGCAAAAGCGGCAAGACTTAGCAGGTAAGCGGCATAAAATTCGAAGGTTCCGTAGAACGAACTTCCTTTGGGCTTCAACTTGGCCTGATTTTGCTTGATAAAGCGGATGTCCTTCCCAATCAGTTTCAAATCCTGCTTTGAATACGAATTAACGACTGATGATCCGGAATCGTCGCTGCCTTTTTCAACTTTCAGGCTGAAGGCTTCCGTAGTGCGGGTCTCGAACTGGCGTGTACCCGGATTAAAGAAGACAAACTCAACTCCGGGGATCGTGAAATTGCCGGCAAACCTGGGAATAAACAGGTATTCGAACGTGATTGACCCGTTCAGGCCGGCATCACTTGCCGTGACCATGTCGCTGGTTTTGGGCTCGTAGGCTTCAAAATCCTGGGGCAGTTCAATTTTAGGGGCATTAATCAAAGTCAGGTTACCGCTTCCTCTCACCGTCAGTTTCAGGGTTACCGCTTCATTCGATTTGACAGCTGTTTTATCGATAGTTGCTTGCACATTAAAATTCCCTACAGCGCCCGAAAAATTGGCTGGCTGGTTGGGCAGATCTTTTACGGTTACCGTAACCGGATCACTGACTACGCGAGCCTTTACAAGGCGGTAATTATCGAAGAAATCGTCGAAAAAACTTTGTTGCTGACGGACACGCTGACGAACGACACAGGTAATTTCAAACGGATCAATCCGAATGTTGCCTGTTTGCTGTGGAAACAGGATCGTTTTTTTCAGAATACCTACCTGATAAATTTTTCCGTTATACACTTCGCGGGTGAAATTCACCTGGGTTGGAACTTCAATATCACGGGTCCAAAATCCCTCATAAGTGGGGAGTTTTACTTCGTCGAATCCGCTCAGGGGAACATTCTGACTAATGTAAAGCTTAACGGTGGATATAATTTGTTCGCCTTTTGAAACATTTGATTTGTCAACAACAGCCCGAACGAAAAGATTGTCCTTACTAATGTTGGCTGTTGGAGTGTCCTCCGAAGCACCCTCACCTGCGCCCTGCTGCCCTCCACCCTGCTGTGAAGGCGCGCTTTGCGGCTGGCCTTTCACCACCTGAATGGACATGCTGTTCGACTCGTAAGTCTTTCCGCCAACCTTAATTGATGCGGGACGAATGGTAAATTTACCTTCCTTCTTGGCTCTCAGGATAAAGATGTAGGAAAAGCTAACCGATTGAGTAGTCTTTCCGTTAATGATCTGAATGCTCGAACTCTGTGAAGTGGATGGCCCCATCAGCACATCAAAATTGGAGAGATCGGGCAACTGAAGGTCGGAGCCACTTTGATTCAAGGTAAAGCTAAGCCTGAATTGTTCACCCACAGTAACCGCTTCGGGCCCTTCCATGATAAACTCAACGTTTTCGGCCATAGAAACATAGCCAAACAACATTAGCAACATCAGTAATTTCAATTTTCTGATCATAGTTTTATCCGGTATTCCTGGTTCAAAATTGTGCTAAATTACAGTTCAAAGATTAAGGTACCAAGTTTCAAGTTTTAAATTCCGGGTTGAAGTTGCAAAACTGAAGGACAGATGTATTGAAGAACTGAATTATCCTTATCCGGCCTCCAGGTTATCTTCTCCTTTTTATCTAATTCTATAAATTTCGACTGACGACTGCGACTTTCGCTCCCGTTCTCCTCTCCTACCAATCCTTCTCCACCTTCCTGGCCTTAGCCTTCATGGCCTGAATCTTCTTAACCTTATCCTGAATTTTCTTTTCATCATTTTCTAAAGCCTGCAACATTTGCTCGGCATTCTGTTTCGAGATTTTGCTTTGCTGCTGTTGTTGCTGCTGTTTATCCTGATTCTGGTTCTGGTTTTGCTGATCCTCATTTTTGTCCTGATCCTTATTTTGATCTTTATTCTGGTCTTTATTTTGATCCTTGTTCTGATCCTGATTTTTATTCTGATTTTGTTGCTGCTGCTGTTGTTGTTTCTTCAGATTCATGGCATACAGCAAATTGTACTTGGTTTCCAGGTCGCCGGGATTGTTGCGCAAAGCCTGCTTGTAGGCCTCAATACTTTCATCGAGTTTGTTATTCATCAGCAGCGAATTACCCAGATTGTGAAGAGCCCGGCTCTTTTCCTGCTTATCCGTGGTGCGGTCGGCAATATCCCTGAATTTTTCAGCCGATTCCTCCACTTTCTTCTGCTTGTAAAGCGAATTGGCCAGATTATAATTCCATTTCAGGTCGTCTGGTTTTTTTTCAAGCGCTTTCCGGTACTCTATCTCGGCCCTGTTAAACTGGGCAGTGTCGAGGCGGGTAGTATCCTTCAGGGCCTCTTCGTAATATTTGTTTCCCTGCCTGACAAATTTCCGCTCATTCTGGGCCTGGCTAATTCCGGCACACAGCAAAAAGAACATCGTCAGCAAAACTATCTGTCTCATAATCGTCCTATTTTCTGTCAGCAAACAATTTGAAATTCTTCAGGTACTTATTTTTCCGTTCAAGTATCATGAAATCGAGTAAAATCAGGAATATACCCAAACCGATAAAATATTGGAACTGATCGGCATAATCGGCATAAATCTGGGTTTCGAGTTCTGTCTTCTCCATTTTATTCACTTCGCTGAAAAGGCTTTCCAGACCAACCTGAGCATTATTGGCACGAATGTAGGCACCTTTCCCTGCTTCAGCAATTTTCTGTAACATGGCTTCGTCAAGCTTGGTTACAATGGTATTCCCATCCCTGTCTTTGCGGTAACCTTTCATGCCACCCGAATATTCAGGAATAGGTCCGCCCTGAGGCAAGCCCATGCCTATAGTATAAATGGTGATGCCCTGTTTGGCCGCTTCGGTAGCTGCCCCAACAGCGTCGTCCTCGTGATTTTCGCCGTCAGTAATGATTATCATGGCCTTACTTCCTTCAAACTGCGGATTGAATGATTTCATCCCCAAACTGATAGCCGCACCAATGGCAGTTCCCTGCGTAGGCACAATCTGGGTAGAAATGGAATTAAGAAAGAGTTTGGCCGAAACGTAATCGGCCGTAATCGGTAACTGGGTATAGGCATCGCCTGCAAAAACAATCAGCCCGATTTTATCGTCACTTAGTTTATCGACCAGTTGCGAAATAGCCCGTTTGGCGCGCTCAAGCCGGTTGGGCTGAATATCTTCGGCCATCATACTGTTGGACACATCCAACGCAATAATCAACTCAATCCCCTTACGTTTTTCAGTTTTCAGCTTCGAGCCAAACTGTGGCCGGGCCAACCCAATAATAATGTTTGTTAAAGCCAGCATCAGCACAATAAATTTCAGGATTGGCCGCGATGCACTAACATTAGGCATCAAAACAGCCAAAATATCTTTCTGCCCAAACAAAGCCAAAGCTTTCCGGCGCTGCCAACGGGCATACCAGAAAAAAGCAATCAATGCCGGAATAACCAGCAGGGCATATAAAAACTCCGGATTTGCTAGTCTAAACATTCTCTATCTGTTTCAAGTTTCAAATTCCATAATCCAGATTGTTTCGAGTTTTACACGTAACAGGTAACTCGTAACAATACTCCTTTTCAACTAAGACTGACCACTTCAACTTTTCTTTTCGCTCTCCCGTCTTCGTTTTCCTTTTGCTTTTGACTTTGATCAGGGTATATTCCTGAAAACAGTAATCTTCAGGAAAAGAGCCAAAATCAATAAAAGCGAACCAAACAAGGCATATTTCATGAATTCTTCCTCGCGTTTACTGAACTCTTTCACGTCAATTTTCGACTTCTCGAGCTTGTCAATTTCCTGGTAAATTTCAGCCAGCTTATTGTTGTTGGTCGCCCTGAAGTACTTACCGTCAGTAGCGGCAGCAATCTTTTGCAGGGTAGCTTCATCAATTTTCACTTCCACATCGCGCACCTGAACACCGAATGGCGTTTGCAGCGGATAAGGAGCTGTGCCAATGGTTCCCACACCTACGGTATAAACCCTGATGCCAAAGGTTTTTGCCAATTCGGCTGCGGTCACCGGCGCAATTTCTCCACGATTGTTTTCACCATCGGTTAGTAAAATGATCACCTTGCTGATTGCCGAGCTTTCTTTAAGACGGGAAACAGCAGTTGCCAGTCCGTTACCAATCGCAGTTCCATCTTCGAGCATGCCGCTTTCCACATTTTTAAACAGGTTGACTACCGTGGCATGATCGGTTGTGAGCGGGCACTGGGTGAAACTTTCGCCTGCAAAAACAACGAGCCCAATTTTGTCGTTTGGCCGCCCTGAAACGAACTGGATAGCCACATCTTTTGCAGCCTCCAGACGGTTGGGCTGGAAATCCATAGCCAGCATCGATGTCGAAATATCGAGGGCAATTACAATGTCAATACCTTCGGTGGTTACGTTAGACCAACTGTTCGAGGACTGGGGGCGGGCCATGGCCACAATGAGTGCCGACATGCTGGCTATCTGAAGCACAAATACACTGTGTCGGAAATAATATTTCCAGCTTTTGGGTATTCGTGCAAAACCCATATCGGAAGAAAACTGAATACTTGCGCCTGCTTTTTTATGTCGCCATATATACCACGCAATTAAGGGTACAAACAGCAAAAACAGGTAGAAAAATTCAGGATTTTTAAAAATAATTCCGTTCATCATGGTTTTGCTGTTAGGATACGACTACTTCGTTTTGATCCTGATTTTCAACCGGTTTTTCCGGTGACTTCACTTCTTCTTTCTTGGTCTGGTTCACGAAGAAATAGGCATTCATCAGGGTTAAATTATTGTCATCGGGAAGCGGATTATACTTGGCAAACTTTACCAAATCGGCTAAACTCAGAATGTGCTGCAACTGATCGAGCGAGGTGCTATCAGCCAATTCCTTTTCATGCCTGAAAATGCCAATAGTTTCCGACGAAGTTTGCTCCATTGCCGGGATGTTAAACCTGTTTTCGATGTAAGTCCTGATGGTATCGGAAACTTCGCTGTAATACTGTTTGATCTTTTCCTGCTGCCATAATTTTTGTGCCTTAATGCGGTCAAGCTCACGCAAGGCTATAACATGAGCAGGCTCTGCCGGTTTTTCGGGTTTGGCAAACAAAGGCACATTCTTTTTCTTCCACCTGATGTAATAAAAAATGAAGAAAATGATAGCCGCGGCCAAAATAATGCCCAAAATATAAGGAGAGGCTTCCTTCAGGGTGACCGGAGCTCCGTAAACCATTTTTATGTCGGCCGGACCTTTGGTTGTATCAATTTTCATCCCGTGAACCTGGAAAGCCAACGCACGGGTAGCGGCAGAGTCGAGCATTTTACCATCTTTCATTTTGAAATAGAAAGGAGGAATCTGGTGCATTCCGCTGTCGAACGAGGTAATGAGTAATTGCTGAACGAGCTTTTCACGTTCTTTATTATCCAAAGCCAGGGTATCAACTTTCGACCGTTCAACAACCTCGATACCTGTGCTGAATGAATCTGGAACCATTGGAAAAACTACGTCAATACCTTTAGGCTTCTCTATTTCGAGCAGCAACTTCAACTGATCACCAATGAGGATATGAGTTGAATCTATACTTGCTTTTACAGTAACCTGCTGTGCATTCAGGCTGAATATACTTCCTGAAAACAAAACAAGCAGCAAGATATTTCGAATTCTAAGCTTCATTTGAAAGTTGTTTTTATGCACGTTTTTTAAACAAGCTGATCAATGCTTTTACATAGTCGTGATTGGTACTGATGCTCACATAATCAACCCCGCTTTTCTTAAAACTATTGTCAAGCTGAGCCGACAAATCATTCCACCACTGGCGGTATACAGATCGGGCACGGCGGTCAGAACTATCAACCCAGGTGTAATTACCAGTTTCGGCATCTTTCAGTTTAATCATGCCAATATCCGGAAGTTCGGTTTCGCGTTCGTCGTATATGCGCAGGGCAACCACGTCATGCCGGTTATTGGCAATCGAAAGGGCATTATCAAGTTCCGGGTCGTTCTGTATAAAATCAGAAATCACGAAAGCGGTACATCTTTTTTTGATGGCGTTGGTCAGGTACCTGATTGCCCCTGAAATATCAGTTCCTCTTGATTCCGGCTCAAAGTCAATCAGTTCGCTAATTATTCGCAAAATATGACTGCGTCCCTTTTTAGGGGGGATGAACTTCTCGATCTTTTCGGAGAAGAAAATTACCCCGATTTTATCGTTGTTTTGAATTGCTGAGAAAGCCAGAACCGCTGCAATTTCAGTCACAATGCTCTTCTTCAGCTTGTCCATTGAACCAAATTCGCGTGAACCACTCACATCAATCAGTAACATCACCGTCAGTTCACGTTCCTCTTCGAAAATCTTCACGAATGGTTTATTGTAGCGTGCCGTTACATTCCAGTCGATGTTACGGATGTCGTCGCCAAACTGGTATTCACGAACTTCGCTAAAGGCCATACCTCGCCCCTTAAAAGCACTGTGGTACTCGCCCGCAAAAATATTACGGCTTAGTCCACGTGTTTTAATTTCAATTTTCCGGACCCGTTTGATCAGCTCGCTTGTTTCCATTTATTTAAAGTTCCAGATTTCAGGTTCCAAATTCCAATTAGTTGCGGGTTCCGCGTTCCGGGTTTCGGGTCAACTCGTAACTAGCAACTCGCATCACTTCTCTATGGTACTTCAACAGTATTCAAAATTTCAGCAATAATTTCTTCTGAAGTAATGTTATTGGCCTCTGCTTCGTAGCTCAGTCCGATACGGTGACGCATTACATCGGGACAAACTGCGCGAACATCTTCCGGAATAACATATCCACGTCGTTTTATGAAAGCATAAGCCTTTGCGGCCTGAGCCAGACTGATGCTCGCACGCGGAGATCCGCCATAAGAGATCATATCGGTGTATTTGTCCAGTTTGTAGGCCTTTGGGTCGCGGGTTGCAAAGACGATGTCAACAATGTACTTCTGTATTTTTTCGTCCATGTACACATCTTTCACTACTTCACGGGCTTTGATGATATCTTCAGGACGCATCACTTTCGAAGCGGTTGGAAATTGTTTCAGAAGGTTTTGCTGAATAATCGATTTCTCTTCTTCTTTTGAAGGATATTTAATCACCACTTTCAGCATGAAGCGGTCCACCTGAGCTTCAGGAAGCGGATAGGTCCCTTCCTGCTCGATGGGGTTTTGGGTTGCCATTACCAGGAAAGGCTCTTCCAGCTTATAGGTATGGTCGCCAATCGTAATCTGACGTTCCTGCATGGCTTCGAGTAGTGCCGACTGCACCTTGGCGGGAGCACGGTTAATTTCGTCGGCTAAAACGAAATTGGTAAAGATCGGCCCCTTCTTTACTACAAATTCTTCTTTTTTCTGACTGTAAATCATCGTTCCCAGCAAGTCGGCAGGCAATAAATCGGGTGTAAACTGGATACGTGCAAACTTAGCATCAATACTGGTTGCCAGTGTATTAATAGCCAGCGTTTTGGCCAGACCGGGCACCCCTTCCAGCAAAATATGGCCACCAGACAGAAGTCCGACCAACAGACTTTCAACCAGATGTTTTTGTCCAACAATTACCTTGTTCATCTCCATGCTGATGATGTCAACAAACGAACTCTCTTTTTGAATTCTTTCGTTCAACTCGCGGATATCAACTGTTTGATTCATATTTCTTGTATAAAATTATTTTTAAAGCACTTTTTTGCGAACACGAAAATAAATTTTACATGCCTGAAAAAGGATAAATTTTCGTTAAAATTTGTTAAGTATGCGACGTTAAAAGGGCTGTGAAATTAATAATTTCAGCGACTTTTAACAGAATATCTTTCTCCTTTTTTATTTTTGTCAGAAAAATTAAAACCTTGACACAAAGATATTTCATTGAACTGGCATACAATGGCACTCGTTTTCACGGATGGCAAATACAACCCAACGCTAATTCGGTGCAGGAAAGCCTTGAAAAAGCCTTGTCTGTTATCGTTCGCGAAACGATTTCGGTTACCGGAGCAGGCCGCACCGACACTGGTGTACATGCACGCTACTACGTGGCCCATTTTGATTCATCCAATCATCAGCTCGATCACCCCGATTTTCTTTACAAACTGAATAGTTATCTAAGTAAAGATCTCGTTATTTTCAGTATCAGTAAAGTTTCCTCCGAAGTTCATGCCCGGTTTGATGCCATTTCGCGCACATACCAGTATTTCATAAATGTAATCAGAGATCCTTTTTCATTAGAAACATCCTGGCATTTTTTCAGGCAACCCAACATCAGCTTAATGAACGAAGCAAGCCGTATTTTATTTGAATATTCAGATTTTACCAGCTTTAGTAAATTGCATACCGATGTAAAAACCAACAACTGCCAAATCTACAGAGCTGAATGGACTCAGCATGGAAACACCATCCTTTTTACGGTAAAAGCTGACCGCTTTTTGCGGAACATGGTGCGGGCCTTAGTTGGAACAATCATGGAAGTTGGGCTGGGAAAAATTACTCCCGAAGAGTTCAGGAAAATTATTGAATTGAAAGATCGAGGAGCTGCCGGCTTATCCGTGCCGGCTCAAGGACTATTTCTAACTGACGTTGAATACCCCGAACACATTTTTAAACGCACGATCTGACTATGATAGGCAGAAGCCTTATACAATTACTTTGGAGTTTATTTCTGGGGATAGGATTGTTGAGCTGCTCTCCTGCAAAACAATCTCCGGTTGCGGCCGACAAGAATCCGGATTCAGTAGAAATAATTAGACCTCTGAATGATACTCTCATTAAATTGACAGAACTTCTCCCTGGAGATATTCTTGTAAAACCAAATACCAACCTGCTTCCGGGCAGTGCATGGGTTACCGGAGGAAAAGGGTTCGGTCATGCCTTACTGGTAATTGAAGGCGGACAGGATACCTGTACTATGGATTTACTTCGAAAAGTGCGCATATTCGAATCTCATGCCCGCGTTGTGCCCGAAAGTTACGAATTGCGCGAAGCACAGGGATTTCAGGAGGGAACCGACTTTCGTTTTGCCAACATCACTTTTGGCAATCAGAATGCCAGTTTTCGGTATCGGTTGAGAATACAGATGACCGATGCGCAAAGGGATTCCGTTATTCAGTTTGCGCTCAGACAAGATCCTGATGTGTCGTGCTGGCGGTCGCAAAAGAAATTGAAAGTTGCTGACGACGAAGGGAAACATGGAATGTCGGTTCAGGATAAAAATACCTGGTATTGTTCCTTACTAATTTGGGAGGCTTTTTACCAGGTGATGGGTATCGATCTGGATGCAAATGGTGGGATCATGGTTTATCCAAACGATTTGATTGCCTCTCCCTATTTCAACAATAATAAACAAAATGAAACAAAAAGGGTGAGATTTTAAACTCACCCTTTTCGTTTGTTTTATAAATCTGCGACATTGGTGTCGCTCTGAGAAACGGTCACTTTACTGTTATCAGTCTTGGTCACTTCAGCCGCGATAAAACCGAATTTGTGATTAAACTTCCACAATATGGTTTTTACCTGGCTAACTCCTCCTCTTACCTGAACTCCGGCAGGTACAGTTTCGAGCACGTCAATGGTTTTAATCATCCAAAATCCATGATAAGAAGTATCGTCGGTGGTGCTCTTTTTAACAACTTCACGCGTAACGGTTTGATTTCCGATCTTGTATTCCCACTTATCCCCTACATTAGCATCGAATTTAACCAAGGTAAAAGGCTTATCCTTGTCACCGTTGCTATATACATAGTCGTAAAAACCATTATCCGTAATTTTCCCTTCAATCTGGTAAGTTTTTCCCTGATATGGGAATGAGGCAATTACGTCGCCGTCATCATTTCCGTCAATGGTAACCGTTGCACTTCCCAGTCCGGGAACAGAAGCTTCCCAATAGTTGCCAACTTTCCCCATGGTTTTGTCAGGATCGGTCTCTTCTTTATTAGAATCCAGCAAGTCGCATGCTGAAATAGTACCGATCAACATCAACAAAACAATTCTAATTAAGTGATTTTTGGGTTTCATTTTTTAAGGTTTTAAGGATCAGTATTTCAAATTTAGTAATTTATTCAATGCGGGAATATATTCACTTAACAAAACTTCTTTCCCGTCTGAAAATCGGATAAAATAGTCCAGCAATTCCCCATCGTTCGTTTTATTCAACACGATCTGACCAACCTTGTGCCGCCCCTCAAACACCCAAATGGAAGAATTCGAATTGAACGAACTGATGTAGTCAGCCGAAGTTGGATCAATGGCCGAATAATTGATGTTACCTTCTACAACATGGTCAATCAGTTTAAGCTGAAATTGGATGACCTTAATAAAGTAGCCCAATCTGCTGTATTCAATCCGCGCATCCATGTTACCTGCAATCACCTCAAAACCTTTTGTTTTTAGCGAAGAACTTATTTTCAATTCTCCATTTTTCCCTGTCGTTGTCCGATTTAACCCGAATTTTATTTCATAATCATTACCTGTTACTTCAGAGGAAATCACTTCAGGCATATCATCGCTCATGTTTGCCGAATGATGAATAGTTAACAACTGCCGGTCAGCATCTTTAATTTGGGCCTCCAACTGTGTCGGGAAATCCGGACGGCTTGAATACGGTTGACTCTGGAAACCTGTCAACTCCAGAGATAAATCATTTGTATCCGACTTTTCACCGGGAAACCAAACGGTCACGGTTTCTGAATGATCAATCCGTTCAAATACTTTTGTCTCCTTGTTCCAGAAATAGACGCCTTTCAGTTTATTAAACCGATAGACTGCGGTATCCGGAGCGGTAGCATTTTCACCTATAACAAATGGCAAAGGAGCACCCGGCTGATTTAGGAGAAATTTCAAAGCTTTAAATTCCGTTTTTTCCTGTCCCGTACTCAGGAGGTTAACCAGGTTTCCATTGAGCAATTTCATAGACCGATCAGCCTCTTCGGGAGAAAGTTGTTGGGTTGAACAGGAACAAACAATAACAGCGGTAATTAAGACCAAACAAAATGATACGACTCTCATAAAAGCATCAGGTTATTAAGCTAAAATAACCAAATTTAGAGAAATCGTTTCAATAAAGCCGAAAAAACCCGCTTTTACCAAAAGACAAATCCAACATTGGAGCCTCAATTTTCATGTTTTACAAAACAGTTTAAAAACATAAGAAGATTCGGGTATTCTAAAGCAGATTGCTCTTTTTATTTCAGGATTCATTCGTAGTTTTAGATTACCGATCAATAAACATGTGAATATTTCACTATCAATAACTTAACCCCATTATGAAAGAATTCTTAAGTCATTACCTGGAACAGACTGGACAAAAAAGTACCAGTAAAATTCATTATCCGGGTCCGGTGGTAACCATTTCACGAGAATGTGGGTGCTCTGCCAAGCGAATTGCTACCAAACTTTCAAAAATTCTGACGGGATATAATTACCTGTCGGAAACTAAAACTGATGTGGAATGGAAATGGGTTAGCAAGGAAATTATAGAAATGGCTGCTACAGAATTGGAGATGGACCCAAATAAAATCAGAAATGTTTTTCTGGGAGAAGCCAAACAAAGCATTCACAAAGTAAGTACTGCATTTTCAGTCAACAAGGTTTACGATGCTGATGATCAGCATGTGATCGACACCGTCAAATCGGTTATTCGCAGTATTGCCGAGGAAGGCCATTACATTATTGTAGGCCGTGCAGCAAGTGTTATTGCACAGGATATTCCCAAAAGGTTAAGTATAAAACTTCAGGCTCCGCTTGACTGGAGAATCAACCGGATTATGCAGATTAGCAACCTTTCGTGGGCTGATGCCCAGGAATATGTGCTGGAAATTGACCGACAAAGGAACCTTTTTGTCGAACACGTAGCTGGCCGTAAACTCGACAACAACGACTTTGATTTGATTTTCAATTATTCGACCATGCTAGATGATCACATTGTTGATGTTATCGTGAACGTTCTAAAAAACAAGAAGGTAATAGTAAATGCAGAAGAGGATTAAACACAAATCCACACCCTAAAGCTTTTCAAAAGAAAGTCGTTAACCTGACCACCGAAAGTTAACGACTTTCTTTTTGTGATCAATTTCTCTTCCGGATTGTTTCTCTTTCAGACTAAAACATTCAGCTATTATGGCATATACCCTACCGATCGGAAGTAAAGCCCCAAATTTCCTTTTAAAAGCAACCAATGGGAAATTCTACAGTCTTGAAAGCTTTTCGGACGCAAAATATCTGGTTTTATTTTTCACCTGCAATCATTGTCCATACGTTATTGGAAGCGATGAAATTACCCGACAGACAGCTGAGCATTTTAGCCCATTTGGCGTTCAGTTTGCAGGAATCAACTCCAACAGTCCAAATACATACACTGAAGACAGTTTTGAAAATATGGTAGCCAGAATGAATGAGCATCACTTCCCATGGATTTACTTGCACGACGCTACCCAGAAAATTGCATTAGCTTACGGAGCCTTAAAAACCCCGCATTTCTTTGTTTTCGATCAGGAGAGAAGACTGGTTTATACTGGCCGGGCTGTTGACTCACCTAGAGAGGCGGCCAGAATAACCATCAATGATTTGAACCGGGTTTTAGAAGAATTGGTTTCAGGTCTTCCCATATCAATCTCACTGATCAACCCGATAGGATGCAACATTAAATGGGAAGGCAAAGACAGAAAATGGATGCCTCCGGAAGCCTGCGACCTCATCTGATTTTGGTAGTTTTTATCATCCTATTTTATAAAACTTTCACCCCTACCCGCTTGTTTCCATGCTATTCAGAACAGAAAACATGAAACAAACGAGTTATACCAACGAACTTATACACGAAACTTCACCGTATTTGCTGCAACATGCACACAATCCGGTGAACTGGCA
>CAYRBM010000010.1:0-57198 GCA_964422425.1 uncultured Odoribacter sp.
ATAAAGTTGGGCTGCTCGACGAAGATTATTTCATGTATGGCGAAGACATCGACCTCTCCTATCGTATCACTCAGGGAGGTTATAAAAACTATTATTTCCCCGAAACAACCATTATTCACTACAAAGGAGAGAGCACAAAAAAAGGAAGCATCAATTATGTAAAGGTATTTTACAACGCCATGATCATTTTTGCAAGCAAGCATTTCTCAAAAGGAAATGCCCGCCGTTATGCCATCCTGATTAACATGGCCATCTATTTCCGCGCCTTCCTTTCGTTAACGGCCCGTTTCCTGAAAACGATCTTTCTACCGCTGATTGATGCTCTTATGATTTATTTGGGGTTTGCCATTTTGCTGCCTAACTGGGAAGCCTACAAATTTGAAAGAGGTTATTACCCCCCTGAATATTTGCATGTTGCAGTCCCGATCTACATTCTGATTTGGCTGTTTTGCATCTGGATCAATGGCGGGTATCGCCGGAAAATTGAATTTCCTCGCATTTTTAAAGGTCTGTTTTGGGGGACGCTATCTATCCTGGTTTTTTATTCACTTATTGACGAAACCATGCGTTACTCCAGGGCTTTGCTTTTACTGGGTTCAGCATGGGCATTTATTTTGCTTCCGGTTTATCGCTATCTGCTGGCCAAAGCTGGGATGAGCGGACTCGAACTTCGGAAACAAAAGCGGGTTGCCGTGATTGCTGCCGAATTGGAGGCTAAACGCATTTCGGAACTCATCATCAGTTCGGGCTTAAAAATTGACACAGTTGGCTATGTTTCGCCCAACGAAACTGTTCATCACCATTTTCACCTGGGAAACATCCGTCAACTGAAGGAAATTATCCGAATCAACAAAATTGACGAACTAATCTTTTCTTCAGAAGATATTCCTTCGCAGGAAATTATACGATTGATGCTCGACCTGAACGACCTGAATATTGATTATAAAATCGCACCGCCCGAAAGTCTTTCCATTATTGGAAGCAACTCCATCTCCACCTCAGGCGATTTGTATGTGGTTCACGTAAACTCTATTGCCCGTGAAAACAACCGGCAAAACAAACGGATATTTGATCTCGTCGTTGCAATTATCCTGCTTGTTCTTTCTCCGATTCTGATTTGGAGAACAGAAAAGAAGTCAAGGTTCGTTAAGCACATCTTCGAAGTCATTTCAGGCAGTAAAAGCTGGGTTGGATATTGCAGCCCGAACCATGAACATTTGCCTCAAATCAGAACAGGCATTCTCTCACCCGCTTCCATTTTTCCTGAATCTATATCAGAAAAGATGAAAGAAGAACTCAACCTGGTTTATGCAAAAAACTACAAGCTGACAACCGATTTGGAAATCGTGCTGAAAGCCTGGAAAAACATTGGCAAGTGATGAGTGAAAAAAAACTGGAATGGGGGAAAATCCGCTTTCGTGCGCTGGAACCCGAAGACATTGATTTATTATATGAGTGGGAAAACGATGCTGAAATTTGGGAAATCAGCAACACCTACGAGCCATTTTCCAGGTATATTCTGGCCAAATACATCAAGGAATCTCAGCGCGATATTTATGAAAGCCGCCAGTTGCGCCTGATCATTGAAACATTGGATGGTCGCCCGGTTGGAGCAATCGACTTGTTTGATTTTGATCCCTTTCACCTTCGGGCCGGAGTTGGTATTTTAATTCACGACGAAAAAGACCGCAAGCTGGGTTTTGCCACCGATGCGCTTCAATTGCTTTGTAAATACGCCGCCAGCCATTTGAGGCTGCATCAGCTATTTGCCAATATTGGGTCCACGAATCAGGCCAGCATCAAACTTTTCACTCACTGCGGGTTTGAACTTTGCGGCGAAAAAAAAGACTGGAGGCGCACGCAAAATGGCTGGGAGACAGAACTAATGTTTCAGAAAATCTTTTCCTGATAAATAGCGGCCAAAAATTAACTTTCAGTTCAGATACTCAAAAAAAAGATTATCTGAGGACAATCCTCCGGAATTGACCATACCTTTGCACCCTCAAAATTTTGACGATATGGAACCAATTTTTCTGCCAAAAACCTGGAGCCTGTTCAAAAAGGGCCTGCTTTTCAAAAACGTATCAAACGATATTTTTGCCGGAATCATTGTCGGTATTGTAGCCCTTCCTCTGGCCATTGCCTTTGCAGTAGCATCCGGAGTTTCACCTGAAAAAGGAATTATAACGGCAGTAGTTGCCGGTTTGATCATTTCCCTACTTGGTGGAAGCCGGGTGCAGATTGGAGGACCAACCGGAGCTTTCATCGTTATTGTTTATGGTATCGTTCAGCAATATGGTATCGATGGATTAATCATTTCGACCATTATTGCGGGGATCATGCTCATAACCTTCGGGCTGCTTCGTTTAGGCTCCATCCTGAAATTTTTTCCACATCCGTTGATTGTTGGATTTACCAGTGGTATTGCCCTGGTGATTTTCTCCACTCAAATTAAAGATGCGCTCGGCCTGCCAATTGAAAAACTCCCTGCTGAATTCATTGAAAAATGGGAGGTATATTTCCACCATATTCAGGAATTTAATCTTTCAGCTTTACTCATTACCGTTGGCACCATTTTGATTACGGTATTTTCCGGAAGACTTATTCCAAAAGTTCCGGGATCATTTATTGCAATCGTAGTAATGACCGCCATTGTATCTGTTTTCGAACTGCCTGTCAATACGATTGAAACCATTTTTGGAACGATTCCCAACAACATTGAATTGACCATTCCAACATTCAGTTTCGACCAGCTTGGCCATTATATGCAACCAGCCTTAACCATTGCATTACTGGGCGCTATAGAATCACTTTTGTCAGCGGTAGTGGCCGACGGAATGATCAGCAGTAATCACAGATCGAATACCGAATTAATCGCACAAGGTATTGCCAATGTGGTAACACCATTTTTTGGCGGAATTCCGGCAACCGGAGCCATTGCCCGCACAGCAACAAACATCAAAAACAACGGACGCACCCCAATTGCCGGTATTATTCATGCCATCACCCTGTTGCTCATCATGCTGTTTTTCGGGAAATGGGCTATTTTGATTCCCATGCCGGTGCTGGCCGGGATACTGATTGTAGTTGCTTACAATATGAGCGAGATGAAATCATTCTTCTCCATCCTGAAAGGTCATAAATACGATGTTTTCGTGCTGCTCAGTACGTTTATTCTGACCGTATTTGTTGATTTAACGGTAGCCATTGAAGTGGGAGTTGTTCTTTCTTCTCTCCTGTTTATGCAGCGTATGTCAAATCTCAGCAAAGTCATGCCTCTTGATACAGAATCAGACACATTGGAAAATTATGCCGATATTCCCAAAGGAGTTGAAGTTTTCGAAATCAGCGGACCATTCTTCTTTGCAGCCGCCCGTCGCTACGAGGAAACGCTGAAAGACATCAGTCATACCTCCAAAGTCGTCATCATCAGAATGAGGCATGTTCCATTTATTGATGGAACCGGCATACGCAACCTGAAAGCGACGATCAAAGATTTGAAGTCGCGCAGGATACAAATTATTCTATCGGGCGTACAACCCGAGGTATTGGTTGAACTGGAGAAAGGTGGAATCAGCTCGCTGATTGGACCCGGAAATATTTGCTCAAATTTTGATTTGGCACTGGCACGAATGGAAATCATCATGAAAAAACACGGATAAAATTTATTCGCCGCTCACCATGCTGGAATCGGGTATTTCCTGCAAAAAAGAATAAGTTTTGTCCATATAATTGATCCGACAGCAGTAATGATTGAGACCATTACTGACAATCAAAAAATCGACCATTAGCTGCATATTATACCGGGCAATCTGATCGAAAGTCTGTTGAGTGATCTTTACTTCCGGAGCTTTAAACTCAGCGATTAGCGATGGAGCTCCTTTTCGGTTAAAAACAACCATATCAGCTCTTTGCGAATTACCATTTACATTAACCAAAGTCTCAATAGCAACCAACGACGAGGAATACCCTTTTTCATTGAGAAGAAATCGAACGAAATTCTGGCGAACCCATTCTTCAGGTGTTAAACGTACATATTTCTTACGGAGCGAATCAAAAATCATTAATTTCCCTTCAGAAGTTTTGATTCGAAAAGAATATTCCGGCAAATTCAGTTTTTGCATGACTAAGCCAACAAAGTTTGTATTTTTGTAAAGCTATAAAAAAGTTCAGAGTGCTTAAAGTTCGAAGTGCCTAAAGTTCCTTCGGATTTAACTTTAAGCACTCCAAACTGCGAACTTTAGACACTTTTTTATGAAGACCAAAGAAGAAATTGTTGAAAACTGGCTTCCGCGATATACCGGGCGGCCTTTAGATCAGTTTGGAGAATTGATTCTGCTGACCAATTTCCACATGTATGTTGACATGTTTGCAAAAAAGTTTGACATTCCTGTCGTTGGGGAAAACAAAAATATGCCCAATGCCAGTGCCGAAGGAATTACCATCATCAATTGTGGCATGGGTAGTCCAAATGCTGCGACCATAATGGATTTGCTGAGTGCCATCAAACCCAAAGCAGTACTTTTTCTGGGCAAATGTGGCGGATTGAAACCAAAAAATCAGCTAGGTGATTTTATTCTTCCCATAGCAGCCATTCGCAGCGAAGGTACTTCGAACGATTACCTGCCACCCGAAATTCCAGCATTACCGGCGTTCAATCTTCAGCGCGCCGTTTCCACCGCAATTAGAAACAGGAACCACGATTACTGGACAGGCGTAGTATATACCACCAATAAACGAGTTTGGGAATACGACGAACGCTTTAAGAAATACCTGGAGAAATCGCGGGCAATGGCTATTGACATGGAAACTGCCACCATTTTTACGGTTGGCTTTTATAATCAGATTCCGTCAGGTGCGCTTTTGCTGGTTTCTGACCAGCCGATGATTTCGACCGGGGTTAAAACTGAAGCCAGCGACCAGATTGTCTCCAACAACTTCGTTCGTGAGCACCTCGAAACCGGAATTGACGCACTAATGGAAATCAGAAACAACGGGGAATCAGTTAAACATCTGAAATTTTAATCTTCCGCAGGACACATGACATACGAAGAAATTATCAGTAACCTTCAGAAGAAAATTTATCACCCTATTTATTTTCTGATGGGTGAAGAAACTTATTTCATTGACAAAATAAGTGATTACATAGCCGACAATGTTTTGAACGAGGCAGAGAAAGGATTTAACCAAACGGTTTTATACGGGAAAGATCTCGAACCTCACGTCATCATTTCGCATGCCCGAAGGTTTCCGATGATGGCTAACCACCAGGTTATTATCGTACGCGAAGCACAAAACATCAAGAAGATTGAAGATCTTGAGCCTTATGTAAAGAACCCGCTCAATTCAACAATTCTGGTCATTAACTACAAATACAAAACGGTTGATAAGCGCAAAACATTCAGCAAACTGCTTGATCAGAAAGGTGTATTGTTCGAATCCAAAAAGATTTACGACAATCAGTTACCCGCATGGATATCGTCGTATCTGAAAGCTGAGAATTATACCATAACTCCGCAGGCTGCCGCCATGATGGCCGAATACCTGGGAGCCGATCTCAGTAAAGTTGCCAACGAACTCGATAAATTGATTATATCGTTGCCTCAGGGCACTCAAATTACTCCCGACCATGTTGAAAAAAATATTGGTATCAGTAAAGAGTTTAATGTTTTTGAATTGCAGAATGCACTTGGAGAACGAGATTTGCTAAAAGCCAACCGCATCATTAATTACTTTGGGGCAAACCCCTCTTCAAACCCGATTCCGGTAACAATTTCATCGCTGTTTTCCTACTTCTCAAAACTTTTGAATTATCATTTTCTGGAAGACAAATCTCAAAATAACGTCGCTTCGGTACTTCAGGTACATCCGTTTTTTGTCAAGAATTACGTTTCGGCAGCAAAAAATTACAGCATAAAAAAATTGGTCGAGATCGTAAGTATTCTCCGTGATTACGATATGAAATCAAAAGGCTGGGGCAATGTTTCAACCTCACCGGCCGACTTACAACGGGAAATGATTTACCGTATTTTACACTAAAACGCTTACCATGACTATTATCCTCATTGCCATAACCGTTGCTGTTTCGTATGCCGCTTTCAATTCGCCCGGTCTGATGGACAAGTTGCAGTTTAATGCCAGCAAAATTTATTACAAGAAAGAATATCACCGCTTAATTACTCATGCGTTTGTCCATGCCAACTGGGAACATCTGATTGTAAACATGATTGTATTGTTTTCGTTTGGATCGGCCATCGAACGATATTTCAAGGATATCTTCGGGAACAGGTTTTTGCTGTATTATTTCCTTCTTTATTTTGGAGGAATTCTGGTTTCAAATATTTACGCCCTCATCAAGCATCACAAGGATTACTTTTACAATGCTGTCGGGGCTTCAGGAGCAGTTGCATCCGTGCTTTTTGCTTCCATCTTTTTCGACCCCTGGAAAATGATTTACTTCTTTGGATTATTGCCCATACCCGGAATTATTTTTGCCGCACTTTACTTGGTTTATTCTTACCAAATGAGTAAAAAGCAAAAAGATAATGTGGCTCATGATGCACATTTTCTGGGTGCATTGTATGGATTTATTTTCCCGATTTTGCTTAATCCAATGCTTTTCGAAACCTTTTTGGATAAGCTTTTTCGTTTAATCCCATGAACAAGGCCATCTTTTTTGATCGCGACGGAGTATTAACAGATAATAGCCAGCATTACTACATCTGGAAAACAGAACAATTAAATTTTGTGGATGGCGTTTTCCTGAATCTGAAAAAGCTTTCGGCACAAGGTTTTTTGCTATTTATTGTGAGCAACCAGGGCGGTATATCACGTGGGTTATACACCAAAGATGACACCTTGAGTTTACACGAAGAAATGACTCGGACTTTCAGCAAAAAGCAGATTGAAATTAGTGAAACCGCATTCTGCCCGCATCATCCTGACTACGAAAAATGCTTGTGCCGAAAACCATCATCACTGATGATAGAAAAGCTTATTGCCAAACACGATGTAAACAAATCTGATTCATTCTTGATTGGCGATAGTGAATCGGACATGGAAGCCGCAACATTGGTCGGAATTCGTGGAATCAGAATTCCTTCCAACCAGAACATGGAATCATTTATTTCATTTTTGCTGTCATGAGTACCGGGAAATATATACTGGTTAATGGCTCTTTCATTCCTGCCGAAGAATATCGGCAGACCATTGAAGAGGTCAACGGATTTCTTTTTTCCGAGAAACTAAGGGCCGTGCGAACCTCATTCCCGTTTTTTAAGGAAACCCTGGAAATAATTAAACTTAAGCTAATGCTTTTCAACCAGTCGTATCCTGATTTCACAGGCAAAGATGGTGATGGATTAAAACGGCAACTTGAACGAACATTAACCAAAAACAAGCTCTTTATGGGAGCTGTTTTTACGCTGTCGTTTTATCTTTCCGAAGACAGGCTGAGCTACTCAATTCAATCGGGAAAACATGAAAACACTGATTATGTGCTGAACGAAAAAGGGTTATACATTGCTGTTTTCGACAAAATACAAAAACCTGTTTCTCCTCTTTCAAGCCTTTCGCTTGGCTCAGAAGTTTATTGGGACATTGCCCGTCAACATCAGAAATCCATGCTGGTTGACGAGGTTTTGTTGGTTAATACCAACGACCAGATTATTGAAATTCCGGAAGGGAACATTTATCTGCTGAAAGGCAAAACAGTTTTGGGGACAGATGATAATCAGGGAAGCTTCAGCGATCTCAGCTCAGATCTGATGGTCAGGCTTTTCAGGATGGCAGGGCTAAATTTTCAGGAAGGAGCCATAACGCTGCATGATTTGCAAAATGCCGAAGAAATTATGTTGGTTAATACAATCGACGGGATCCGATGGGTCGTTGGTTTTGAAGGGAAAAGATATTTCAACAATACGATCCGGAAAATTAATGATTTATTTAACCAGACCCTTTTTAGTTGAGCGAAGGATTCTCCGGAAAATTCTCCCACATGGTATATCTGCCTCCCATGGCCCGAACCGATTCAACCCACATCACATTTTCATCCAATGTCATCAAATCGGCTTGTGAAATATCGGCAACAAGCCATGAGTTTTCATTAATTTCTTCCTCCAGTTGGCCTGCATCCCAGCCTGAATAACCAAGAAAAAATCGCACCTGGTGCCTGCTAACAAGACCAAGTTTAATTTGAAGCTTTAATGTATCAAAATCCCCTCCCCAGTATAGGTTTTCTTTAATGTGAATACTGCCGGGCACAATATCTCCGAGTGTGTGGATAAAGTATATGGAATCGGTGCCAACCGGACCACCAATATGAATATCGGAATCGAAGTCGGGAAAATCGACTAAAAGGTCGTCGATAGGATAGTCAACTTTCTTATTCAGGATGAAGCCAACAGCACCGTTTTCGTTATATGAAGCAAGAATAATGATGGAACGGTTAAAATAACTTCCGGGCAAAAACGGCTCAGCAATCAGTACACAGCCCTGTCGGGGTGCAACATGATTGGTTTCAATCCGGAATATGTTAGTGTTCAGTTTCATCTTCAAAAGTTCGCTGAAGAAATATAGTAATTCTCTCTGGTTAATCAAAGAAAAAAATCATTGCCACATAAATTTAAGCAATTACCTGTATTTAAACAAGTTAATTTCCGAAGGAAAACGAAGGAATTTTAAAATTATCTGATGGTAAAATTTATGAAAGGCAAAGTAGATTCAGAATAAAGATAAAATGATCTTAATTTTCCTCTACAATTACGAAAATATCCTCATCTGCTCTTTTCATCAAAAACTGTTCGCGGGCAAATTTCTCCAGATTTTCATCGTTGGTTTGCAACTCATACAATTTGCGCTTATCTGCTTCAATTTTTTGTTTATAGAAGTCAACCTGGGACTCTAAAAGCGCCAGTTCTTTTAGGTTTTGCTGGTGTTTTCTAAGGTTATTTTCATCGAAAAACATAATCCATACCACAAATCCTGCCAAAGCAATCAGGTATTTGTTAGCAATGGACTTAAGTATTTTCAACAATAACTCTTTGGTATTCATCACTGACGATTTTAAACAAAAGTAGGTTTTTCCCGGAGAAAAAAAAAGGAGATGAAAAAATTCATCTCCTATCTATGTCAAATTATTTCAGTGTTATTCTTCGGGTAAGAAATTGGGATACATGTAATTCTTTGGCGAAACAAAGTTTTCCTTAATCGTACGAATAGAAGTCCAGCGCAGGAAGTTGAAAACAGAACCGGCCTTATCATTGGTACCTGAACCTCTGCCTCCACCAAATGGCTGCTGCCCTACAACGGCACCTGTTGGCTTATCGTTAATGTAGAAGTTTCCGGCTGCATTTTCCAATCGCTTTGCAATGTGCTCAATACTATACCGGTCCTGAGAAAAAATAGCTCCGGTTAAAGCATAAATTGAGGTATGGTCCAAAATATCCAGTGTTTTCTCCAAGTCTTCATCCGGATAAACATAGACTGTTAAAACAGGACCAAACAACTCTTCTTCCATGGTAATGTATTGAGGTGTTTTTGCCAGGATTACAGTTGGCTCAATAAAATATCCTACAGACTTGTCGCATTTTCCTCCGAAAATAACATCGGCGTCATCATCTTTGCGGGCTTGTTCAATAAATCCGGCAAGTTTATCAAAGGAAGCTTCATCAATAACCGCATTAACGAAGTTCGTAAAGTCTTCAGGTGGCCCCATTTTTACGGTTGCCAATTCTCTGCCTAAACGCTCACGAACATCGTCCCAAATGCTTTGCGGGATGTAGGCACGTGAAGCAGCAGAGCATTTTTGTCCCTGATATTCAAAAGCGCCACGAAGCATAGCTACGGCAAGTGCCTGTGAATCAGCTGTCGGATCGGCAAAGATGAAATCTTTTCCTCCGGTTTCACCAACTATCCTTGGATATGATTTGTATTTATAAATGTTCTCTCCAATGGTTTTCCAGATACCTTGAAATACTCCGGTAGAACCTGTGAAATGGATACCGGCAAAATCTGGAGACTGCAACACCACATCAGCAGCAGCCGGACCACCCACATATACCAGGTTAATAACTCCATCAGGCAAACCAGCTTCCATTAAAACCTCCATAATAACTGCGGCGGAGTATACTGCTGTCTTTGAAGGTTTCCATACCACGACATTACCCATCATGGCGGGAGCAGCCGGAAGATTTCCTGCAATAGAAGTAAAGTTAAATGGGGTAAGAGCATAGATAAATCCTTCGAGCGAACGGAATTCATTATAATTCCAGATTCCCGGTGCTGATTCTGGCTGCATCTTATAAATATCAGTCATACACCTAACTCCAAACCTGAAAAAATCGGCCATTTCGCAAGCAGCATCAATTTCAGCCTGATAAGCATTTTTTGATTGCCCCAGCATAGTGGCAGCATTAATTTTAGCACGGTAAGGACCGGCAAACAAATCGGCAGCTTTCAGAAAAATCGATGCACGGTGATGCCACGACATGGTATTCCATTTTTCCCTGGCAATCATTGCAGCATCAATAGCCATCTGAACGTGAGAGGCATCTCCCTGATAGTAGTAGCCTAAGGTGTGCTTAATTTCGTGTGGCGGGAAAATTCTGACACGACGATCAGTTGTTACTTCTTTTCCACCAATAATCATGGGGAGTTCAAGCTCTGCTGAACGCAACTGATTAAGCATTTGCTTCAACTCGGCCCGTTCTGGCGAACCGGGGGCATAACTTTTAATCGGTTCATTTTTAGCATCCGGAATATTGAAAAATCCTTTTGACATGACTGGTTGTTTTATGTTATTTTGATGAATATTTTCTGGTCAGCAAAACTAGGATTTCATTGTTGCTTAATTCCTAATAAAAATCACCTTTCATTTTTCGCCATTAATTGACTCAAAAATGATTGGAATTTAAATTTTGCTATATTTATTCCCTCGTAAAAACAGAATATTGCTCCTAGATTCATGCTCAAAGCAATTAGTAAATCGCTTGTATCCCGTCACCAAACCAATGCCCACGATGATAATTCATTAAAAATCATTGGGCTTTATGTTTTTGTTCTGATTGGTTTAATTACCGGAGGAGTGCTCTTTATTCTGGATCTGCTTAGCTTATCTGCTGACGAATGTTTACCAGGTGATTTGAGCATTCTTGTTATTTTCGGAATTGCATTATATGCCTTGCAAACCTTCCCCTTGAAAAAAGCAGTAAAAGTTTTTTTCCTCATTCCAATCGTTGCCTTTTTTTATTTTATCTCAAATACATTTGCCGTATTGCCTAGTCAGCATTCCGTTTCATATACGCTCTGGCTTTTGATTCCATTTTTTTTGTTTTTCATGCTTTATGGCGAGGCAAAAAGAGATATTTCCATATTCTTCGGAATTTCAGTTGCTACTCTTCTGTTTCATGTCTATCATGCAGGACTTAACGAATTTCTGTTCCGGTTCAGCTGGAGTGAAGCCTCCTTAGCAATCAACCCATTTTTGACACTTTTGGTTTTCTGGCTGGCTTCGCTTGCAATAGCATGGAGTTTTCAATATACCATTGACCGCCTGAAACAGGTGAACGAAACAACAGAAACCCTTATCAACCAAACCATACGAAACCTGCCTCAGGGCATGATGTTGCTCGAAATTGCCCGAGATGAGCTTAACAACCCAACACATTTAGTTATCCGAAGGACAAACCTGGCGTTTGAAAGACAATTTCGGATCACCTCCCGCGAAATCAAAGACCAGAAAGCAGATGATGTATTCCCGAAAATTTTCAGAGATGCCTTCGATTGGAATAACCACTATTTGCGATCAAAAAAACACCATTATTCCATTTACCTCGACCGCCTCGATAAATATTTTGAAGTCGATACTTTTCCGCTTGCCAACGACCAGATAGTCAGTCTCTTTTCAGAAGTAACATCATTAAAGTATCAGATTGAAGACCTGGAAGAAAACAAACGGCGTTACCATGTTTTGCTTGAAGCTATTCCTGATTTATTCTTCATCATTGATCGTGATGGCATTTATGTCGATTTTGTATTTAAAGCATCTGAAGCACTGAAAATTAAACCAGAAGACATTATCGGAAATTCGATTTTCGAAGTAGGATTTTCAGAAAAAATGGCGGCTAAAATATTCAAGTGCATTCAGGCATGTATCGAATTCGATAGTATTGAAACTATTGAATATGCGTTGGAAATGGAAGGTGCTTCGGCCATGTTTGAAATGCGTATCGCACGCCTTAACGACCATTCGGTTATTTCGCTTGCCCGAGACATCTCCAAACGCAAACTGGCCGAAATAAGACTGGAGGAAGCCAAAGAAAAAGCAGAAGAAGCCGATCGGCTGAAAACCGCTTTCCTTGCCAATATTTCGCATGAAGTGAGAACCCCGATGAATGCAATTATTGGCTTCTCCCGCATGATTGGCTCTAGCGAGTTTGACGACTTTGAAAAGCAAAAATTTATTGACATTATCGTTTCAAATGGCAAACTGCTGCTCAACCTGATTGATGATATGATCAGCCTTTCAAAAATTGAGAGTAATAATCTGGTCATCAAAAAATCAGTATGTAGAATAAATGATTTAATGGTTGCCCTTTACAAAGAATTCAACTACGAACTTGAGAGCAAAAAGAATATTACGCTGAAGGTTAGCTGCGATAATCCCAACCCTAAATTTTCGGTTGTTACCGATCCTGTCCTGCTGCAAGCTTCGCTGCACAAACTTATCGATAACGGAATAAAATTTACAGAACAAGGACGTGTTGAATTCGGTTACCAGATTAAGGATTCCGGTCATATTGAATTCTTCGTAAAAGATACTGGAATTGGAATTGCGGAACGTGATCAGGAACGCATTTTTGAACGCTTCCATCAGTTAGACAACCGGACCATCAGGGCTTACGAGGGAACGGGGCTGGGATTATCAATTGCACAACACTATGTCAGGCTTTTAGGCGGAGAAATGCAGGTAAAATCAAAACCCGGACAAGGATCGAATTTTTATTTTTCAATCCCTTATGTCAGGGAAGAAACCACCCTGAAAATTATTCGCTAATTTTTGACGGAGGAATTCACCATCACATATCCAACCAACCGATCGTAGCGTGAAGCCTGATCGCGGTAATAAGCAAAAATCTGGTACTCATTTTCAGTCAGGAAAAATGATCCTTCCAAATTAATTAAATCAGCCTTGGGCGACCCCTCAGGAACATAGGCATATTGAAAATTGTAGTAGCCCTGCTTCAACATGAGTGACAATTCATATCCTGCACGTTCAAAATTCCATTTCATTTCGTTGGCTTTGTTCGCATTCCATCCGGTAAGCGCGCCAAAAACATTGACAGTCCCTCCTACCAGCATACTTTGCATCGGGAGGAAAAAATGAACGAAAAAGTAATCGCATTCCGTGTCAGCATCTGTTATCCGATCCTGACTTTCAACGACAAAGTTCCCGTTCATTTCTTTATACTGCGAGAACTTTTTATTGCTACGAATCGCATCGGGAAGTAAAGTTGCATGATAATAAGGCCTGAGAAACCTAATCTCTCCAACATTTTCGCTAGGGTACCTTTTGGTGCGAATATCGAAATACCGAAACTCGTTTCCGCCCGAAAAGACATTCTCTTTATTGTAATCGTACTCCAGTAGGTTTTCCCGAATAAATGATGGTTTTAAATTGGTAATCGCATTGTCCCACCTGCGGTTCTGCATAAGCACCACTTTAATATCCTCACGCGGATTCAACAACCGGACTTTATCAGCATAAACCCGAAAATCAACTTCCTGGTTTGGTCCATTAAAGGGATCGAATGTGGCTTTTTTTACCGCGCCCTCTACCCGAACCAACGGCTCAACCACATAAAAGCGCTGAATGAGAACTAAATTCCGGCGATCGTTATCTTCAAAAACAACCAGGGCATAATTACCCGAAAACTTCGGTGAACATTCTTCGTTTGGAATGCGCAACTGATAGTTTACATATCTGACCGTTGTATTGAAACTCAAAGCATAATCGGTCAGTGGATTATCAGCAAAACTACCCAGATATTCACTCTGCCTGACATACGATTCGTTCCAGTTGGCATCGCAATGAATAACGGTATAGTAATAGTTCTTGGCCTCTTCAGCTAAATCATCAAATTTCAACACCAGCTGGGCATCACTTCCAAGCTCTATTACCGGATTTGAAAGCACATTTCCATCCCGAAACAGCTGAACAGATTTGATCTCTTCCCGGTACACCGAATTCTGGTAATAAAACGAATCGGCCTTTGCTAAACCGTTCAAGCTTAACATTGGGGTAATATTGAGAAATATCAAGAAAAAAATATTTTTTGGCCACATGCGACTGTCATTTAAAATCAAACCAACCAAACGCTAGGTTTTGGCAAAAAAGCTCTAAAAAAACCAGTGTTTTCTATAACGATTTCACGTATTTAAATATTTCAATGAATTCAAGTTTATAAAACAAAGATTGTGAAAAAGATTATAAATTCTTTACTTTTGCCATCCTAATTATTAACCATACCAGGGAATACAATGTCAAAGGTTATCAATTTAAAACGTGGATTAAATATCCGTTTGAAGGGGGATGCCGAAAAAGTTCTCGGAACTTCAATCGAAGCAGACAAGGTTGCCCTTAAACCGACTGATTTTCCCGGACTCGTACCAAAAATTCTGGTAAAGGCCGGACAGGAAGTAAAAGCCGGGGAACCCCTTTTCTTCGACAAATACAATCCCGAAATTTTATTTACGGCACCTACAAGTGGTGAAGTGTTGGAAATCAACCGTGGGGAGCGGAGAAAGGTGTTGGAAATTGTTGTAAAAGCTGATGGTAAAAACGAGTCGTTCGAATTCACCAAAGCTGATCCCCAAAAACTTTCGGGTGAAGAAATCAAGGAACAACTTAAAAAAAGCGGACTTTGGGCATTTCTAAAACAACGTCCCTACGGAACTGTTGCCAAGCCCCAAACAACCCCACTTCACATTTTCATCTCAGGATTCGACTCGGCTCCTTTGGCTCCTGATTACGAATTTACGCTGAAAGGTCAAACTTCGGCTTTCCAGACCGGAATCAATGCCCTTTCGAAACTGACTAAAGGTAAAATCTTTGTTGGTATCCGCCCAGAACAGGCAAACGGTTTCTTCTCCGGAATTAAAAATATTGAGATCAACCAATTCTCAGGTCCTCATCCGGCAGGAAATGTGGGTGTGCAAATGCACCACATCAGCCCGATTAACAAGGGTGATTTAATCTGGACCATTAATCCGCAAGCCGTGGTATTCATCGGCAGACTTTTCGAAACCGGAAAACTTGATCTGACCAAAACCATCGCTTTCACTGGTTCTGAAGTTGTTTCTCCAAAATATTACAAGGTTTTACATGGAACAAGCCTCACCAGACTGATCCAAAACAATACCCTAAAACAAGGTAAAGAGCGGGTAATTTCCGGGAACGTATTAACCGGAAACCAAACCGACGATGACGATTATCTGGGCTTCTTCGATCAACAGGTTACCGTTATTCCTGAAGGTGATTATTATGAATTTCTAGGATGGGCTTTGCCCCGACTGAACAAATTCAGTCTGTCAAAATCCTACTTTTCCTGGTTAACACCAAAAAAAACATACCGGGCCGACACCAATCTGAATGGTGAAGAACGTGCATACGTTATGACTGGCCAGTATGAAAAAGTTCTTCCTATGGACATTTTACCGGTGCACCTCATCAAAGCAATTATTGCTGAAGACATTGATAAAATGGAAAATCTGGGAATCTACGAAGTGATCGAAGAAGATTTAGCTTTGTGCGAGTATGTTTGCACCTCAAAAACCGAGGTTCAGCATATTTTACGCGAAGGGATCAATTTGATGATTAAAGAACTGGGTAATTAATAAGAAATTTAAGTCATTCGATATAAATGAAATCACTCAGAAAGTTTTTAGACAAAAAGAAACCGCTTTTTCAAAAAGGCGGTAAGTTTGCCAAATTCGGATCGACGTTTGGAGCTTTTGAAACATTCCTCTTTACGCCCAATCATACCTCCAAATCAGGAGTTCACATACACGATGCCATCGACTTAAAAAGAACCATGATCGTTGTGGTTCTGGCCCTGGTTCCTGCCCTATTATTCGGAAGCTGGAACATTGGTTACCAGAACGGCCTCGCTTTTGGAATCGAACGTAGTTTAATGGAGAACTTCCTCTTTGGTTTTCTGAAATTACTTCCGCTTATCGTAGTATCTTACGGCGTAGGTTTGGGAATCGAATTTATTTCTGCTCAGATACGCGGGCACGAAGTAAACGAAGGATTCCTGGTGACCGGGATCCTGATTCCGCTGATTCTTCCGGTAAACATCCCGCTGTGGATGGTTGCGCTGGCAGTTGCTTTTGCTGTTGTTTTCGGGAAAGAAATATTCGGGGGGACTGGTTATAACATCATGAACGTGGCATTGATTGCCCGAGCATTCCTGTTCTTTGCCTATCCTTCGCAAATGTCGGGCGACGCCGTTTGGGTTTACGATTTGCCTAACCAAGCCGCTATCGACGGGTTCTCCGGAGCGACACCACTTGCTCAGGCTGCACAGGGTGCCGCCTCAAAAATGGCTTCTTTCGGTGATATGTTCATGGGATTCATTCCCGGATCAATCGGTGAAACTTCCACGCTGGCTGTGCTGATTGGCGCCGCCATTCTGATATTCACCGGAATCGGAAGCTGGAAAATCATGCTTTCGGTTGTTCTTGGCGCACTTGGCGTCGGGTTCCTTTGCAACCTTTTCCCACTGAACGATTACATGGCGCTTCCTGCTCACTATCATTTGGTGATGGGTGGTTTTGCTTTCGGCGCGGTATTTATGGCTACCGATCCGGTAACCGCATCGCACACCGAAAAAGGAAAATGGATTTATGGTTTTATGATCGGAGCACTGGCCGTTTTAATCAGGGTTTTCAATCCGGCTTATCCGGAAGGAATGATGCTTGCCATTCTGCTAATGAACGTGTGGGCTCCGCTAATTGACTATTTCGTTGTGGAAAGTCATATCAAACGCCGTTTGAAAAGAGCTAAAGTAAAAGGTAACGCTTAAAAAGGAAAACCATGAAAAATTTTAGTAATACGTACATATTTATCTTTTCGACGGTAATGGTTGTGCTGGTGGCCCTGCTTCTTTCGTTGGCCGCATTGCAGTTGAAACCGTTTCAGGATAAAAACATCGAGGTAGAAAAGAAACAGAACATTCTGGCTTCGCTGCACATTAACTCCACGCCCAAGGATGCCGTTGAGCTGTATGCCAAATACATTACCGGCAGTTTCGTGGTGAACAACAAAGGCGAAAAACAGGAAGGTATTGACGCTTTTGCAGTTGACCTTAAAGCCGAACTCGAAAAACCGGCTGCACAACGCTCACTCCCGGTTTTTGTGGGAACACTCGACAACCAGTCGAACGCCTACGTTCTGCCGGTAAGAGGAAAAGGCCTTTGGGGACCCATCTGGGGTTATGTCTCGGTTGAACCCGACATGAACACGATTTATGGCGTTATTTTTGACCACCAGGGGGAAACCCCTGGATTAGGTGCCGAAATTTCAACTCCGATATTTGAGACACCGTTTTCAGGCAAAACCTTATTTAAAGACTCAACCAGTTTTGTATCAATCCGTGTAATGAAAGGCGGCGCGCCAAAAGATAATCCACATGCAGTGGACGCCATTTCAGGAGGTACGATTACATCATTGGGTCTTGAAGCAATGCTAGATTCCTGCCTGGTTCAGTACAAAACA
Source organism: uncultured Odoribacter sp. (assembly GCA_964422425.1). GTDB lineage: Bacteria > Bacteroidota > Bacteroidia > Bacteroidales > Prolixibacteraceae > Aquipluma. Next base: position 17,777 of record CAYRBM010000010.1, read on the forward strand.
TACTTTATTCAAAACCGTCATTAATATCCGATAGCAATGAGCATATTTTCTTCAAAAAACTTCAAACTGCTGTCAACGCCATTGAATCTGCAAAACCCGATTACGGTGCAGATTCTGGGTATTTGTTCGGCACTGGCTGTTACAGTTAAACTGAAACCAGCCATTGTAATGGGTTTGTCGGTGATGGTAGTAACTGCCGTATCGAACCTGGTGATTTCAGCCATGAGAAATTACATTCCGCCACGCATCCGAATCATTGTTCAGTTGGTTGTGGTTGCCTCGATGGTAATCCTTGTTGACCAGGTGCTACGGGCTTTTGTGTATGATGTGAGTAAACAGCTTTCGGTTTATGTGGGTTTGATCATCACCAACTGTATTATCATGGGTCGTCTCGAAGCTTTTGCTATGGGTAACAAACCGTGGCCTTCGTTCGTCGATGGTATCGGCAACGGTATTGGCTATGCGATCATCCTGATTGTAGTCGGCTTTATTCGCGAACTTTTTGGCTCGGGCACTGTACTAGGGTTCACTGTAATTCCACAGTCGTTCTACCAAGCCGGATATACGAACAATGGGATGATGATTATGCCAACGGCAGCTTTGATCCTCGTGGGAGTGATCATCTGGATACAGCGAAGCTTCAACAAAGAACTAATTGAAAAAGATTAATTCCTAAACACTACTGATTATGCAAGAATTTATAAATATAATCATCCGGTCGATTTTTATCGACAATATGATCTTCGCCTTCTTCCTGGGGATGTGTTCATACCTGGCCGTTTCGAAGACCGTAAAAACATCAATTGGATTGGGAGTTGCTGTTGTATTTGTTCAAATCATTACCGTTCCCGTCAACTATCTTTTGTTGAAATATGTAATGAAACCGGGCGCGTTAGCATGGCTTGGCGAAAGTTTCAAAGAAGTCGATCTTTCTTTCCTGAGCTTTATGGTTTACATTGCCACCATTGCAGCAATGGTTCAGTTGGTCGAAATGATCGTCGAAAAATTCTCACCGGCGCTTTATAACTCGCTGGGTATTTTCCTCCCGCTAATCGCTGTGAACTGCGCCATCCTTGGTGGATCGCTTTTCATGGAACAGCGTGATTACAAAAATATCAGCGATGTATTTGCATGGGGACTTGGCTCCGGAATTGGATGGGCACTGGCCATCGTTTCGCTGGCTGCCATACGCGAAAAAATGAAATATAACCAAATACCAGCTCCATTGCGGGGAATTGGCATCACATTTATTGTGACCGGCTTGATGGGAATTGCTTTCATGAGCTTCCTTGGAATTAAAATTTAATACGACTAAAATTCAACTCCAATGATATTAGGATCAGTCATTTTTGTTATTGTGTCCAGCATTATTGCCTTTTTGGTTATTGTGCTGGCATTGGTGGCGACCTTGTTATTCGCAAGAGCCAGGCTCACCGCTGTTGGTCAGGTTAAAATCAACATCAACGAAGAAAAAGAAGTTTCGGTAAATCCGGGAAGTTCATTGCTTTCAACATTGTCGGAGAGTGGAATTTTTCTTCCATCGGCTTGCGGTGGTGGTGGTACCTGTGCCCAATGCCGTTGTCAGGTTGTTGAAGGCGGTGGCTCGATTTTAGCTACCGAAACTGACCATTTCACCCGAAAAGAACAACAGGAACACTGGAGACTTGGTTGCCAGGTGAAAGTACGCGAGGACATGAAAATCAAAGTTCCGGAACATGTTTTGGGCGTTAAAAAATGGGAATGCGAGGTTGTTTCCAATAATAATGTGGCTACTTACATCAAAGAATTTGTGGTAAAACTTCCTGAAGGTGAAAACCTGAATTTCAAATCGGGTGGTTACATACAGATTGATGTGCCTGCAATTAATGTTGATTTCAAAGACATGATTATTGGTGATGAATATCGTCCTGAATGGGAACGCTACGGAATGTTTAACCTTCAGATGAAAAATCCGGAGCCAACATTCCGTGCTTATTCAATGGCCAATCACCCTGCAGAAGGAAATATCGTGATGCTGAACATTCGTATTGCAACTCCACCTTTCGATCGCGTCAATGGTGGATTCCAGAAGGTTAATCCCGGTATTTGCTCATCCTATATTTTCTCGCGTAAGCCCGGCGATAAAGTTACCATTTCAGGTCCTTACGGAGAATTCTTCCTGAAGAATAACGACAACGAAATGATGTTTATTGGCGGTGGTGCGGGTATGGCTCCCATGCGTTCGCATTTGTTCCATTTGTTCCATACCGTAAGAGAATCTAAAAAGAAAGTCACTTTCTGGTACGGGGCCCGCTCCTGGAGAGAAGTTTTCTATTACGAAGAATTCATGGATATTCAAAATCGCTTCCCGAATTTTTCATTCAATCTGGCACTTTCTGATCCGCTTCCCGAAGATAACTGGACCGGACACAAAGGATTCATTCACCAGGTTATTTACGATCAATACTTAAGCAAGCACGATGAGCCTGAAGAAATTGATTATTACCTCTGCGGACCACCAATGATGAACAGCGCTGTAAACAAAATGCTTTACGAACTGGGAGTTCCCAACGAAAATATTTTATTCGACGATTTCGGCGGATAATAAATTTCACCATATTTGAAAAGACGCCTTGCAATAAACAAGGCGTCTTTTTTATAACATGTAGTTTGCTTATTTGCTATGATTTATCACCGTCAGTTTACACATCCACGTTCAAATGTTTGGGTAGTCTTTATTCATGGGGCTGGAGGAAGCAACGTGGTATGGTTCAAACAATTAAAAGAATTCAAAAAGCATTTCAATGTTTTGCTGGTTGATCTGAGAGGGCATGGAAAGTCAAAACCTGATAATATGGAAGAAGATTCGGGATATTCGTTTGACGAAATTGCGCTGGATGTAATCAAAACCATGGATCATCTTCATATTCAAAAAGCACATTTGGTGGGAATTTCATTGGGATGCATCGTTATTCGGGCAATCGATAAACTGGCACCGGGACGTGCAGAATCTATTGTGTTGGGCGGAGCCGTTATCCAATTCAACAAAACGATCAAGGTGCTCATTAGTACGGCCAAAATTCTGAACTCGGTTTTACCTTACATGTGGCTCTATAAACTCAACGCACTCATTTTAATGCCCTATCGCCGTCACCGCGAATCGCGAAATATTTTCATTCAGGAGGCCATTAAACTGGGGGAAAAAGAGTTTCGGAAGTGGATGAAGATGACTCGTGAAATAAAATCGAACCTCAACGATTTTTTGCATCGGGAACCTTCGGCGCCAGTTCTTTACCTGATGGGTGACAGCGATCACATGTTTCTTCCAATGGTTGCCGATTTGGTCAAAAAACATGTCAATGCTCAACTCGAAATCATAAAAAACAGCGGACATTGCTGCAATTTGGATCAGGCCGGAATTTTCAATGAGATTTCGATCCGCTTTATCCGCCAAAATTCGGTCAACAAAGAAATCGTGCAACATGCCTAGCTAAACAGGAATAGAGAAGTAGAACGTTGAGCCTTTGCCAACCTCCGATTCCACCCAAATTTTACCGCCAAACATTTCCACCAGTTGTTTTGACAGGAATAAGCCAATACCTGTACCTCGGTACAAATGCTGCCGGCTGTTCTCAAGCTTTCGAAAACGTTCAAAAATCAGATGCTGATGTTCGGTGTGAATACCAATGCCCGTGTCTTTCACCGAGAAAATAAAAAAATCATGATCTTTCCGGCAATCGACATCAATTACCCCTTCCTCAGTAAACTTGACAGCATTGGATAACAGATTTCGAAGAATTTGTTCCAAACGAACCTTATCAATCATTACCCGAAGTTCAGTATTGGCTACACTGCTGGTAATCCGGATGTTCTTTTCTGAAGGTACTGTGAGCTGAAACGATTGGGTAATTTGCCTGATCAATGGGACAACATCAATCTCCTGCTTTTTGATTGTCAACTGATTAGATTCAATCTTAGATACATCAATAATATCTTCAATCAAACTCAGCAGATAATCGCTGTTCCGTTGAATCTGTTCCTCAAATACCATCTTGTCCTTTTCATCAATATCAGGATCAGTCATCAGTGATGAAAATCCAACAATTGCATTCAACGGAGTCCTGATTTCGTGACTCATATTAGCTACAAATGAAGATTTGAGTTGATCGGACATTTTGGCTCTTTCATATTCATAAACGTAATTCCGCTTTATAGCAGCTATAAATGAATAGATGACCAGGAAACTAAACAACAAGCCAATATAATTATCCATAACCCGGGTATTTACATCCGGGTATGTTCCAATTGTTTCGCTAAACCAAAGTTCGGTCAGAAACAAACCAACCAGATTCAAAAAGAAAGCGACTGAAATAAAAAAAATGTATTTCTTGCTAAAAACAAGAACATAGAAAGCATATAAAACGATAAACAAGGGCATTATGGGGCCAGCCGAAGCATAATTCAGAAACCAGATTACATCGATATAAAGTAATGATATGATGCCTACCAGCCAGAAAAAAAATTTTCCGCGATTAACGAATCGCCCAAATAGATAAAGACCAAAATAAAGTACAGAACCTGCGCCAGAAGAAACAGCCAGCGCATCCTTTAGCTCTACATAGATGTTAAAAGCTGTACTTACAATCAGAATTACCGTTATTGAGAGCGTTGTAAGCAATAACAGACGATCTTCAAAACTATTGGCAGCTTTGCCATAGACCATGTCCTGAAAATTTTCGCGGTATTTTTGAAATTTGCTCATATCAAAAACAGGTCAATTCTACACCGATTTATTCAAACAGTATTTCCTTACCATCTGTGGAAATTCAATTCCACACATTTAACAAAAGCTTCCTGTGTTGGGTTCTTCGGTTGCTATTTGTTTGAAGCGTAGTCCCTTTCTAGCTTTTTCCTGTTCAATCTTATCATACGTTTGGGCGCAAGTCACCCCGTTCGCTTTCATGTAAGGATTGCTTCCAATGTGTGTATTCGGGAATTTACCATTCTTTTTAAGTAAAGTTTGAATAGCCAGCCCAATAAAAACCAACGACATTATTCCAATCGCCAGCAAAATCACAATTAAAATTTTCATCTTTCCCTCCTTATCCGTTTTAATACAGACAAAAATACATCTAATAATCAAAAAACTTGGAACTTATGATGACTATACATACAAATCCAGAACAATTAAGTTTAGCTCTTAAACATTATTAACAAGCTAAAAAACTCACCTTGAAAAATAATTTCAACAGAGATTATATGTAATTTTAAGTTTCCTTTAATACCAAACCACTATGGAAAAACACATCAACATTGTAGCCGCTCTCCAGATCGGGCTAAGCATATTTAGCCTTCTAATCGCTCTCCTCATTTTTACAGTCCTTAAACTTGTGGGAGGTTTTGTGGACGACGCTAATGCAACAACCATTCTGTCGATTATTGCCGATGTGCTGGCTATTCTGTTTATTATTACCTCAATACCCGGTATCCTTGCCGGAATGGGACTCTACAAGCGAAAAGAGTGGGCTCGAATCCTGACACTCATTATCTCTGTCATTGAAATATTCAATTTCCCTTTCGGAACAGCTATTGGCATCTATTCCATTTGGGCCTTGATTCAGCCCGAAACGATTGCCGAATTCGGGGGCAACAATTCAACAAAGTTTTAATCTCCTGAATGAAAACGGTTCATCTTCTGATTGGCGGACGGGTGCAGGGAGTTGGATTTCGTTACTTTGTGCACCAAAAAGCGAAAGAACTCGGAATCACGGGCTGGGTTAAAAATACTCCTGACGGAAGAGTTGAAATTGAAGCATCGGGCAACGACGACAGCCAACTTTCTACTTTCATCGACTGGATGAAAATTGGCCCGGCACGCGCCGTAATCCGCACTTTTTCCGAATCAGAAATCACCAATCCCCGAAATTTCACCGATTTTATTATTCGATAATTCCATCACATGACAAAAAACTTTCACCTATCGCCTGATGAATTCAGGAAATACGGCAAACAACTGATCGACTGGATAGCCGATTACTACGAAGACATTGAAAAATATCCCGTCCTATCGCAGGCAAAACCGGGAGAGATCAAAGATAAACTGCCACTTTCGCCCCCTGAACAAGGTGAGTCGTTTGAGCAAATAATGGCCGATGTAAACTCGGTAATTATGCCGGGAATCACACACTGGCAGTCACCCAACTTTTACGCTTATTTTCCGGCCAATTCCTCGGGGCCATCCATTCTGGGCGATTTGCTTTCGTCCGGGCTGGGCGTTCAGGGAATGTTGTGGGCTACCAGCCCTGCCTGCACCGAGCTCGAAACCCGGGTGCTCGACTGGCTGGCCGAAATACTTCAACTTCCTGAACAGTTTAAATCAACTTCCATAGGCGGAAGTGTCATTCAGGATACCGCCTCATCGGCTGCACTGACGGCCGTTTTGGCTGCCCGCGAACGAAAAACCAATTACCAAACCAACGATTCAGGAAATGTTGGAAATCTCGTTGCATACGTTTCAACTCAAACACATTCGTCGGTTGAAAAGGCTATAAAAATTGCCGGAATCGGAAAAAACAACCTGCGCCTTATTGGTGTTGACGAAAACCTGGCCATGCGCACCGATTTGCTGGAAGAAGCCATTCAAAAAGATTTAGCCGAGGGATTGACACCGTTCTTTGTTTGCGGAACCGTCGGCTCCACTTCGACCAATGCCATTGATCCGCTTCCCGAAATAGGCAAAATCTGTCGAAAATATGATCTTTGGCTACACATTGACGCAGCCATGTCGGGCACGGCCGCAATTTGTCCTGAATACCGTCATTTGCTGAATGGCATTGAACTGGCCGACAGCTTCTCGTTCAACCCGCACAAATGGATGTTTACCAATTTCGACTGCAACTGCTTTTTCGTGGCCGACCGATCGGTACTGATAAAAACCTTGAGCATTCTACCCGAATACCTTAAAAATCAGGCAACCGAAAGTGGCGCCGTGTTCGATTACCGCGACTGGCATATTCAGTTGGGCCGACGATTTCGCTCGCTAAAACTTTGGTTCGTTATTCGTCATTATGGAGTCGAAGGTCTTCGCTACCACATTCAGGAGCACATCAGGCTGGGGCAGCAATTTGCCGAGTGGGTGCGCCAATCGGATGATTTTGCGTTGGTTGCCCCTGCCCCACTCAACCTGGTTTGTTTTGCTCACAGCAATGGCAACGATTTCAACAAAAAGCTGCTCGAAACCATCAACAGTCGTGGACAAATGTATTTCACACATACTGTTGTCAACGGCCAATTTGTGCTCCGAATGTGCATCGGACAAACCAACACAACCGAAGAACACGTTAAAAACGCCTGGCAAACTATTCAGGAAACAGCCAAAGAACTTCAGTAAAAAACATGCTTAAAAACAAGCAGTGCAGGCTATAAATTCATAAGTGTTTGTTTTACGTTTATTTTTATTTGTCTATTTTTATCCCGTCCTAAAAAATAGAAACATTAAAAATTTCGATCATGATAAACCTGAAAGAATTAGAAGTGTGGTTTGTAACCGGGAGCCAGGATTTGTATGGCCCGAAAGTACTTGAACAAGTAGCCACCAATTCAAAAGAAATTGCAGCCTTTTTTAATGGCTCGGCAAAAATCCCGGTAAGTGTTGTGCATAAATCGGTAATGAGAAGTCCGGATGAAATCACGAACATTTGCGTTGAAGCCAATTCGACTAAAAAATGTATCGGCATGATTACCTGGTGCCACACTTTTTCGCCCTCAAAAATGTGGATCAATGGCCTGAAAATTCTGAACAAACCGATGCTTCAGCTACACACGCAGTACAACCGCGATGTGCCCTGGGCCGATATCGACATGGACTTGATGAACCTGAACCAGGCTGCTCACGGCGACCGCGAACATGGGTTCATCCTGTCGCGTTTGCGTAAAAACCGCAAAGTAGTCGCCGGGTACTGGAAGGAAGACGACGTTCAGGAACGCATTGGCGTTTGGAGCCGCGCTGCCGCTGCCTGGTACGATATGCAGGGCGCCCGGATTGCCCGATTTGGCGACAATATGCGCGAAGTGGCCGTTACCGAAGGCGACAAAGTGGAAGCCCAGATAAAATTCGGGCTTTCGGTAAATACCTGGCCAGTTGGCGATATCGTAAAAATCATCAACGAAGTTAGCGAAGCACAGATCGATAAACTGATTGAAGAATACAACGAAATTTACGAATTCGACAAAGAAGCAATGGTTGGCGGAAAATACCACGACAGTGTTCGCTACCAGGCTCGCATCGAAGCCGGAATCAAATCATTTCTGGAAGCTGGCGGGTTCAAAGCATTCACCACCACGTTCGAAGATTTGCACGGATTGAAACAATTGCCCGGACTTGCATCGCAACGCCTGATGGATGCCGGCTACGGATTTGGCGCCGAAGGCGACTGGAAACATGCTGCAATGGTCCGCGCGGTAAAAGTAATGGGACTTGGTTTGGATGGCGGTTGCTCGTTTATGGAAGATTACACCTATCACCTCCACCCAAGCGGGTACAAGGCTTTGGGAGCCCACATGCTCGAGATTTGCCCATCGATTGCCGACGGAAAAGTTAAAATTGAAGTCCATCCGCTCGGAATTGGAGGCAAAGATGCCCCTGCCCGACTGGTATTCAATACAAAAATTGGCCCGGCAACCTGCACTAGTCTGGTTGACATGGGAACCCGATTCCGCATGGTGGTGCATGATGTTGAATGCGTTGCCCCCGAAGCCAAATTGGAAAAACTTCCAACTGCAAGCGCCCTGTGGATTCCGCAACCCGACCTGAAAACCGGATCGGCAGCATGGATTTTGGCAGGTGGCGCACACCACAATGCCTTTAGTCAGGCAGTTACCGCCGAATACATTGAAGATTTCTGCGAAATGGCTGGCATCGAACTGATTCAGATTAACAAAAACACCTGCATTTCAGAATTGAAGAACGAACTGCGTTGGAACGATCTATATTACCTGCTTTCCAACGGAGTTAGATAAGCAAAGAATAAATAAGGAATAAGGAACAAAAAATAAGGAATATGAAACGGGTATTTCCAATTTCACATTTCTTATTTGATGTTCCTTATTTTTTTGTTTGGCCGGCAAGTTGAAGGATCGCTTCGGCAAGATTTTGTTTCGAATAGTATTTCTGGTGCGCCAGGTTCAGGAACCGAAGGATCAAAAAGGCATCAAAAAATTGAAAAAATCGTTTCCGGAATGAATCAAAATTTGAACTATACTGATTGATTTCCACCAGCTTTTCAGGAAAACTTACCTGTTCCATATATTCCTGAACCGAAGCCGGAAGCTGCTTTACAAATTTCTTCAATTCCTCCCCGCCCACTCTGAAAAGCGAATCAACACCATCGAATAACTGTTTCAAATCCTGAAAGGCGGCAAAATTGTAGGTTATTGCCAGGTTATCGGCGTCGTTCATCCATTTGGTCATAGCAGCGCCGGTTCCAAAAGGCACGCGGTCTGAAACCCTCGATGAAGGATAAACAAACGCATCATCGATCCAATTCAGTTTTCCAAGCTTGGTCAGCTTATTCAGAAAATAGAAATCCTCGCCAGCCTGCCGGCGGTTCATGCCGCCCTGTTTCACATACGCCTCCGCCCTTACAGCAAAGGCCGACCCGATGGTGTATATCGAATCGGGAAAACCGGTGTAATCGACTGCTTTTTTATAATAGTGCAGGTAATCTTCGTACAGTCTGATCCCCAGCTGCTGTTTTTCGTCCAACGCTTCTGAAATGCTGTGTTCAAAATTGATGCAGGCTGCAAAACACGATTTCGATGAAAACTCTTGCTCAATCCGTTTCAAATAATTGGGCGAAACCAGGCAATCGGCATCCAGCGAAATCAACACTCCACTAGGTTTGCCGATCGAATTAAATCGTCGGACAGCCTCGTCCAATCCAATTTTCCGGGCCATTCCGGCGCCTGCAAATTTGGCTTTTACCGAATCGGCCCAAATGGGATGTAAAATCAGGCGGGGCCGATCGTTTTGCTTTTTCCACGCCAACAATTCCTGGTATGTTTGACGGTTAAATTCTTTCACTTCGGAAGTACAGTCCTCCGAATTATTTACGCATACAATCACTTCACAAAAAGAAGCAGGAGGATCACAACTCCAAAACGATTCGAGTGTCCGAATAATTTCAGGCTCCTTCAAACAGGGAATCATCACGATCATCGAAAGTTCAGGAGACACCGGCGTTTCAATGAATGGTGGATAAACAATATTGTTATCGATGTATCTGTCGGCAAACATGGCAGAAAGAGTCTAGATTTGAGACAAAAAAATCCGAATTGCTTCGGATTTTTCATTTCATATTAGACAGGCTCTATTTCAAATTTGTTTTTGAATACCTGGAATTCAATCCTGAAAGTACTTCCTTGGTAATGTTGTTGGCTTCGTCGCCAACCAAAACTTCAGCAGCATTTAAAATGTAGCTGTATTTCTTTCCCTTGTTGTAAACCTTCAGGTAGTTCATAATACTATCAAGAAGCTGTTTGTTGTTATCAGCCTGAATTTGAGCAAGTCTGGTAGAAAGCTCCTGATCGAGTTTGACGATTTGCTGTTCTTCTCCCATCAAACGATCGCGCTCCTGCATGGCACGTTCCTGAGTAAGAAATCCTCCACGCTGCACCTTTTCCTGAAAAGCCTGAGCCTGTGATTCAAAACGATTCCGCTTATCACCGTATTCTTTGGTAAAAGCTTCCTGTTGCTTGGTAAATCCATCATGAATTTCCTGAGCGAAGTCGTAATTAATGATCAGCGAATCAACTTTGATATAAGCGATTTTTAATTCGGAAGAAGCACCACCACCATTAGCACCATCTTTCCCTGAACCATTTGATTTATGACCTGTAAAATGCAGAATATAAATACCTGCAACTGCAACAAATAAAACTGCAAAAAGCACTAATGATGTATTCTTCATAGGTTTCGAATCAATTAAAGTTTGCCAAAAATAAAAATTTCTTGTCACTATCCCTCGAATAGTCCGATTATTTTTGATCGGCAGAAATGACTGTAAGATGAAAAGTAAAATGGCCTTAAAAGCTGCGTAAAATCATAAGTTCACCGTGATAAACATCATTGAATACAAACTATCCGAAGAAGTATTTTTACCCTGCGAAATTCAATTATAATAAAACCAAATGCTTAATAAACTAATAGCAAATGTACTTCCGTACATGCCGAAAAAAATGATCTGGATCTTTTCCAAACGGTACATTGCCGGCGAAACTATTGAAGATGGATTGAGGGTTAGCCGGGAATTGAACAAGGAAGGGATAGAGGTCACTGTTGATTTGCTGGGGGAATTCATCGGAACAATTGAACAGGCCGAAGAGAATAAACACAAATACATCCAAATAATTGAACGTTTTTCTTCAGAAGGAATCCGGGGGAACTTTTCACTGAAACCAACCATGTTTGGCCTACTTATCGACAAGAGTGTCTGTTTTGCCAACATTGAAGAGGTTATCAAAAAAGCAGCCGAAAAAAACACCTTCGTCAGAATCGACATGGAAGATTCGCAATGCGTTGATCCTGAAATTGAAATGTATCGAAAACTTCAACAGAAATACCCGAAAAATGTTGGGTTGGTCATTCAAGCCTATCTGAGAAGAACCAAAAACGATTTGACTGATTTATCAAAGATTCATGTGAACGGGACTCCTCTAAATTTCAGACTGTGTAAAGGAATTTACGTCGAACCAAAACACATCGCTTTTAAAGATTATCAGGAAGTTCGTGAGCATTATCTTGATGACCTTCGTTTCATGCTTGAAAACAACATGTATGTTGGGATTGCCACCCACGACAGATATTTAGTGGATCAATCGCTGGAAATGGTCAAAGAATTGAAGCTTGACAACACAAAATATGAGTTTCAGATGTTGTATGGCGTCACACCGGAACTTCGCTCCAAAATTGTGAAACAAGGACACCGGATGCGGGTGTATGTTCCATTTGGAAAAGACTGGTTTGGATATTCTACCCGCCGGTTAAAAGAAAATCCGAAGATGGCCTCACACATCATTAAAGCGCTTTTTTTTAGGGGTTAATTTTAGGGGTTATTTAACAGGGAGGTTCGGTGTCCTGATGATCAATCAGGAAAACGGCCTCCCTTCTTTTTTCAACTACGCGAAATTCCGCATATACTTTCCCAATCGATTCAACAACTGAATCTGTATTCCAGTCATTTGCCTTCAAGCAGATAAATTTTCGCATTTTATTAAAAAAAAATTTCTCCTTCTCTGAGTATAAAAAGTGTGTGATTTACTCTTTATTTCCAAACGAGAACTAATGAGTAGTTGGGATCAGAACACTTTTGAAGAATTAATTTCCAGTCGTCAGTTTATCAGTTGGGTCAGGGGCGATGAGATAAGCAATGCCGACATCTGGGAAAACTGGGAGGCAACACATCCCGACCACGCCTATGAATTTCGCGAAGCTGTGAGAACAGTGAAAAGGTTGAGTTTTAAGCCGGTTGAGATTCAATCGGCCGATATTCAATATTTGTGGAACAAAACTCAGGCGCGCATGAACACTTCTCCGTTGGCAAAAGGCAAAAGTACCTGGTTATATAAACTGCTAAAAGTTGCGGCTGTACTCGTGTTGCCGTTAATGCTTGTTTCAGCCTGGTTGTACTACAGTCAGACTCAACTCAAAAACGAATATGCACAACTGGTTGAAAATAAAACCGACCAGCATATTACCATTACCGCCCCAATCGGTTCGCGTATGGTGGTCGATTTGCCCGATGGCTCGAAAGCCTGGCTCAATTCAGGGTCAGAATTAACCTATCCGGTGATATTCAGTTCTGAAGAACGAAAAGTGACATTATTAGGTGAAGCTTATTTCAGTATTCAGAAAAGTGATGTTCCTTTTAAAGTTGGCAATCTGGGGCCTGAAGTGAAAGTTTATGGTACCGAATTTAACGTGAATTCGTACCCAAACGAAGATGTGGTTACTGTGGCATTGGCTGAAGGAAAAGTAGCGCTCGATCTCAACGGGAAAGAGGAGTTTCTTGCTCCCGGACAGGTTTCGTATTTCGACAGGAAAGCGAAACAAGTATCGATTGAAACCACCGAGGTGCATAACTTCAGCAGTTGGAGGGAAGGTCGTTATGTTTTCAGGGATGCCCCGCTCTCAGCAATTTTGCGCATCCTGCAACGTCAATACAATGTCAACATTCAGCTTTCAAATACTGATTTGGGAAATTACCGGTACAATATGACCATCCAAAACGAAAGTTTGGAGCAGATAATGCAGCTTTTGGCATTCTCGGCACCTATCAAATATTCACACCGGCACAAGGTTTTGAATGCTGATGGAACCTACGAGCCTGATCACATTGAAATAAGCGCCGATAATTCAAAAAAGATAATTAAAAACTAAAAAAAAGTATTTGCCTATGAGCTAAAAAAAATGCGAGTAATCTGGACCATTACCCGCATCTGCAATTGAAATTAATTAATCGTAAAAATTAATCATTACAAAACTATGAAAAAAATTGCACCTAAGGGTTTGTCGCACAGCGCAGGCCTGAAAAAACTTTTATTAACTATGAAACTCACTATCTTTTTGGTGGTGTTTACTGTCCTCCAGACCATTGCAGGAACAGTTCTCTCCCAAACCTCGGGTTTGACACTGAATGTAAAGCAAACCAAAGTTGAGCAAATCCTACTTCAGATCGAAAATCAGAGTAACTATGTTTTTCTGTACAATAAGGATTTAATTGACGTTGAAAAAGAAGCTAGTATCAACGTGAAAAGTGCTTCAGTAGAAGAAGTGCTGAAAATGTTGTTTGAAGACAGCAACGTGAACTACCGCATGGTGGGACGACAGATTGTGCTTTCTCCGACGTATAGCCAACAGCAAAAGAAAGTGACCGGGAAAGTGACCGATGCCAACGGGGAGCCAATTCCCGGAGTGGCGATTACGGTGAAAGGGACCACCAACGGAACCATAACCAGTGTTGACGGAACATACGAAATCACAAAGGTTGACGAATCTGCCTTGTTGGTTTATTCGTTTGTTGGTCTGAAACCGCAGGAAATATCAGCTCAGGGGAAATCGGTGATTAATGTGGTTCTGGAAGAAGAAAAGACCGACCTCGACGAGGTAATCGTTATCGGTTATGGTACGGCCAAACGTCAGGATTATTCAGGATCGGTAAGTTCGGTGAAAATGGAAGGTTCAGCCATTTCGCAACTGCCTAATCTGAACGCGTTGGAATCATTGAAAGGGAACGTGGCAGGTTTAAATATTGGCGCCACTAACAGCGCCGGAGGTCAGCCTTCAATGGAAATACGTGGTCAGAATTCAATCAACGGCGACAACAACCCTTTGATCGTTCTCGACGGAATTATTTATTTGGGCAGTTTAAGTGACATTAATCCGAACGATATTGCCAGCTACGACATTTTGAAAGATGCTGTATCTGCTGCTGCTTACGGATCACGTTCTGCCAATGGGGTAATTGCTATTACTACCAAAAAAGGAAGCAATGGCAAACCGGTTATTACTTTCAACACTTCGGCAGGTGTTCAAAGTTGGCAAAATCAGCCTGTGATGATGAAAGGCGAAGAGTGGATTAAAGTAGTGAATGCCCGCAATAAATATGCTGAAGGTTCTACCAACTGGATGAAAACCGGAGAATTGGCCAATCTGGCCGCCGGAAGCGAAACCGTCTGGCTTGACGAAGTAACCCAAACCGGTATTATTCAGGACTACCAGATAGCCGTTTCGGGTGCTGCCCCGGCTGTAAATTATTACGTGTCGGCTTCATACAACAACAATAAAGGTATTGTGGTGGGCGATGATTTTAACCGAATCTCATTGCTCGGAAAAGTAAATACAACCATTACCAGCTGGTTGAAAGTTGGGTTGGATGCCAGCTATTCACGTCGCGATTATTCAGGTTTTGCTGCCAATGTTGGAGAGGCTCAAACCATGTCGCCCTACGGCGTAATGTTTCGAGACGATAAGGGAAATCTGGAAAAGTACCCCTATACACAATCTTCCATTAATCCTTTGTGGGGGATTGACGACGAAACCCGCGATAATAGAGACGTCAGAAATAATTTCCGTTTGAATGCCTATGCTATTGTTGATGTACCCTGGATCGAAGGATTGAACTACAAAATCAACCTTCAAAGCAACCTGGATCAGAATCAATCCGGAAGTTTCACCAACGAAAACTATTACATCAAAGAAGGTGAAGGACTTGCACGTTATGAGCCTGCAACAGTTGTAGGACTCCTTTCAAGCGCCAATGGAAACATCGATAACAACAAGACTTATAGTTATGTATTCGATAACATTTTGAACTACAAGCAAACGTTTGGCAAACACAGTGTCGAGGCAACTGCGGTGGCAACACGCGACTACCGCCGTTACGAACAGGTGAATTCAACAGGTTCAGACTTTGCAGCAAACGGAAATACTACTTTAGGAATGTGGGGTCTCCACAAAGCCACTGTTCAAAAAGTAAACCTGAATATTGACGAACGCGCCAACATTGGTTATCTGGGTCGTTTCAGTTATTCATTTGAAGATAAATATTTTTTCACCGGATCATATCGTCGTGATGGTGCTTCGGTATTCGGGGTCAACAAGAAATGGGGAAATTTTGCTGCTGCTGGTGTGGCCTGGAAAATCACCAATGAAGAATTCCTGAAATCGTTCAAACCTCTGAATAGTTTAAAACTAAAGTTATCATGGGGTCAGAATGGTAACCAGGGTAGTGGACCGTATGCCACACTGTCAACCATCGCCAACGGAACTTCAGGCGATATCCGTTACGAATATTCCAATGCACAGGGAAAAATCAACTACGGGTTGTATCAAAATGCCCTTGGAAACTCCGATTTGGGATGGGAAACTACAGAAACTATCAACACTGGTTTTGAATCAGCCTGGTTGAATAACCGCATTTTTGCTGATTTGGATGTGTACTTCTCGAAGACAACCGACCAGATTTTTACCCGTAACATTCCGGTCATGACTGGTTTCAAAACCATCCGCACTTCGATGGGACAGGTTAACAACGCCGGTGCCGAGTTGACTATCCGCACTGTAAATGTGAAAACCAAAGATTTAACCTGGAATACTTCGGTAACCTACTGGATCAACCGCAATAAACTGGTTAAGCTTTATGGCGAAGACAAAAACAACGATGGCATTGAAGACGACGACGTTGCAAGTTCATTGTTTATAGGTAAATCATTGAGTGCAATTTACGGCTACGAACAGGATGGTATTGTTCAGGCAGAAGACACCGAATACAAGACCTTGACCGGTGCTGCTGATGGCGCCCCAAAATACAAAGATTTGGACGGTGTGGATGGAATCACCTCAGCCGACCGTAAAATTCTGGGTTACGGAAAAGAAAACTTCAGGTTGAATATGAGCAACAATGTAACATACAAAAACTTTGAACTGTATGCCATGATTACCGGCGTTTTTGGTGGAAATGGTTATTTCATGAAAAGTAATACCGCCGCCTACATGACTTCAGGAACCGGACGTTTCAACGACAACATGACCTCCAAACCATACTGGACTCCTGAAAATAAGAGCAATGTTTATCCATCGGCTTATTTCGCTGGCGATGGTCGTTATTTGGCTCTTCAGTCACGAGGTTTTGTCCGTGTACAAGACGTTTCGCTGTCCTATACATTTAATCAGCCATTTGTGAAGAATGCTCAGATTAAATCACTGAAAGTATTCCTCAGCGCCAAGAACCTGGCAACCATTACCGATTGGTTTGGCGGCGATCCAGAAGTTGGTACTCCGGTTCGTGAAAATACCTTCCCGGTTCCTTCAACTTATTCCATTGGTGCAAATATTAGTTTTTAACCTTACTTAAAAAGACTTTAATATGAAAAAGATAAAATATATAGCTGGCATCTGGTTCCTGTTACTTCTGGTAAGTATGGTAAGCTGCGAATCGGATGAAGAATTCCTGAAAGAAGATCCTCAAACGTTTTATACAGTTGAGAATGCATTCTCAACCTCTGCTCAGGTTGATCAGGTTTTAGTTTCGATTTACTCACACCTGCGCGATTTATGGGCCAATCCGAACGAATCGGGCTGGATCTTTGTTTTCCGCGGAAATGGTACCGACATGTTTGATGTGGCAAGTATCCGTCGTAGTAACACCTTTAATAACTATGGGAACATCAATCCCGATAATGGCAATTTCTACGAAAATTTCACAACCTGGTATTATGTGATTTCAAGAGCAAATCTGGCACTGTATGCTGCTGAATTGCCACAAATTTCGTGGTCATCTGCAGCCGAAAAATCCTATGCAGTCGCTCAGGCACGCTTCTTCCGGGCTTTTGCCTACCGCAACCTGGCCGAATTGTTTGGTGGAGTGCCAATTGTTACTGAAATTACAACAGTTCCGAAATACGATTTTAAACGAGCTACCCGTGTGGAAACTTACCAGTTTGCCATAACTGAACTGGAAGCCATTGAAAACGATCTCCCCGAAACTACTACCATAGGTGGACGTTTGGTGAAAGGTGCTGCTCAGCACAACCTTTGCGAATTGTATCTGGCTATGGGAACCCAGCTGGCTGCCGAAGGAAAGGCCAGTGAAGCACAGGCCGCTTTTGCAAAATCAATCAGTTTTGGAAATAAAGTTATCGATGGCGGAACTTATTCGCTGATGAAAAGCCGTTTCGGAACCCGGAAAAGTTCGACAACTATTCCGGTAAATGTATATCAGGCTGGAAGCGCAAGTGCCCCGGTTGATACTGTATTGCAGACTGCCAATGTTTACTGGGATCTTTTCCAGGAAGGCAATGTAAACTATCAGGACGGTAACAAAGAATGTATCTGGGCGATGCAGGTTGACTACGCAGCATACAAAGCCGAAGACAAACGTTCTAAATTACCTTATTCGCGTACTTACGGAGCTGTTTTCCGCGACGGTGCGAAAAACCACATTACCGGAACAATGGAAGACGTTGGCGGACGTGGTATCGTTCAGATTATGCCCACCATGTACACCCGCGATGAAATTTATGCCGACAAATGGGGTAAAGATATGCGTAACTCCGACATTGTCTGGAGAAGAAGATTTAAAGGAAACGTGGCTGCATCGTCGTATTTCAAAAAAATTGTTCCGTGGTCAGAAATGTATAACGGTGGCGCTGATGCAACTACCAATAAAAACAACAGCAGCTTGTGTTTCCCGATTTCCTGCAAAATTGCAACCGACAAATACACCGGATTGGCTGATGGCGAAAACCTGAGCAACCTTTTCCGCGATGACTATTTTATCCGCCTCTCGGAAACCATCTTGCTACGTGCCGAAGCTAAGCAACGTGCCGGTGACAAAGCTGGTGCCGCTGCCGACATCAATCTGTTGCGCGACCGGGCCAACTGCACCTATAAAGTTACCGCCGCCGATATGGACGATAACTTTAATATGATTTTGGACGAACGGGCTCGTGAACTGGTTTATGAAGAATGTCGCTGGAATACGCTGCTTCGTATGGGTGGAACAGTTGCTACCGATCGCATTAAAAAATATGCATACTGGCCTGAAGCTCAGGCTACACTGACATTCAACTACAATTTGTGGCCAATCCCGCAAACTGTGATTGATACCAACAAGGATGTGAAACTCGAACAAAATCCGGGTTGGGCAAGTAAATAACATTCGGTTATACCTTTCGAAACAGGGACATCTTGCAAGAAGATTGTCCCTGTTTTTTTCAGATTTTGCTGCGGTTGTCGCGAAATGCCTTAAATTTAAGCTGACTTAATATTCAAAACCAACGATAATGAACCTCATAAAATCTTGCGTGCTCCTGATTTCTTTTTTATTCGTCCTTTCGTTCGATGCGCAATCGGCTAATCCGGAGAAGAACCAGCCAAACGGACTCACAGTGAATTTCCTTTCTCATGCCGGGCAGGTTTACCAGAATGGATATCCGGTGAATACACCGTTGTATCAGGCAATCAGCCGGAAAGAGAATTTTCAGTTTGCCGAGATTGCACAGAAAAAGCCTTTCTTCGGATGGATTGTAAATTCAGATCAAGAAAATACAGTTCAAACGGCTTATCAGATTTTGGTGGCTTCGAGTCTGTCGAACATTCAGAAAAGCGTTGGGGATTGCTGGGATTCGGGTAAAAAAGAAAGCAGTCAGTCGATCAATATTTCTTACGCCGGAATAGAGTTGCAACCTAATTCGGTTTATTTCTGGAAAGTGAAAACCTGGGACAATCATGGCGTGGAATCGTCGTTTTCGGCAGTTTCTCAATTTAAAACAGGCGCCAGTTTGGTGGATTATGCAACGGCCCGTTATCCCATCCAGAAGCAGGATATTTATCCGCATGCGATCAAGCCAATTTCAAATTCGTCGTGGTTTGTCGATTTCGGGAAAGCAGCTTTTGCACAGCTTCGCCTGACATTAAACGGAAAAACGGGAACCGACACAGTGCTAGTTCATTTGGGCGAGGCTCAAAAAGAGGGCCGAATCAACCGCACCCCCGGTGGAACTATCCGCTATTCGGTTTATAAACTGGCGTTAAAACCGGGATGGAATACCTATCAGATTGTGCTGAATCCCGACAAGCGAAACACCGGTCCGCAAGCCGTGTTGATGCCCGATTACATTGGCGAAGTCACGCCATTCCGTTATTGCGAAATTGAAGGATACAGCGAGCCGCTAACCAAAAATCAACTGGTTCAACAAATCGCTTTTTATCCGTTTGACGAAACCGAGTCGTATTTCACGAGTTCCGATACCGTTCTCAATCAGGTTTGGGATTTGTGTAAATACTCGATGAAAGCCACTTCGTTTTTGGGCGTTTTTGTCGATGGCGACCGCGAACGCATTCCTTACGAAGCCGATGCGTACATCAACCAGCTTGGGTTTTACGGGGTGGTGCGCGATTACAGCATTGGCCGTTACTCGCACGAATACCTGATTAAACGACCCACCTGGCCAACCGAGTGGATTTTGCAGTCGGTGCTGATGGCCTGGAACGACTATTTGTACACCGGAAATACCGAATCGCTTCGTCATTTTTATACCGATCTGAAAGCGAAAGGACTGTTGCCGCTGGCCGACGAATCGGGCCTGATATCGACCCGAACCGGAAAGGTGACTCCTGAAGTTCTGGAAAGCATTCATTTTAAAGGAACCTTGAAAGACATTGTGGATTGGCCGCAAAGCGGAATTCTGGGGTTGGGGAAAAAGGAGCCTGGTGAAACCGATGGCTTTGTTTTTCAGGATGTAAATACAGTAGTTAATGCTTACCATTATCAGGCAGTGAGCCAATTGGCGCAAGTTGCCAAAGTGCTGAACCAAACGACTGATGAAAAGCAGTTTGCCACATTGGCACAAAAGCTGAAAACAGTTTTCAACGAAAAACTACTCGATAAAAAACGTGGCGTATATTTCGACGGAATCGGTACTGATCATGCCTCTTTACATGCCAACATGTTCCCGCTCACGTTTGGGTTGGTCCCTGAAAAATATATTGGAAAAGTGAACAGTTTCGTTCAGTCGCGCGGATTGGCTTGCAGCGTTTACGGTTCGCAATTCCTGATGGATGCCGTGTACGACGGGCACAATGCCAATTACGGATTGCAACTGCTTTCGTCGACAGCCGAGCGTAGCTGGTACAACATGATTCGTGTGGGCTCCACCATTTCGTTCGAAGCGTGGGACAATAAATACAAGCCCAATCAGGATTGGAACCATGCCTGGGGAGCAGCTCCGGCCAACATTATTCCGCGCAAGCTGATGGGCATTGAACCGTTAGAACCTGGGTTTGGCAAAATTTGCATCAAACCTCAACCCGGAGATTTGGGTTCCGCCGAAATAAAAACGCCAACTATTCGCGGCGATGTGCGGCTGTCGTTCAAAAATAAACCGCAGCAGTCGTTCGCGATGAACCTGACAATTCCGGCCAACACAACCGCCGACGTTTACCTGCCATTCTGGTCGAAAACCCAAAAGGTCACAATGAACGGAACCACCGTGAAATATCGGCAGGATGGGAATTTTGCAGTTGTTGAAAACGTTGGCTCCGGGAGCTCTACATTTGAAGTTTTGAGATGATTTTAAGCTCTGAAAGAGCGCTATCTGAATAACCCGGGGTAAAGCGACGAAGGAGCGGAACCCCGGGAGAAGAGCAAGATAAAAAGCCGTCCGACTGAAATTCTTATTTGAAGAGCTTCCATCGTTTCGGACGGAATAGATTTACCCTTAGAAAAGACATAAAACTAACAAAGATGAATTCAACTAAACTGCTACTAATCTTTTTGCTGGCAAGCCTTCTGGGAACCGCCCAGCAGAAAAATATATTTACAACAACTGATGTTCCGTATGCCCAGCTAAAATCCGGGTTTGCCAACACGCCCAACGAAGCCCGCCTGCGTTGCTACTGGTGGTGGTTGAACAGCATGGCCACCAAAGAATCGATCACCCGCGATCTGGAAGAGATGAAAGACAAAGGTTATGGTGGTGCCTCAATTGTGGACGCCGGAAGCTCGAATTATCAGGTGGCCCGCAAAACAGCAGCCGGCCCGGTATTTATGAGCCCTGCATGGATGGAACTCTACAAACATGCAGTGAAGGAAGCAGAACGATTAGGTATCGAACTAAGTGTGAACACACAGAGTGGCTGGAATCCGGGAGCGCCATCCATTACTCCGGAAATGGCGATGAAGAAAATTGTTTTTTCAGAAATTGATGTTACCGGCGGAAAACCCATCAGCATTGAATTGCCTCAACCTGAAAAGAAGCTGATGTATGCCGACATTTGTATGCAGGCCATTCCGAAGAAAACCGGTGTTCCGGTGAAAAATGACGCCATTCAGAACTGGAAGAAAAAGTCGTTCAACGAAAAGATTGGATGGAAAGGCGTTTATCCGCTGAACGAACTTCGGCAGGATTTTCCGGATTCGGGTGCTGACATCGCCATTCAAAAGAACGAAATCATCGACCTGACGGTCCATTTCAAAAACGGCAAACTGGAATGGAATGCACCTGCCGGTGAATGGACGGTTATCCGCTACGGATACACTTGCACCGGCGCCAAAACATCGACCAACAGCGATGGTTGGGAAGGTCTTTCGGTGGATCATCTCAGTACTGAGGCGTTTGATTTATTTGCCAATACGGTCATCATTCCGCTGATCAAAACAGCGCAGGAAGCAGGCAACAGCGTGAAATACCTGCAAACCGACAGCTGGGAAATGGATTTGGTCAGCTGGACCAAAAATTTTCCGGCCGATTTCAAAAAATACCGCGGTTACGATATTCAGAAATTCATGCCTGTTTTGGCTGGGCGAATTGTAGAGAATCGCAGCGAGTCGAACCGCTTTTTGCACGACTTCCGCAAAACCATTGGCGATTTGGTGGCCGACAATCATTATCAGTTATTCTATAATCTGGCGCACAAATATGGCATGGGCATTCATCCCGAATCGGGCGGACCACACTCGGCTCCTGTCGATGCCTTAAAAGTAATGGGCATCAGCGATTTTCCGCAGGGCGAATTCTGGGCGATGGCCAACACGCACCGTATTAAAGACGACGAACGTTTGTCGGTGAAACAGAGTGCCTGTGTAGCTCACACCAATGGTAAACGCTTTGTGGCTGCTGAAGGTCCAACCAGCATTGGTCCGCAGTGGGAGCGCTCGCCAATGGACCTCAAAGGTAACATCGATCGCATTTTTTGCTCGGGAGTCAACCGCATCGTTTGGCACACGTTTACCTCGTCTCCCAAAGAGTTTGGCCTGCCCGGAAACGAATATTTCGCCGGAACGCACCTCAATCCGAATGTGACCTGGTGGGAGCAGTCGCGCGATTTTATCGGCTACCTCGACCGCAACATGTACATGCTTCAGCAGGGTTTGTATGTAGCCGATGTGCTGTATTATTACGGCGATGATGTGCCAAATTTTGTTTTCCTGAAGGAAGAACTTCCGGAGCTGAATTTTGGCTACGACTGGGACAAATGCCCGAAAGATGTGATTCTGAACCGCACCTCGGTGAAAGACGGAAAAATTGTTTTGCCTGATGGAATGAGTTATCGCGTGATGATGCTCGCTCCTGAAAAAAGCATCGACCTGAATGTGCTGCGAAAACTGGAACAACTGGTGAAGGAAGGTATGACTTTAATTGGTCCGCGCCCGACTGAAAATACCGGCTTGACTGGTTTCCCGAAAGGCGATCAGGAACTGAAAACGATTGCCGACAAACTTTGGGGCAAAGCCGACGGCAAAACCATCACCGAAAACAAATACGGCAAAGGTCGTGTCGTTTGGGGGCAGGATGTGAACCAGATTTTGGCCGGAATGAATGTTCAGCCCGATTTGAAGTTTAAGGGTAATCATCCGAAAACCGCGTTGGATTACATTCATCGCACCACCAGCGACCAGGAAATCTATTTCGTGAGCAACCGTTTCTCGCAAATGGCCTACAAAGATTTTGAATACCGCTACCTCACCACTTTGCCCGATCGCTGGGAACAGGTGGAATGCAGTTTCAGGGTAAGCGGAAAAGTTCCTGAGTTGTGGGACCCGATTACCGGTGAGATCAAAGAAATTGTGACTTATCGCGAAGAAAACGGACGAACAATAATCCCTCTGCTTTTCGAGCCGGAAGGTTCAAAATACATTGTTTTCAGGACTGGAAATCAAAAACCACATATAACTGAAGTCCGAAAAGATGGCCAGTCTGTTTTCCCCGGATTTAGTCTGGCAACTACAGATTATCCACGCATCGATTTCCGGAGAAATGGTGATGCGGTAACCGCTGAAATAAACGAACCGGGGAACTATTCAATTACCTGGTCGGATGACCGTCGCGAAGAACTGAAGGTTGAAAAAGCCGGTCGACAGGTTGAATTGACAGGTTCATGGGATATCAATTTTTACAATGATACACCTTCAGGAGCAAGGGTGAATGAACTGAAATCGTGGACCGAATACGAAGATTGGATGCGGATTAAATATTATTCAGGAAAAGCCATTTACACTAAAAAGTTCGATCTTTCTGCCGAAGATTTGAACGGCAATCGCATCATCATCGATCTGGGTAACGTGAAAGAAATGGCTTCAGTCAAAATTAACGGGCACCAATTGCAGGTGATATGGAGCGCACCATTCCGGTTCGATCTGATCCCGTATCTGAAAACCGGAACTAACGAACTGAAGGTGGAAGTGGTGAATATGTGGGTTAACCGGCTGATTGGAGATGGAAAACTTCCGGCAAACGAACGAATTACCAAAACAAACATTAACAAATTTGATGCTCCGGATGCCGATAAATACCTGCGTGCTTCAGGATTAATGGGGCCGGTAAAGATCAGTGTAATTAGTACCCACAATTTGAGACGATGGGAATGATTGGTTCAAAAAAAATCATGAAGTTGTTCTTCGTGGGGATAATTCTTGGTATCGTACTTGGGGGTTGCAAGAAGGGATCAGGCGATGTTTCGACCGTTACCCCGACCGAAAACGACAATTCAACCTTGTCTTATGTGGGGATGGGATGGGCCAAAAACTCGGTGAATACCGTTATTTTCAGGCATAATTCGATCACCAGCAATTCGGAATACCAGTTTATAAGCTATTACGATCAGGATAAAAAAGTGGTGTTGGGTAAACGGGCCATTGGAAGTAAAACATGGGAGCTTGTTACAACTCCTTACTCCGGAAATGCTACTGATGCCCACAATTCAATCAGTATCATAGTTGACGGGGATGGCTTTTTGCATGTGTCGTGGGATCATCACAACAATGCCCTCAGGTATTGCAAAAGTGTTTCGCCCGGAAGTTTGCAACTAACCGCAAAAATGCCCATGACCGGTATAAAGGAAGGAAATGTTACTTATCCCGAGTTTTACCGGTTGCCCAATGGCAATCTAATTTTTGTTTATCGTGATGGATCGTCGGGCGATGGCAATCTGGTGATGAATTTGTATGATCTGAAAACCCGGACATGGAAACAATTGCACCAGGGACTGATTGATGGACAGGGACTGCGCAATGCTTACTGGCAGTTGTGTGTCGATAAAATCGGAACCATTCATTTGTCGTGGGTTTGGCGCGAAACAGGCGATGTGGCTACCAATCACGATTTGTGCTATGCCAAATCAACCGATGGCGGAATTACCTGGAAGAAATCGACTGGAGATGTCTATCAATTGCCGATTACTGCGTTAAATGCTGATTACGTTATTCGAATTCCCCAGAGCAGCGAATTGATCAATACCACAGGGATGTGCGCCAGCGATGATGGCAATCCAATGATTGCAACTTATTGGCGCGATGGAAGCAAAAGCGTTCCTCAATATCACTTGGTTTATTTCGACGGGACGGTCTGGAAAAAGTCTCAGGTTTCGAAACGTATCAGCGATTTTTCACTGAGCGGCGGGGGAACCAAGCAGATCCTGATTTCCCGTCCGGTGGTATTGACCCGGAAAAAGAATGGGAAACAGCAGGTGCTGATGGTTTTCAGAGATTCCGAACGATCGGATAAAGCTTCGGTTGCTGTTTGTAATGATCTTTCTGATCCATCGTGGACGATTACCGATTTGAATAAAATGATGGTTGGTTCCTGGGAACCTTCCTGCGATAAAGATTTGTGGTTAAACAAGGGAATCATGCATCTTTTCCTTCAGAATACAGTTCAGGTTGATGGAGAGGGTCTGTCGCCGATTTTATCGCAACCGGTATTTGTGCTTGAAAGTACTGAGATTTAAGTTTGAACTGGTGAAAATTTGCTAAGGCTGTTTAATCAGAAAGGACAAATAGAAATAAATACAAATAAACTTAACCTATGAACTCACGCGAACGTGTTTTGAAGGCGTTTAAACGCTTGCCCGGCCTGCCCGACCGGGTTCCGGTGCAATTCGATTTGTGCCGTCAGTTGTCCGATCATCTGGGGAAACAATTGGGCATTCCGGTCAATTATACGGAAAATTTGTACGAAGATGTGACGTATCGCATCAGTGCGAACGAGTTGCGACTGGCGCTCGGAAGTGATGTGGTGGTGACAGGAGCTTCGGTTTCCGACGATTATCAGGTAGTAAAAGAAAGCGACGGAACCTGGCTCAACGAATACCAAATGCGGATGCGTCAGGGCGATATTTATGTGGAAGTGGTTGATTATCCGCTGGCCCAAGCTGAAACGAAAGCCGATGTTGATGCTTTTCAGTTTCCCGATCCGGATGCACCTGGCCGTTTTCGCGATGCCGAAGCGCTGATTGCCAAATACAAAAACGATTACCTGATTATTGGCGACATTGAAGTGACTGTTTTCTCACTTGGGCATCAATTGGTGGGGATGGAAAAACTGTTGATCGACATGATGATGGAGACTGAATATGTGGTTCCGCTATTTGAAGCCTGCGCCGAGTTTCAGACTCAGATCGGGTTGAGGCTCATCGAAAAGGGAGTGGACGCCCTTTGGTTTGGCGACGATTTTGGTACACAAACCAGCCTGATCATTCCTCCTGAAATCTTCCAGACGCAACTGAAGCCCATTTACAAAAAGATGATCGACCGGTTTAAGCAAGCCAAACCCGATATCATCCCGATTTTGCATTGCGATGGCGCTGTGGCTGATCTGCTCGACGACATTCGCGAGATTGGGTTCGAAGTATTTAACCCGGTTCAGCCGGGCGTTCCGGGGCATTTGCCTCAGGATATGAAAAGCAATTTTGGCGATAAGTTTGCATTCTGGGGCGCCATTGATCAGCAGGATTTGCTGCCCAACGGAACTGACGAAGAACTAGAGCGTGACATCGTCGAAAAGATCATCATTTTGGGTAAAGGAGGCGGATACATGATTGCCCCGGCACATATTCTTCAGAACGATGTTGCGCCCGAACGTTTCCTGAAATTTATAGATTTGTGCAAAAAACATGGGAGCTATCAAAATGAATAGAATAAAGTTTTTGGCGTTCGTTGTGTTCTGCCTTATTTCGCTGGCTTCGTTTTCACAAAAAGAGGCTTACCTTTTTTCGTATTTCGTCGACAATGGTCAGGATGGGTTGCATCTGGCTTACAGCACCGACGGTTTGAAATGGACACCGTTGAATGACGGGAAATCTTTCCTTACACCGGTCGTTGGAAAAGATAAGCTGATGCGAGATCCCTGCATCCTTCAGGGAAAAGACGGGCTGTTTCACATGGTGTGGACAAGCGGCTGGTGGGATCGGATTATTGGCTATGCATCGTCGCCTGATTTGATCAACTGGTCGGAGCAAAAGGCGATTCCGGTGATGGAACACGAACCGGCAGCCAAAAACAGCTGGGCTCCCGAACTGGCTTACAATCCGGAGAAAAAGGAATACCTTATTTTCTGGGCGACAACCATTCCCGGCCGGCATTCGGATGTGTCGGATTCGGAGCGCGAAAAGGGATTGAATCACCG
The DNA here is from genome assembly GCA_964422425.1 of uncultured Odoribacter sp. Classification (GTDB taxonomy): domain Bacteria; phylum Bacteroidota; class Bacteroidia; order Bacteroidales; family Prolixibacteraceae; genus Aquipluma. The sequence continues at coordinate 45,215 of CAYRBM010000010.1, forward strand.
CATGTACTGCACACGCACCAAAGATTTCACGACTTTTAGCCCCACAGAAATGTTTTTTAATCCGGATTTCAGCGTGATTGACGCCACCATTTTCCTGAAAGGCAAAAAGTTTTACATGTTCCTGAAAAATGAAAACCCTAATCCGCCGCAGAAAAATATCCGGGTTACAGTGGCCGATCATGCTTCGGGGCCTTATCCGGTAAAAGTTTCGGAACCGATTACGGGAAAATACTGGGCCGAAGGTCCCACTGCCCTGCAGGTTGGCGACTATGTTTATGTGTATTTCGACAAATATACCGAGCACAAATACGGGGCTGTCCGCTCAAAAAATATGGTGGATTGGGAAGATGTTTCAGATCAGGTTTCGTTCCCAAAAGGATTACGACATGGAACTGCATTTAAAGTGAAAAAGCAGATTCTTGAAAAATTGCAACAAGGGAAATAGTTGAAAAAATAAATCCGGAGGAATCACATCTTCCGGATTTATTTTTTTCTATTTCGGGTTAGCTCGTTCAAAATCATGGCTTCAAAAAACAACGGCTTCAAAACCGCTTCGTCGATAGCTTTTAGATCGCTGAAATGGATAATCCGGACTTCCTTTAATTCAGTGCGACCAAGCAATGGGTGTGGACTCAACAGTGCGCCCCGGCAAAAACCCAGATCAACACTTGCGCCTTTGGGATTCAAATAGCATAAACGTCCGAAGTAATAGTAAAATGGTATATTGTAGGTCAACCGTGCTTCCATTTGCGGAGCACAGGACAAAATAATGCAATGAAGTTTTTGCAGTATTTCCTTTGCCGGAAATGGTTGCTCCAAAAAGTATTCTTCAACCGGAGTCATCGGTGTAAATTTGCTGCCGCATGGTCAACAAACCATTCGGCATTCAGGATATGAAATGCAGGTAGCGAGCGCGCCAGATCTGGATAATTTCTCATTTCTTTAAGCTTTTCCGCTTTTCCCGAGCCGGTAACCAGAAAACATATTTTCGCTGCATTATTGATGGCTTTACCAGTTAAAGTCACTCTTTTTTGCCCTGAAACCGGATGAGTGGCTACAGCACAAATCTGATCAGATTCGAGCAGTTCCATTTGATCTGGGAATATTGATGCCGTATGCCCATCGTCGCCCATGCCAAGCAAAATTAGGTCGAAAACAGGCCAGCCATTTCCGGAGGGAAGATTTTTTTGGATTTGTACAGCGTAAGAAAGTGCTTCTTCCTCCGGATTGTTTTCTCCTTTGATGCGATGAATGTTTTCCTCTGCAATAGAAATCTGTGAAAGTAGCAATTGATTGGCAACACGATAATTGCTTTCGGGATGATCGGGCGGAACCATTCGCTCGTCAACCCACCAAAAATGTACTTTATGCCAAAGATCCGGGCTTGTGTATTTTTCGGCCAATATCGCGAAAAGCAAATCGGGTGTTTTCCCTCCGGAGATGGCCAGATGGAACTTGTCGCCCGGATGATTTTCAACCCGACTCATTAACTTATTGGCAAATTCATTTGCCAATTCTTCGGGCGATTTAAAAACGAAAAGATTTGAGTTGTTCATCATTGAAAATTCGAAACATGAAACTCTGTTAAAGTTCGCAATATTCTCCATCGTGTGCCAGGTTCTTGCAAGGGTAACGCCATTGGCCTTCTTCCATAAGGCCATCAACCACTTCGGGTCCCCAGGTTCCGGCAGGGTAACCATAAATGGGGATGTCCGGATTATTCTGCCAGGCGTTCAGAACAGGTTGCACAAATTCCCAGGCATTTTCAACAGCATCACCACGAACATACAACGTTGCATCTCCCTGCATACAATCGAGCAACAGTCGTCCGTAGGCAGAAGGCAGATAAACATCGGCCAATTCGTTGTAATGAAAATTCATATTTACTGTTTGCACCCTAAATCCGGCGCCGGGAACTTTCATACCCATCTTCAGTAAAATGCCTTCGTCGGGCTGAATCCGCAAAACCAACTGATTACTCACAGGCTGGGTGTCGGGCTGATTTCCGAACAAATGATGCGGAGTATTTTTAAAATGAATAACAACCTCGGTAACTCTCGCCGGAAGTTTTTTGCCCGTGCGAATAAAGAAAGGGATACCTGCCCACCTGAAATTATCAATGAAAAACTTCATGGCAACAAAGGTTTCGGTGCGCGACTGCGTATTTACTCCAAATTCTTCGCGATAACCTTTTATATTATGGTGCCCGCCCGTATTTGAATGTATATACTGACCTCTGATTACGAATTCCGGCACCTCTTCTTCGCGTATAGGCCGAATGGATTGAAATACTTTAAGTATCTCGTTACGAATCGCATCAGCCTCAATTACTACAGGAGGCTCCATTGCAACCAGCCCAACCACCTGCATGAGGTGATTCTGCACCATATCGCGCAATGCTCCCGACTGATCGTAATAGCCTCCCCGATCTTCTACTCCAAGTGTTTCGGCCAGAGTAATTTCAACATGATGAATGAAATTATGATTCCATATTGGTTCAAAAATGCCATTTGAAAATCTGGTCACCAACATGTTTTGCACGGTCTCCTTGCCCAGATAATGATCAATGCGGTACAATTGATCTTCGTCGAAATAGTTCAGCAAGTCACGGTTTAAAGCCTTGGCCGTTTCTAAATCTGTTCCGAAAGGTTTTTCAATAATCAGTCTTTTAAATCCTTCTGCCGACATATTTAAACCAACCGAAGCCAGACTTTGCGGAATCACCTGATACAGATTGGGTGGAGTGGAAAGGTAATAAATATAGTTCTCCGGAATGCCCAACGAATGTCTGAGCAATTCAAGCCGATCTTTAAGAATATGGTATTCTGTAGAATCGGCTGTTGAAAGCGGCTGATAATACAAATGTTCTATGAACTCATCCACTGTTCGCTGAAGTTGTTCCTGCTGCGGAAGGAATTCTTTCATTTTATCTCGAAATACATCGTCTGAAAGATTTGTCCGCGAAACACCCAAAACAGCAAATTGCTCAGGAAGCAGTTGCTGGGTATGCAATTCGTAAAGCGCTGGAATAAGCTTGCGTTTGGTCAAGTCGCCTGAAGCTCCAAAAATGACCAGAATATGTGGTTCCGATTGTTTCATGAGATTATTAATTCATACTTAAGTTATGAAATTAAACAATCTAAACGAATATCATCCGAAAATGACTCATAGAATTTTCTATACCACTGATAGACTATCGCTATGGCAGGAGAATTGGCATTCTTATTTTCATCAGGTTAAGGATAATTAATCGGTAACCCAAACCAGACAATGTTCAGAAAAAGAAAATAAAAAAGCTGTTATTTCTTTAATTCGATTACCGGAGATAAAATGAATTTTAAACTGTGATTCTGTTCCGTAATTGAATGGGAAGATGCGGATTTGATCCCTGAAAGAAATTCCTTCTTCAGGAACAAGCTTAAAAACAGCCTCTTTGGCACACCAGTAAGCACATTGGATAAATGAATTTTGAGCTGCATCGTTAATCTCAGAATCCGACAGATAACGCTTTTCGATGGCTGTGTAATTTCGGGTTTGCTTTTCGATGTCCAATCCAACATTTAAATTTTGGTGAACAAAAACAGCAACAAATTCCTGAGCATGACTGATAGAAAGATATTTATATTTTGGGTGATCGATAAGGGGTTTACCTGTGGCCGTATATGAAATCTGAAAATCGGTTCCGATCATTTGCCTCAGCAACAGGCGGGTAGCCAACCATTCCAGTTTTCGCTTAGCAAAGGTACATTTCAGATAATCGGGATCGGCCAGTTCTAAATCTGAAAAGGAAACATACAAATCTTCAGGGCCCTCTGTCAGATGCCATATCCCAATTAATCCATCCTGTATAGGTATTGTTTTAAAAAGAGGCATTTATCTGGTCCATTCGGTAGTTTCAATCAGCCTGATCATATCCGGAGTGAGGAAATCTATAACCGGACGAATGGAGTCAATATTAGGCACTTCACGAATGTAAAGAGCCCCTCGAAGAAAATTCCGGGTACTGTCAGTCAGGAAAAATTGCAAAGGAGAAGCCGTGTTTCCATCTATCCGGTAAATTATTCCATACACTTTCTTTTCCGGGTTTACGAAAACTCTTTCATCGATTGCATCAGCTTTTACCGAATGTTTATAGGCCAACGAACGCGAATCCTCGGTCATCTGCGACAAATTGCCTTTTACATTCTTGTAGCTCAAATGTATTTCAGCTTTATGCTTTGGTATCTTCAGATTAACCCAATAAGGTTCGGCCATACGCTCATTGTCAGGATACAGTTTCCCATAATCCGGTATTTCAAAACGATAGGGGAACCCTGCTGAATCCATTAGATGATATGACTTCTCGTCAAAATCGATGCGAAAAAATCCACGAGGTTTTGGGACATAATCCTGTTTACAGGCTACCGTAAACAGCAAAAGAACAACAAATAAAAAAAGCAAAATTTTACTCATGTGATAATTACTCCAGATTTTTAATTTCTACTTTTATTTGTTTGATTCGCCGATTATCAGCAGCCTCGATAGAGAAAACGTAATTTCCGCAAATAATGATATCGTTCCGCGATGGAATTTCGCCTTTAAGTTCCAGAATCAGACCTGCCAGAGTATCAGCTTCCCCTTTTACTTCATCGAATACCGTATCATCCGAACCAGTTACTTTATAAAAATCATTAAGCAACGTTTTTCCATCAAATAAATACTTGTTTTCTCCTATTTTGGTGTAATATTTTTCCTCTTCATCAAGTTCATCGGTAATTTCTCCAACAATCTCTTCAAGAACATCTTCTAAAGTGACAATACCCGAAGTACCACCATATTCGTCAACAACAATGGCCATGTGAACTTTATTTTTTTGAAATTCTTCGAGCAGATCGTCAATTTTTTTTGTTTCTGGTACATAAAATGGAGGACGAATCAGGCTTTGCCAGCGAAAGGAAGCTCCTTTGTGCACATGCGGCAGAAGGTCTTTGATGTAAAGAATACCTTTAATATTATCGAATGAATCGGCATAAACCGGGATTCGTGAAAACCCGTTTTCCGTAATCAAGGCCATGATATCGGAGTAACTTGACTTAATGTCAGCCGAAATAACATCAACCCGCGAACGCATAATTTCAACCACACTTTTATTGCCAAATTTCACAATACCCTTTAGAATTTCCTGCTCTTCCATAAATTCGGGTTGAGAAGTAAGCTCCAGAGCCTGCGATAACTGATCAACGGAAAGTTGCTTCTGGTATGCATGAAAGCGATTATTGATAAAACCGGTTGAATAAATCAGGATTGAATTCAAGGGTTTAAAAATCCGGATAAGATAATAAAGCGGTATAGCTATGAAACGGGCAAACCATAGAGAATGGCGGGTTGAATAAACTTTGGGGATAATTTCGCCTACCAGCAAAATGAGAAAAGAAATGATCAGAATTTGAATAGCGAAACTCCAAACAGGCTCAGTGATAAAATCGAACAACGAATTAAAAGCAAAACTCGACAAAATGACTATTCCCACATTAATAAAATTGTTGGCTACAACGATTGTAGCCAACAATTGCTCTGGTGAGTTCAGATTTTTAGAAAGATATTTACTTCTTCTGGCCGATTGCCCGGCAATTTTAACTTTGTCACTCTGATTCAGTGAAAAATAGGCAATTTCCGATCCGGAGATTAACGCTGAACAAACCAACAAAATCAGGATACCAATAAGGCTTAATGCAATTTCTGCGGTTAAAGGTTGAGCCTGAACGGTACAAATCATTGAGGGCAAAGTAGGTAATGGGTCTGTTTCCAAATCGCAGAATTAAAAGTTATTAAAAAGGAAGATCATCTTCTTCCGGCTGACTGAAATCGGGTTCATTTACTGCCTGCAAAGGTTCCGCTGAGGCTGGCTGACCTGGCATCTCCGCCTGACCTTCGCGACGGCCAAGTAACTGAATGGTATCAGCATAAATTTCAGTTGTATATCGTTTATTTCCATCTTTATCGTCCCATGCACGCGTCCGAATGCGTCCTTCAATAAACAGCTGACTTCCTTTTTTAATGTATTTTTCCGAAAGTTCAGCCAACTGGCGCCAGGCAACAATATTATGCCATTCGGTAGTACTTACTTTTTCACCGTTTTTGGAAGTATAGTTTTCAGTAGTTGCCAGAGAGAAATTCGCAACAGCTATACCTTTGTCTAAATGCCGGATTTCAGGATCCCGACCTACATTTCCAACCAAAATTACTTTGTTAATCGACATATCTATAAAGTTTTAAGTTATACTGTAATAAATTTACAATAATTTCTGACAGCATGATTCAAATTAACTGATCAAAATTCCGAATCGAACAAAAATCAGCATGAAACATCTGTTTCATTGAACGAACAGCCCGTTTTCAAGATTTTCATCCAAATAATTCTCCAGCAATTTCGGCACAGCAAAGTTAAAAATATCTTCCTTATTCACTTTAATTAAGTCAACAGGAAGTTTTATTTCCCCGAAAGTGCGAACCAATACAAACCGGTAGTGAATACGCTGATGGCTCAAAATGTGAATCTTCCATTCAGTAACGTTTTCTATAAAGAAGTCTTCAAAATCATTTAAAATGTTCTCCTTTACTGATTCAAACATCTGAAAAATATCCATCCTCTCTGCCGTTTCAAGCACAGGAAACTCAAAAAGATTCTTCCAGATGTCATTTTCGGTACGCTTTCGTAACCAGGTATTCCTTCCTGAAACAATTACGATATAATTAAAATACTGGTCACGCTGTTTGGTCTTATTCTGCTTGACAGGTAGCTCGGAAACCCTTCCTGAAGCATTTGCTGAACATCGCTCAGCAAGCGGGCATTGCGAACAATCAGGATTTCGTGGCACACATTGAAGGGCTCCAAATTCCATAAGTGCCTGATTGTGCATTCCAGGATCAGTTCCCCTGATCAATTCAGAAGCCAACACAAAAAAAACTTTTTTACCGGCTGAAGAATCAATAGGATGATTAATTCCAAAAAAGCGGGAAAGTACCCGATAGACGTTGCCATCAACAGCCGCATGTTCAAGTCCAAAAGAAATTGAGGCAATCGCTGCAGCTGTATATTCTCCTATCCCTTTTAAACTTCTGATCGATGAATAATCGGAAGGGAACTGTCCGTTGTAATTCCTGACCAGTTCCTTCGCTGTAAAATGCAGATTGCGTGCCCGGGAATAATAACCCAACCCTTGCCACAACTTCAGCACCTGATCTTCATGAGCCGCAGCCAGACGTTGAATGGTCGGAAATTCATCCAAAAACCTGAAATAATATGAAATTCCCTGATCGATTCGTGTTTGCTGAAGAATAATTTCTGATAGCCAAATATTATACGGATTACTGGTATTTCTCCAAGGTAAATCGCGTTTATTAACGGAATACCAATGGTGCACGGAAAGGTTGAAAAAGTCCATTTTGGGCCTAACTACTTTAAAATCTTTTCAAATTGTAAAAATAATCGAAATATAGTGTTCCGAATTATTAGATAATTTTTATTTTTGCACACCAATTGTTTCGGAAATATAAATTGTTGAAAATTAAATATTTTTAGAAATGACAAAAGCAGATATTGTTAACGAAGTAAGTAAGAACACTGGTATTGAGAAAGTGACCGTTCAAAAAGCAGTAGAAGCTTTCATGGAAACAGTGAAAGACAGCTTAACCGAAGGAAGAAACGTTTATCTTCGTGGTTTCGGTAGTTTTATCGTAAAGAAAAGAGCAGAAAAAACTGCCCGTAATATTTCAAGAAATACTACAATTATTATTCCTGAGCATTTTATTCCATCATTCAAGCCAGCGAAAACTTTTGTAGCTCAAGTTAAAGACCAAGTAAAATAATTCATTATGCCAAGCGGAAAAAAAAGAAAAAGACATAAAATGGCTACGCATAAGCGTAAGAAAAGACTAAGAAAAAACAGACATAAAAAGAAAAAATAGTCTTTCTTTATTAAGCATTAGCTTTTAAAGACCTTATATCGATTAAACCTAAAGTGCTAAACGTGCTTTAGGTTTAATCTGTTTTAAAGTCTGGTAGTTTAAAATTCGTAAACAAAAATGTAGTGAGTAGCGATTTAATTGTAGATGTCTCTCCTTCAGAAGTGGTAATTGCTTTATTGGAAGATAAACGGTTAGTCGAGCTTAACAGGGAAAAGACGGGGGCAAAATTTGCGGTTGGAGATATTTATCTTGGACGTGTAAAAAAAATAATGCCCAGTCTGAATGCTGCCTTCATTGATGTTGGATACGAAAAAGATGCCTTTCTGCATTACCTCGACATGGGCCCTCAATTTTCAACGCTAAACAAGTTTATGAAAATTGCCCAGTCGAAAAACAACAAAATCTCCTCCATTTCAAAAATTCAGTCGGAACCTGATATCGACAAGGAGGGAAAAATCTCAGATATTCTTAAAGTCGGACAAAACATCCTGGTTCAGGTGGCCAAAGAGCCCATCTCAACCAAAGGTCCCCGGCTAACTTCGGAGCTCTCAATTGCAGGCCGTAACATGGTTTTGATGCCTTTCAGCGAAAAGGTAAGTATCTCGCAGAAGATCGAATCAAACGAGGAAAAAAGCCGCCTGAAAAAATTGATTCAGAGTATCAGGCCAAAAAAGTACGGAGTAATTGTTCGTACTGCTGCCGAAGAAAAACGTGTTGCCGAACTCGACCAGGAACTAAAAAGACTGGTTAGCAAGTTCGAGACAACCTTTCAGAAATTAAGAAAAGTTAATGCGCCTGCCCTGGTTGTTGGAGAACTGGGACGAACCACCGCATTGCTTCGGGATATTTATAGCCCCAACTTCAATAGCATCATTGTGAACGATGCTACTGTATGTGAAGAAATTTCGGAATATCTGGGATCAATCGACCCTGAAAAAAAGAAAATCGTAAAGCTCTACAAAGGCAATCAATCGATTTTCGAGCATTATGGAGTTGACAAACAGTTGAAAGCATCATTTGGGAAAACCGTATCCTTCAAGAATGGAGCCTACCTGATCATCGAACACACGGAAGCCTTCCACGTGATTGATGTTAACAGTGGAAACCGTTCGAAAGCCGGCATCGACCAGGAAACCAATGCCCTGGAAGTCAATCTGGCTGCTGCCGAAGAAATTGCCCGTCAACTGAGGTTGAGAGATATGGGTGGCATTATTGTAGTTGATTTTATCGACATGCATCAGGCCGAAAACCGCCATAAAGTATATGAGCGGATGAAAGAAGCTATGGCTGCTGACCGCACCAAGCACAACATTTTGCCTTTGAGCAAATTCTGTCTCTTGCAAATTACCCGCCAGCGTGTTCGTCCCGAAGAACATGTTGAAACAGCGGAAGTTTGCCCGGTTTGTAAAGGAACCGGAAATGTTACACCAACCATTTTACTGGTTGATGAACTGGAAAGCAAAGTAAATTTCATTTTCAAAGAGCTAAACAAGCGAAAGATTTACATCAAAGCCCATCCTTATCTGGCCGCCTACCTGAATAAAGGATTCTGGTCGCTAAAGAGAAAATGGATTTTCAGGTTCCTAAAAAACATTGTCGTTCAGGAAATGAGTTCATACTCGCTTACAGAATACCATTTCTTCGACGAAAATCAGGAAGAGATTGTTTTTTGATCTCTCAAAAGGAATCCCGGTAATAGTTTGCCGGGATTTTTTATTCTCATAAGCTTAACTGATGAGTGCTTCAAGTTTTTCGATGACACATTTCATCATTTCATCCGATTCATTGTTTATTTTTGCTTTTCTTATAAATAAACCCATATCAATGAAGCGAATATTTCTTTTTTTAAGCTTTTTGATTTTAGTAACAGTTCAATCACCCGCCCAGATATTGGAACCGGTAAAATGGACATTCGAATCGAAACAGGATGGAGTGGAAGTTACTCTAACCTTTAAAGCCACTATTGAAGATGGCTGGCACCTGTACGACACCCAACTGCCTGAAGGAGGACCCATAAAAACTAGTATCAATTTTGCAGATTCTACACTTTTTGAGTTTGTCGGAGAACCGACTAAATATCCGGAACCAACCGAAGTTTTTGATAAAACCTTCAATATGAAGTTGGGCTATTTCAGCAATGAAGCTGTTTTAACCCAGAAAATAAAGCTAAAAAATCCGGATAAAATCGAAATAAAGGGGTATGTCGAATTCATGTCGTGTAATGACGAAACCTGTACACCTCCGGCTGAGGCCGATTTTTCTTTCCTGCTTAATGCTGATTCTGGAGCAAAAGCCGGAGCTTCGACACCTGCAAAACCCACTGATGGCCCCGATCAATCTGCCACATCGGAAAATTTGCTTTTATTTCTGCTCTTTTCCTTTCTCGCCGGACTGGCAGCTATTCTTACCCCCTGTGTTTTCCCAATGATTCCGATGACGGTTTCATTTTTCATGAATAGCAGCGAGTCAAAGTTAAAATCGAGACTTTATGCCTCATTTTATGGGTTCTCCATTATTGCAATCTATACAATTGTAGGAACACTGGTTGCTGTTATTTTTGGACCAGGTGCGGCCAATTGGCTAAGTACCCACTGGCTGCCCAACGTAATTTTCTTTGCCGTATTTATGATCTTCGCTTTCTCGTTCTTCGGAATGTTCGAAATTGTCTTGCCTAGTTGGCTCGTTAACAAATCAGACAAGCAAGTTGATAAAGGCGGATTTATGGGTTCCTTTTTCATGGCCCTGACATTGGTTCTCGTTTCATTCTCGTGTACCGGACCAATTGTGGGGGCAATTTTGGTTGAGTCAGCCGGTGGACAGATTCTTAAACCCATCATTGGAATGTTTGGCTTTTCTCTGGCATTTGCATTGCCCTTCACATTGTTTGCCCTTTTCCCTGGATGGCTGAACACTTTGCCCAAATCGGGCGGTTGGTTGAATTCAGTCAAAGTAGTCCTCGGATTTCTGGAGCTTGCGCTTGGACTAAAGTTTCTTAGCGTAGCCGACCAGACTTATCATTGGGGGATACTCGACCGTGAAGTTTACCTCGCTCTTTGGATTGTGATTTTTGTGCTTCTTGGATTCTATTTGTTGGGGAAACTGAAATTTGCACACGACAGTGATGTTAAGCATATTTCGGTTCCACGACTGCTTCTGGCAATTGTTTCATTCTCATTCGTCGTTTATCTTATACCAGGAATGTTTGGCGCACCGCTAAAAGCCATTTCAGGATATCTTCCGCCGCAATCAACTCATGATTTCGATTTACATGAAATTATTCGTGATGAAGTTAAACTTGCTGCACCGGCAGTTGGATCAATGACTGCAAATCAGGATAAAGAAATATGTGAAAAACCAAAATATTCCGAATTTCTGCACCTTCCTCACGGACTAGAGGGGTACTTCGATTATGAACAAGGAATGGCCTGCGCCCGCAAACTGAACAAACCTGTTTTTATCGACTTTACGGGTCATGGATGCGTGAATTGTCGCGAGATGGAAGCTAATGTCTGGTCTGATCCACGAGTTCTCGAACGACTCAAAAACAACTTTGTGATCATTGCACTTTATGTTGACGATAAATCCACACTACCTGAGAGTGAATGGATCACTTCTACTTACGATGGGAAAGTGAAAAAGACTCTGGGCAAAAAATATGCTGATTTCCAGATTTCGAGGTATGGGGTAAATGCTCAGCCATATTATGTACTGCTTGACCAAAACGAACAAAAATTAATGGAACCCAGGGCATACGATTTGAATGCCGATCGGTTTGTGGAATTTTTAGATGCAGGTTTGGCAGAATTTGAGCGTAGGAAATAGTAAGTTTTTTATATTTGTGCCTGCAAACGGAAAGCTGCCGGAGTGGTCGATCGGGGCAGACTCGAAATCTGTTGTACCCTTCGGGGTACCGGGGGTTCGAATCCCTCGCTTTCCGCGAAACGAATCGGGATGGTAAACAGCCATCCCGATTTTTTTGTCTCTTCTTTCGTGTTTCTCTTTCATTTATATGTTCTTTGCATCCATTCTGCTAGTTG
>CAYRBM010000011.1:0-56814 GCA_964422425.1 uncultured Odoribacter sp.
CCAAAGGGCAGGTATCGGATCAAATCACAAATACCACCGATATTTTTGCAACCACTGCTTCCATTGTCGGCTATAAACTTAAAGACGATGATGCCACAGATAGTTTCGACATGTTACCTGCTATGCTGGGTATTCAGGACGAAAACAAATCCATCAGGCCCTACATGCTAACACAAAGTTTTCGCGGTGAATTTCAGATTCGGCAGGGAAATTGGAAATATCTTGACCATGTCGGATCGGGTGGAAATAATTATAAAAGCGAACTTCTGGAGAAATATGCGTTGCCTGAAACAGCGGTTGATGCAACAGGTCAATTATTTAATCTCACCAATGATCCGGGAGAAACAACCAACCTGTTTTTCACTGAAAAAGAGAAACGAGAAGAACTTCAGCAATTGCTTCAGGAATTGAAAACAAGTGGACGCAGCGCTCCGAGAAACAGGCAGCCAATTGGTATTGAAAAAGTAAAAAAACTGAGCGAAGAAATAAAAACCAACTGAGATTGACAATAACCAGCAATAAACCAAACCATCATGACAACACGAAGAGACTTTACAAAAATTAGGTTCTTATGTTCTTTGGGTACTCTGGCGCTGAGGGCAATATCCTGTTCAAATAGCAATAAAAAAGTGACATTATGAAACGAACATGGGCGCTCGTTCTTGCAACTGTTTTATGCAGTTGTGCCGAAATGAAAAATGCAGTTCAAACTGTTAACAATTTTGAACAGCTAAGCCTTTATAATCTCAATACTGATATAGCATCACGGGCAATCTCGTTCGAGAACCCTACGGGTGAACCCGGGAAAGGAGGTATGGCTGCCAGCAATCTGGGAGTGGGCAGAAAAGGGGCTCCGAATCGAATATTGAAACCTCATGAAGAAGTCGTGTTGTGCGATATCAAAGAAGCAGGAACGATACGGCACATTTGGATGGCAGGTGAGCTCATTCACATGAACTGGATAAAGGAGGAACCAAAGGAACGCAATAAAAAATTACGGAGCACGGTAATCAGGGCTTACTGGGATGGGCAGGAACATCCAAGTATCGAATGCCCCTTAGGCGATTTCATGGGATTAGCCCACTCAAAACTCACCTCATACCAATCGGCAGTGCACTCAATCGGTGAAAAAGGTGCGCTGAATTTTTGGCTGCCAATGCCCTTTGCAAAAGGTGCAAAAATTACGTTGACAAACGATTCAGACACAAAACTTAATCTGTATTATCAAATTGATTACACGGTTAACGATAATCATAAAGATGATGTAGGCAGGCTACATGTGCTCTTCCGAAGGGAAAATCCGACCTCATTAAAATCCGATTTTGAGATTTTACCCAAAAGAACAGGAAAAGGTCGTTTCGTTGGAGCTGTCCTCGGCATCAGAACCCTTCATCCCGAATGGTGGGGCGAAGGTGAAATCAAATGCTACATTGATGGAGATACCGAATTTCCAACGATTTGCGGAACAGGCGCCGAAGATTGGGTAGGTTTATCATACGGAGTACAAAATACAACTTACATGTACCACGGCGCTAATTTAGTAACTCAGGCCGACACCCTGGTCGATGCTGTTTCGCTCAACAGGAATGAAAAGAACAACAAAGAGGTTCAAATGAAACCTACCTATATTTCAATGTATCGCTGGCACATTCCTGACCCCATTTATTGGAAAAAAGAGATGAGGATCACCATGCAGCAAATCGGATGTTGTTATTATGAAAGAGATGACGATTGGTCTACTGCCACTTTTTGGTATGAACCGGTGCCAAGTGCACCGCTGCCTAAATTCCCGGGTTTAGCTGAACGAACGGCTGATTTAGATTTGATTTTAAATGAAAGTTATACTGCCGATTAGATAGCTTGATAAGTAACTTCGGAGAAGATACAGCTACGGGTATCCAGCGAATTCTGGGGATTTGTATCCTTGTGCAGAATCCGGTACTTGAAACGATTCCTGTTATCTTCACAAAAGTTCGGTTCGCGCCATTGGCTGTTTTTCCGGCACCATTTTCAATAAAAAAGCTACTTTTCATTATTCTTCGGAATAATGAAAAGTAGCTTTTAAAATTATTGGGGGATTGGATATTCCTTACTCAATTCCCTGGCGGGTAACGATTGGGACATAACCAATTTCCATTCCTTTCGGAGGTGTTACCAGTAAAGCCGGGTCGAGTTCTGCCAGCTCGCCAATCATTGGGGCAGGGAGGTATTCGCGTTCTTTTGTCCAGTGCCTGTGAAGCAATTCAACCCGACGCTGCATTTCCTCACGTTCCGCTTTGCTCATATCGGCATTGAGCAGGGCTGGCTGGTCAGCAAAACGATACCAATAGTAAGTTACCGTACTTCCATCGCCCAGCTTTGCTTTAAAGGGTCCTGCTGCCGGACCGGGAGTCTTCCAGCAACTCTCCTTATCTTCGGGTGTTACGTAGGTTTTGCAGCCTCCTTCGTAAACCCGGTTAAAACTAACTTGGTGTAATCCTGTTTCTTTCGGCACTTCATCCGGAGCTACGGCAATCCACTCACCAATGTCATCATTATCTTTTTTTACGAGTTTGTAATATTCAGGAAGAGTAACCAATGTTTGCCCGTTTTCTACCGTTTTTGTTACCAGCTTGCCCTCCCAGCGAACCCGTAAGGTAGTGTCGTCGGTTACATTTGGATTGAGATACGAGGTAATATTCATTAACGCACGTTTTTCTTTCGGAATATCATCGCCGTAAAATTTCCAGTTCGACCGGATGCCTTTCTGAAAATTCTGCATGGTAGCGCCTTCCAGTTTAATTTTACTGTCAGCCGGCTTTCCGCCTTTAAACCAGGCTTCAACATCGTTCCAAAGCGCTTTCTTATTGTAGACCATCAGGCGGTGCAGCAATTCGGTGTTTCCATCGGGACCTGCCGGGTAGCGTGTTGGCGCCATGCGGGCATAGTGTACTCCTTTCGAGTCGACAGCTTTCACCGAATGAATGTGCTGAGTCTCCATCTGGTACTGTTTGTTTGCTTTCGATGGACGTTGATCCAGGAATAATCCTGCTACACGCGGATCGTCGACCGAGGCCTCCGACCAAAAATAAGGGGTAAAGAAATTAACCGGCCCTTTAAAATTTTCAGTGTTTAAAAATAAGGTCCAGCACTGGTTTCCGGTAGAAACATTTTTCCCGGCTGTTTTTGTTTTCGGCTCGGTGAGGGGCAAAGGCAAATAGCCGTTCCCGAATAATTTATTGCTTGTGCCTTGCTTCAGGTTCAGACCATCGGGCGGCCACAATACCCAGGGGCTCAATTGCGCCACTCCATATTTCCCTTTCGGATTATCCCAGTCTCTGCCTTTGCCGGCACCAGTTCCGTTGGCCCAGCCTACAAAATTTAGCTGAACACCACCCATGATAAACTTTGGGGTTTTGGTGGCATATTCGGTGTCGCGCCACCAGCCAAGTCCGCCTTCAATGTCGGTATAAAGTTTTTCCACAGGCAATGGATCATCGTTCTGCGGAAACATCCAGGTGCCAAACAGTCCCGTTTGAAAATCACGTCCCGGATATTCTTCCAGTAACGGATATGCCATAGCGTACATGGAGTAACCTGCATTGAACGACTCGTCCACTTTTTCGGTCTTTGTAATCAGGTAACCACCCACATTTCCTTTTTGTATTCCGCTATCCTTAATTAAAATTTCCTGTGCACAGGCAGGAACAATAAAAAGCAGCACAAAACTTAAAAAAATCAATTTTTTCAAGATTTTGTTTCCTTTATTTTGAAGGATTTTACTGTTAAAAGCCTTTCCTGCTTGTTGTTCCGGATTATAACCGGATAATTTAATTTTTTCCATATTCAGTTTTTAATTCATGACGTAATTCTCGGTGGGTTTAATGCTTCAGCCTTTGAATTGTCAGAGCATTTTATCGATAGTATTTATACGACCAAAGATATTAAAACAATATTATAAACTCTGATTTATGTGTGTAATTTTAATGAATATTTACAATTAGCCCTGTTGATAGGTTTGTGCATTGAGCGATTCAGTATGCTCAATCATGTTTATATCATGATATTTCGAGTTGTCAGAATCTTGGCAAACCCATCTTTTGACTATGTAAACATTCTTACTAATATAATTTATTGAAGTTTAATTATCTGATTAATCCCTGGTTTTATAGACTAGGGGTCATAATGATGTTTGACAGACTGGATAAGATATAGGTAAAATCAGGTACTCAAACGACCGGACAAACATGCTGAAATTTATGGGTGAGTGACTCCAATGTTTTGTTGTGTCTGGATTTTAATGATTTGAGTTGTATGAGTCATGCCTGGTTTTTCGGCAGCAATTACACTGTCTTATCTGTTGGTAATCTGTTTGTCTGTTTTCTTAGCCCTGAATCTTGCGGTAATCTTATTGCTGACAACATTGGATTAAGTATTGGCGGGTAATCAATATTTATCGCATTTAAAATCAATAAACAAAAAGTGAGTCGTTAGATATTGGGTAAATTTATAAGGTTGTAAACTTGCATCTTAATAAAATATAATATACTTTTGAAACACATATTAATAAGTTGAGTTGTTTTGCCTTGCCCAGCTTTAGGGGAGTATATCAGAGAATGGCATGAATGTTCCGTAATTAGCGATTGTAAAATTTATTTTAGCTATGATAAAAATATTTGAACTCCTGGCTCTGTCAGGACTTTTAATGAATCCGGGATGCAAAAAGGAGTCTGCTCCGCCAAACATTATCGTTTTTCTGGCCGATGATTTGGGCTATGGAGACCTTGGCTGTTATGGCAATCCGATCATCAAAACCCCGAACATCGACAAGCTGGCCAGCGAAGGTGTACGATTAACCGATTGTCATTCGGGTGGAACGGTTTGCTCTCCTTCGCGTGCTGCAATTTTAACCGGGCGAAATCCGTACCGAAGTGGTTTTTTCTACATTCACGGAAAAGATACCTATC
The DNA here is from genome assembly GCA_964422425.1 of uncultured Odoribacter sp. Lineage (GTDB taxonomy): Bacteria > Bacteroidota > Bacteroidia > Bacteroidales > Prolixibacteraceae > Aquipluma. The sequence continues at coordinate 4,947 of CAYRBM010000011.1, forward strand.
TCAAAGAAGAGGAAGTGACCATTGCCGAACTATTACACGATAAAGGTTACGAAACCAGTTTTTGGGGAAAATGGCATCTTTCAACGCTGGAGAAAAACAAAATGGATCATCCCGGGCCAAGCGAACAGGGATTCGATTACTGGATGGGCACTACTTTAAATGCGTTTGGCGGTCCAAAAAATTATAAAAAATTCATTCGAAATGGCGAACCAGTGGGCGAAGTTGAAGGTTGGTATTGCGATGTAATAATTGATGATGCCCGCGACTGGCTTAAAAATAAAAGAAATAAAGAAAAGCCATTTTTCATGTATGTATGTTCGCACGAACCACATACTCCCATCGATCCTCCTGAAAAATACAGTCACACATACGATAATCAGCAAGTTGACGAACTGGAGAAAAGTATAAAATACGGTCAGTTAGCGCGTCCTGAAAAAGATATTTCGGAATACAAAAAAGAATATTACGGAACTGTAAATCAACTGGATGATGCTTTTGGCCGGTTAATGAAAACCTTGAAAGAATTGGGGCTTGACAAAAATACCTTGGTTCTTTTTACCAGCGACAATGGGCCCGAAGCACCAGTAACCATTGAAGAAACTTTAGGAAACTGGGACGACCCAATACGGGATAAATGTTTCGGGACACCCGGCGAATTGCGTGGCATGAAACGATTTCCGTACGAAGGCGGACATCGGGTTCCCGGAATTGTACGGTTTCCGGGAGTTATTCCCGAAGGTACGGTTAGTAACGAACTTTTTAACGGATGCGATTTATTACCCACTGTTTGTAAAATTGCAGGAGCTGAAGTTCCGGCCAACCGAAACATTGACGGGGTAGATGCTGCTGCTGCATTTTTTAATAAAAAAGTAGAACGCGAAAATTCGGTAATTTGGTTTTACCCCAACCACGAAGACACATACTTCAGAATGCCACAAATGTCGATGCGAAAAAACAATTATACGCTTATTGGCTGGTTACCCGAAAAACCCGACTCTCTCGATTTACAAACATGGATTGCCAGTTACGACCCACAAAAATTCGAATTGTATGACCTTACACTTGATCCTTCTCAGATGAATGATATTTCAACCCAGAAGCCGGAAGTGGTAGCTGACATGAAACCCGAAATGATTAAGCACTGGCAGGAAATGAGAAACGAAGGTATAGCAGGAAAGAAAAAATAATTAAGATAAAATTGACGTTTTAAATGAAACGAACATGTTTGCTTTCAATCACAAACACCAAATGAATTGAAACGAAGTGCAAATCTGCGAAGCGAAAATAAAACATGTGAGTTCCATAAGACGACTTAAAAAACAAATTGTTCATTTATGAAAAAAATACTCAGTACAATTGGAATATTGCTCTTTGCAGGAGCATTTTTAATTTGTTCGGCACAAACAAAAAGCTTATCAAAACTAACGCTTGATGATCTATACAAAAACAATGTATTCAGCCAGAAAGGAATCAATGCCGTTCGTTGGATGAAGGACAACAAGGCATACTCAGCCCTTGAGTCAAACAAAAGTATTGGCGGTCGCGATATTGTTACCTACGATGCGAAAACAGGGGAACGAAAAGTTTTGGTCTCGGCTGAAAAGCTAATTCCTGAAGGAGAAAACAAACCCATCACGATTAGTGATTACAATTGGTCGGAAGACAACAACAAGCTGTTGATTTTTACAAACACCCAAAGAGTATGGCGCTACAATACACGTGGCGACTATTGGGTTCTGGACTTACAAAATAAAAAGCTGACACAAATAGGTAGTTCCCTGGAAGCCACTTGGTTGATGTTTGCCAAATTTTCGCCCGACGCACAAAAAGTAGCTTTTGTGTACAAACAAAACCTGTATGTTCAGGATTTGGAAACCGGAAATTTGGAACAACTAACCACCGATGGCGGCAACAACATTATCAACGGAACTTTTGATTGGGTTTACGAAGAAGAGCTAAACTGCCGCGATGGATTTCGCTGGAGCCCCGACAGTAAAAAAATCGCTTTCTGGCAAATGAACACCGAGGGAACCGGCACTTTTTATATGATCAACAACATCGATTCAATATATCCGAAAATAATCCCGTTGCCTTACCCCAAAGTGGGTACCGACAATTCATCAGCTAAAATTGGAACCATTAACCTGAATGATAAAAAAATTACCTGGATGGATATTCCGGGCGATCCCAGAAACAATTATCTGGCACGAATGGAATGGGCAAAATCGCCCGAAGAATTAATCATTCAGCAACTAAACCGCGAACAAAATACCAATAAAGTATTTTTTGCCAATGCCCAAACAGGAGCAGCAAAAGTAGTTTATACCGAAAAGGTAGATACCTGGCTCGATGTGTATGACGATATGACCTGGTTAAACGACAACAAAGAATTTACCTGGCTAAGCGACAATACAGGTTGGCTTCACCTGAATCGGGTTTCGGTGGAAACAGGCAAAATAGAAGCTATAACTTCCGGAGATTATGAAGTTATTCAATTACTGAATATCGACCAAAACAAAGGGTGGGCCTATTACATTGCATCGCCCGAAAATGTCACCCAGCGTTACTTGTACCGAAGCCGATTAGACGGGAAAGGAAAACCGGAACGTTTGTCGCCTACGGATCAGTCCGGACAACATTCATACAACATTTCGCCCGATTGCAAATATGCCATTCATACTTTCTCGAACCATGCTACACCGCCACAATACGAAGTAGTTACACTCCCCGATCACAAAGTTCTCCGTGTGCTTGAAGACAACAAAGCCCTACGCAACAAGCTGGCCGAATACAATATTCCTGAAAAAGAATTTCTCAGAATAAAAACCGACGACGGTATGGAGTTTGATGCCTGGATGATTAAACCAGCAGGCTTCGATCCCACGAAAAAATATCCGGTAATGTTTTATGTGTATGGCGAACCAGCAGGAGCAACCGTTCAGGACAAATGGGTGGGCAATCTCTGGGATCAGCTTTTGGCGCAGGAAGGATACATTGTTATGAGTGTGGACAACCGCGGTACAGATACACCACGCGGCCGCGGGTTCAGAAAAAGTGTGTATAAAAAAATTGGCATTCTGGCACCAATCGATCAGGCAGCATGTGCCCGAAAAATTATGGAATGGGACTTTGTTGATCCCGATAGGATTGGGATCTGGGGCTGGAGTGGCGGTGGTTCAAACACTCTGAATTGCATGTTCCGATACCCCGAAATTTATAAAACAGGAATAGCCATTGCTTTTATAAGCAACCAATTGCTGTATGACAATATTTACCAGGAACGCTACATGAACCTGCCAAAAAACAATATCGAGGGTTACCTCGATGGCAGCCCGATTACCCATGCAAAAAACCTGAAAGGTAATTTACTGCTGATACATGGTTCGGGCGACGATAATTGTCATTACCAAAGTTGCCAAATGCTGGTAAACGAACTAATTAAACAAAACAAGTATTTTACGATGATTGACTACCCAATGCGCTCGCATAGTATTCACGAACGTGAAAATACAAGTATGCATTTACGAATGACCATGCTCAACTTCCTGAAGAAAAATCTTCCGGCGGGAGCAAAATAAATATTTAGTTTGAAGTCGGAAGAAAAATACTTCGGTCATCGGTCTCCCGACTTCGCTTAGAAACTTAATTTTTGAAAATGAGAAAGCCAATTCGAATTATAAAAGCAGGCGAAATAAAACAGCACTATTCCATGCGAAAGGCGATTGATGCTATGGATCTGGCATTTTCATCCTTGTCGTCGGGCGAAAGTTTTGTCCCGCTGCGCTACGTCACGAAGCTTCCGACCAATAATATGGCGATGATTTTTAAGCCCGCTTTTGTTGAAAAGCACCAACGGGTATCGATCAAGTTCCTGACCCAGCGCGACAGCGGGTTCATTCCGGGAATTCCAACTATTCAGGGAATAGTTCTGGTAATCGATTCAGAAACCGGCGAAATCGTGTCTATAATGGACGGCGAATACCTGACAGCCTTGCGAACCGGAGCTGCCAGCGGATTGGCAACTCGTTGTTTTGCACGAAAAGATACACCAACAATGGCTCTTTTTGGTTGCGGCGCTCAGGGACGGACTCAATTGGAGGCTGTGATTTGCGAACGATCGGTTAAAAAAGTATTTGTCTTCGATAAATTCAAAGAATCAGCTGAAAAACTTATTCGGGAAATGAAGGAAAAATATCAGCTTGAAATGATTTTTACGGAAGATACTTCCGTTTTAAAAGAAGTCGATATTATTTGCACAGCAACTAACTCAACAACCCCGCTTTTTAAACTGGAAGATGTAAAGGCAGGTGTACATATAAATGCGATTGGTTCGTTTCAACCGCACATGCAGGAACTTGACCCACATCTAATTAAGGCAGCAAAAGTGTTTGTCGATCAAATGGAACCGTGCCTGAAAGAAAGTGGTGATTTAATAAAACCATTAAAAGAGGGAATAATTGAAGAAAAACATATCGTTGGCGAAATTGGCGATTTTTGTTTAAATAAAATCAAAGGCAGAGAGTCGGAAGACGAAATCACAATATTTAAAAGTGTAGGGGTTGCCATTCAGGATTTTGCTGTTGCAAACGATATTTATAATTGTTCGTTACAGGCTGGTTTTGGGCAGGAAATTAATTTATTCGAATGAAAAAGTTGCCCGACATATTTAACGACATAATTGGTCCGGTTATGCGCGGGCCCTCGAGTTCGCACACCGCGGCTTCGTGGCGCATTGCGCGAACGGCCATGAATATCCTGAACGACCGTTTGGATAAAGCGCTGATTGAATTTGCCGACGACGGAGCATGGGCGCCCAATTATCGCGAACAAGGTACATGTATGGGCATTAACGGCGGCCTGCTGGAACTTGACATTACCGACGAAAAAATGAAAGATACCGACCGGATCTCTTTGGAAAGAGGCATCAATATCGATTATCGGGTGAGTTCATTCAAAACCAGTCACGCGAATACGGTTCGCCTGACACTTTGGGGCGCATCGCAAAAAAAAGTGCAAATTATCGCGATTTCAACGGGTGGAGGCGCTTTCGAAATCCAATCGATAAATGGCTTTGATGTAAAAATAAATGGCGACTTGCATGAGCTTATTTTGTTCTCCGGTGGAAAAACGAATGTCGCGCAACAACTTAAAACAAATGTTCCGCCTGAAACTGAAATGACAGTCCAGCAAAAGGACGAAGTTGTTTTGTGTGAGTATAAATCCTCACTTCCATTTGATCCCGGTTTTATTGAGTTACTGGAAAACAATCCTGATCTTGATCGAGTCGCTCTGGTCAATCCCATTTTGCCCATCATTTCAGGCAAACAAACAGCCATGCCTTTCAGTTCCATCGACTCATTGCTGGTATACGCCGAAAAAACAGGATTCGATTTGGGCGAATTGGGGCTCCTTTACGAAAAACATGTAAGTGGCTTATCGGAAAAGGAATTGATCGGGAAAATGCAGAACCTCGTTCAGATTATACATAAAAGTATTGATACCGGTTTGGCCGGAACAAATTACGATGACCGCATTTTACACCAGCAATCACACTTCATTGAGAAAGCTGAAAAAGCGGGAAAACTGAAGGATTCGGTTGTAAACCGGATGATTGCCAATGTTACGGCCTTAATGGAATCGAAAAGCGCGATGGAAGTTGTGGTTGCTGCTCCCACTGCCGGATCGTGCGGCACCCTTGGCGGATCGTTGCGCGCCGTGGCCGAAAATGCAAATGCCAGCAACGAAGAATTGGTGAAAGCCTATTTTGCCGCTGGTCTTGTTGGCGCCTATTTTTCCATGGGACCCGGCTTTTCGGCTGAAGAATATGGCTGCCAGGTGGAATGTGGCGCAGCCTCGGGAATGGCCGCTGCCGGCTTGGCCCAGTTGATGGGTGGTTCAGCTAAACAAGCAATTGGCGCAGCTTCAATGGCTATTCAAAATATGATTGGATTGGTGTGCGACCCGGTGGCCGACCGCGTGGAAGTTCCTTGTCTGGGCAAGAACATCAGCGCGGCGGTAAATGCCTACTCCTCGGCAATCATGGCAGTCGCGGGTTTCGACCCTGTAATTCCGCTCGATCAGGTGATTCAAACCGTTTCGGTCGTTGGTCAATCCATCCCTTCGTGCGTAAAATGCACCGGAAAAGGCGGATTGGCAATTACGAAAGCTGCTATTCAACTGAAAAACAAATTAAGCAAATGATGAAGTTCAAATTGGTTTTTTTCCTGCTTGTTACGACTTGCTTTGTGGCAAAAGCGCAAACATTTCAAGTTAAATCGCCTTCAGAAAAACTGGAAGTAAAAATTACCGTTGACGATAAACTGAGTTACCAGATGTTTTTAAAAGGAACGGAGATTATCTCCAAATCTGAAATTGACCTGACCCTTGACAATGGCATTTCGTTTGGAGAAAATGCTAAAGTCAAAAAACAACAAATCGTTTCTGTTTCCGAAGAAATACATCCTGTGGTTCCAAGGAAATTCAGTACGATAAAAAACGAATACAGGGAACTTGAGTTGGATTTCAAAGGAAACTATTCGCTGCTCGTCAGGGCTTACGACGAAGGAGTGGCCTATCGCTGGGTTTCCAACATTAAAAGTCCCTGTCAGGTGCAAAACGAACTGGCTTCGTTCAATTTTACCGGCGACCACAGCATCTGGTTTCCTGAAGAGAAAAGTGTTTATTCCCATCAGGAACGGGAATATCTTAATTGGTATAGGCGTTTAAGCCGCCCATGTTAATTAACTGATTGTAAACGAATAGGATTATTCAAAACCATCTTTTTTATGAGTGAATCGAATATCGTATCCATATTAGATCGTCTGTTGTACCTAAAATGGTACTCATCGAGGTATCCTTGAAGACGTTCTTTGCTGCAATGATGATGAATTCCGCGCAGCCATCCTTTCAAGTTCATGATGTGGATATGGATATCCTGAAAGCTTTTTCCGTTTTCTGATTTTAGTTGTTCCAGATTCGGATACGTCTTTTTCAAAGGAATATACCCTTTCCACTCATCGGTTATGATTTTTGTTTCCTTGCTGATGTATGTTTTAAAGAATGGACGGAAGGAAGCAGCCGAAGCATTGTCTATACATTGAGCGTATGCACGTCCAACACCGCCCTCGACAATTTCAAGAGCGACAACGACAAGCTTTTTGTCACCTTTGCTTCGACCTCGTTTGCCCTCTTCCTCGCCGCCGAGATAGAACTCATCGACATGAACTATACCGCTGATTGGATGCCGTTTACTGCTTTGCATGGCTTGTTGTATTTTCCATTTAAACTCCCAACAGGTCTTTTGGCGTAATTCAAATTCCTGAGATAACTCTAAGGAAGACATTCCTTTCTTCTTTGTACTTATCTTAAACGCAATGTGAAAGGCCAGTTGCAAAGAAAATTTGCATTTGTCGAACATGGTTCCTGCGGTTGGACTTTCATCATATTTGCATTTCATACATCGTCTTGAAAAAGGCTTTACACCTTTATAATATTTTGTATTACCACATTTCTTGCATTGATAACTGTTATCGAACCATTTGACATCAGCCAGGTAACGGTAGCAATCATCATCGGAAGAAAACGCATTATAGAACTTAATTGAGTTCACACCTTTAAATTGATTTCGTTCATCCATGCTACTAATGTAGCATTATATAAATTTTGGGCGGTCTAAACGCCTATACCAATATCTTAAATTGAAATTATCAGAAATTACTCCGGAAAGGTTTTGTTCTACCGGGACTTTGGTTTCCCTCGAAAACGGAACGAAAGTTTATATTTCCGAATCAGACTTGATCAGTTACCCGGGAATGTTCCTTCGTGGCTCCGGTAAAAACCCGTTTGGGCTGATTGGAAAATTCGCCGGTTATCCGCTGGAAGTCAAACCAAAAGGCGACCGCGATGTGCCGGTAAGCAAACATGCCGATTTTCTGGCTAAGGTTGATGGCCCGCGAAGTTTCCCCTGGCGGGTTTTGATTGTCGCGGAAAACGATGCCGATTTGATTCTTTCGGAACTGATTTACAAACTGGCAAGTCCACTGAAACTGGATGATACAGGCTGGATAAAACCCGGGAAAGTGGCCTGGGACTGGTGGAATGCCAACAACATTTACGGTGTCGATTTTAAAGCCGGGATAAATACCGAAACATATAAATATTACATCGATTTTGCTTCGAAATACGGGTTGCAATACATCAATCTGGACGAAGGATGGTATCCTCCCGGAAAACTGCTTCAGGTTGTCGAAGATATTAACATGGAAGAACTGGTAGCCTATGGCAATACCAAAAATGTGGGCGTAATTTTATGGGTGACCTGGAAAGATCTGGACGAAAATCTGGACGCGGCCTTGCAAAAGTTCGCCAACTGGGGAATCAAAGGAATCAAAGTTGATTTCATGCAGCGCGACGACCAGTGGATGGTCGATTATTACCAGCGTGTAGCTCAAAAAGCTGCCGAAAAACAAATGCTGGTTAGTTATCACGGAGCATATAAACCAACCGGGTTGAGCCGTGCTTACCCAAATGTGATCACTTACGAAGGTGTCATGGGCATGGAACAAAGCAAATGGGGTACTGATGCCAACCCGAACAACGATTTGCTGTTGCCGTTCATCCGCATGGTGGCCGGACCGATGGACTACACCCCGGGAGCAATGAAAAATGCTACGAAAAGTAATTTCAGGACAATAGGAAAAGAACCTATGAGTTCGGGCACCCGCTGCCACCAGTTGGCTATGTATGTGGTGTTCGAAAGCCCCTTGCAAATGCTGGCCGACAATCCGTCGAATTACTATCGCGAACCCGAATGTATGATTTTCCTGAAGGAAGTTCCTACCGTTTGGGACGACACCAAAGTGCTGAAAGCCAAAGTGGGCGATTACCTCGCCGTGGCACGCCGCTCGGGCGAAAAATGGTTTGTGGGCGCCATGACAAACTGGGCTGAACGGGATTTGGACCTGAATTTCAATTTTCTTCCGGAAGGAAATTACAAACTCCGGATCTGGCAGGATGGAGCAAACGCCCATCGTCACGCATCCGATTTCAAAATGCTTGAAACGAACATCCAGAGCGGAGCGAACTTAAAAATACATCTGGCGCCCGGCGGTGGCTGGTCGGCCATACTTACAAAACAATAAAATAAACGAACACTTCTGTTTTTATGAGAGCTAAAAAACATATTTTCCTTTTACTTGGACTTCTGCCTGTATTTTCAATTTCGGAAGCAAAAAAGCCAAATGTGGTGTATGTGCTTACCGATCAATGGAGAGCATCGGCTTTTGGGTACGCGGGAAATACTACCGTGCAAACACCTAATATCGATAAGTTTGCCAGCGAGGCCGTGAATTTCAAAAATGCGGTTTCGGTTTGTCCGGTTTGTACACCTCATCGCGCATCCTTGCTTACAGGAAAGTACCCGACTTCTACCGGAATGTTCCTGAACGATTTATCCCTTCCTTCTGAAGAACTGTGTATGGCCGAGATATTTAAATCGGCCGGTTATAACACTGCCTATTTGGGCAAATGGCACCTCGACGGGCATGGCCGTTTTAATAATGTAATTCCGGAACGCCGGCAAGGATTTGATTATTGGAAAGCACTCGAATGTTCTCACGATTACAACAAAATGCCTTATTACGAAAACAATGATCCCGAAATAAAATACTGGGAGGGTTACTCGCCATTCGCTATTTCAAAAGAAGCACAAATCTACATGGAAAAACATGCACAGGATGAAAATCCATTTTTATTGTTTGTTTCCATCGCCGCGCCTCATTTTCCTCACCTTACAGCTCCTGAGGAATACAAAGCAATGTATCCTCTTTCTGAATTAAAAACGGCACCGAATGTACCACCGGAATTATCCGAAAAAGTGAAAAGTGAGCTGAATGGTTATTACGCGCATTGTACCGCCATTGATAAAGCTTTTGGCGATTTGATAAGCAAAATGAAAGAATTGGGATTAATGGAAAATACGCTGTTTGTTTTTTCTTCCGACCATGGAGAAATGATGGGTTCGCATGGAGTCCGCCCAAAGAGCAAACAGTTAGTTTGGGATGAATCGATTCGGGTGCCTTTCTTAATTAAAACTCCGTTTAATTCCGAAATGAAGGGTGCAGTTGTAAATGCCCCCATCACTACTCCTGATATACTTCCAACTTTATTGGGATTGGCAAATATCGAAATTCCGAAATCTATTGAAGGAGAAGACCTTTCAAAATTGGTTAAATCGCCCAATCTGAAAACCGACCGTGCCGCGTTGGTCATGAATGTCTGTCCGTTTGGTAATGAATACGATACTCCGGAATACAGGGGAATCCGGACCAGCCGTTATACTTATGTGTGCTCACCCGATGGCGCAACCATGCTTTTCGATAACCTGAAAGATCCCGATCAGCTGGACAATCTGCTTGGAAAAAAAGAATACAAAAAATTACAGAAAAAATTAGACGGGCAACTTCAATCGGCTTTAAAAGAAATCGGGGATGAAAATTTCAAGCACCGTGAGTTCTATCTGAATAAATGGAACCTTAAACTGAACGGAGGGAACGGAAAAGCCGTTGACTATTCGAATTCAGTAAATGGAGAAGAAATGGTACAGAGACCCAGTTTAGTAAAAAGTAAAAATGACCACTAAAGAATTTGAAAATGATAAAATTTAAACTATTCATTGTTTTATTGTCACTCGTTGGTTGTCAGGAAATTAAAAAAACAAGCAACACAGGTTTTACATCGAACGATGCTGCACAATGGATTACCGATGCGCGCGAATTGCCTGAAAGTGATTCATTGTTTTATCGCGACAGTCCGGCTCCACTTTTCCGAAAAGAATTCGAAACAAACAATAAAGTTGAAAAGGCAACTCTTTTTATCACAACTGCCGGTTATTACAAGGCTTCGTTAAACGGCGAACCGATTGGGAAAAATGAACTCGACCCGGCATGGACTGATTTCAGCAAACGGATTTATTATGCCGAATACGATGTGACTTCATTGCTGAATGAGGGCGGCAATTGTTTGGGCGTATCGCTCGGAAATGGGTTTTACAATCCGCTTCCGCTCCGGAAATGGGGACGACGGAACTTGAGGGTTGACCTAAAAGTTGGAAAACCTGCCTTCGTTGCAAAACTTGCAATAAATTACAAAAATGGTAAATCAGCTGAAATAGTTTCGGATGCCAGCTGGAAATATGCGTATGGCCCACTGCTGAAAAACGATGTGTATCTGGGTGTTGCCTACGATGCCCGCCACGAAATAATTGGCTGGAATAAACCGGGTTTTCCGGATACGAATTGGCAAACAGTAAAAATTGATAAGGGACCGGGTGGAGAACTGCAAAAAGCCGTTTCCCCACCAGTACAGATTACGCAAAAAATTACTCCTGTAGCCATTTCTTCTCCTGAAACAGGAATTTATGTCGTCGATATGGGTGTCAATTTTACCGGCACATACCGCATCAAACTTTCAGGAAACATTGGCGACACCATTACTTTTCGCTTTGGCGAACGCATTTACGACGATGGCAAACTGAACCCAATGACCACCGTAATCGGACAAATTAAGCGCAAAGGCGTTGGTGGGCCCGGTGCTCCCGAAATTGCGTGGCAAACCGACAGTTACATTATTGGAAGCGAAAAGGCAGCCTGGTTTCAACCCGAATTTACTTACCACACTTATCGTTACATGGAAATTTCGGGCTTAAAAGCAAAACCGGAAATTTCGGATATCGAAGGGCTCTTCTTTCATTCAAACGTTGAAAATAAAAACAGTTTCTCTTGCTCTTCCGAACTCTTAAATTCTATTCAGGATATCACCGAAAGAACCTTTAAAGCCAACCTCATTAGTGTCCAGTCGGATTGCCCGGCACGCGAAAAATTTGGCTATGGCGGCGACCTGAATGCCACCAGCGAATCGTTTATTTACAATTTCGACATGCAGGGCTTTTACCGCAAAACCATTTACGACTGGATCGATGCCATGCGCGATTCCATGTTTGTGGATACCGCTCCATTTACAGGCGTTAAATATTGTGGCATCAGTTGGGAGTCGGCATATTTGCTTACGCAATATTATGTCTATTTGTATTATAACGATACCGAATTGGTTAAAGAGCTTTACGATAAAAATAACAAGTGGATGGATAAAGTTGCCTTTCTTCACCCCGAAGGATTGGTTGACAAAGGTTTGGGCGATCACGAATCGATGATCCGTGTGCCGGTGCAACTAACCGGAACCTGCCACTACCTGCAATGCGCCCGGATTATGCAAACCTTTGCAAAAGAGATGGGCGATACAGCTAACGAAGAAAAATACGGAAAACTGGCTGAAAAACTGAAAGCTATTGTTAAAGCCGAATTCTGGGACAAACCGGTGACCGAAAAAATTAATCGACAAACTTTGTTTTCAGCCTTACTTTTTCACCAAATAATTCCTGAAAATGAAATCGAAGCTGCCAAAGATTCGCTCCTGAATGCAGTAAAAAATGGTCCTTCCGGTCACTTCAGTACCGGTATTTTCGGAACAAAATATGCACTTGAAGCTCTTTCTGCAAACGTGTCGCCCAATGCCGTGTTCGATATTGTGAACAGTACCGAATATCCCGGCTGGGGGTTTATGGTTGACAATGGCGCAACCACTGTTTGGGAAACCTGGGAAGAAAGCGACAACACTTTCTCGAACTGCCACCCCATGTTCGGAACGGTTACCGAATGGTTTTACCGCTGGCTGGGCGGAATACGCCCAATGCCCGAAAAACCCGGGTTCGAAGAATTTATCCTGGCTCCGTCAACACCTGAAGGACTTGAATTTGTGAATTGCAGCTATCATTCGCCTTATGGTGAAATCGTATCGAACTGGAAAAAAGATGCATCAGGAAATTGCAACTACAAAATGGAAATCCCAAAGGGAAGCAAGGCAAATGTTTATTTCGAATTGAATCAATCACAAAAAATAAGTATTGAAAAGAATGGGAAGGAGCTTAAATCATCTGATATAAAAGGTTTAGAAACAGGTAAATTTAAACTGGAAGAAGGAGTTTATAACCTTTCTATTACAACCAAAAGAAACTAAAAAGAAGGTTCATTGTAATTTATCTATCAACACAATGTTGAAAAACAAAATCATAAAAGCTCTAGCGTTAATGCGAAACAGGAAGTTTGTACTGATTTTAATGTCCGCATTATTATTTGCGCAATGTATTTCAACTAAAAAAGATTTATCCGAAGAACTATTCTTAAAACCACCAAAAGAATACAGGCCTTTGGCATTATGGCCATGGTTAAACGGTTTTGTAGATACAACAAAACTGATTTACGAGCTTGAGCAAATGAAAGATAAAGGCTTGCGTGGTGCGGTAATCTGGGATATCGGTTCATTAGCTGACCCTGATAAAATAATTCCGGCAGGTCCGGCATTCTTGGGCAAGCAGTCGCTGGAGTATATTTCCCTTGCGCTAAAAACAAGTAAAAAACTAGATTTGGATCTCGGAATGGTAGCATCCAGCAGTTGGAATGCGGGAGGCGAATGGATTGATACAGCCGATGCAAGCATGCAGCTACTAAGCACAAGCAATGTGGTTGAAGGCCCGGGAATCAAAAAAATCACCATCGGAATACCAAAATCACCTAAAGGAGAAGCCAAATCGTTTTCACGAATCACATCCATTGCGGTACCCTATTCCAACTCCGGAATTATTGATTATAAAACCACCCAGCCCATTTTGTTGGATGAATTTATTTCTGAAAATAAATTTATTGAATGGCAGATGCCTGAAGGTAAATGGAACGTTCTCTCATTTTTCATGAGCAATACGGGTCAAAATCTGGTATGCCCCAGTCCTAACTCCAATGGCTTGGTAATTGATCATCTAAGTCGCAGGGCTACTCAAATTCATTTCGATAGTATTATTTCCCGTCTGGGGGCAGTAAGCACACCGGATAATCACATGAAGTTTTTTATGCTCGACAGTTATGAAGTGTGGCAAATGAAAGACTGGTCTCCACAATTTGTGCATAAATTTAAAACGTGTTACCAATACGATCCAACTCCATACCTTCCCCTTCTACAGGGATATAACTGCAAAGACAGTGTTTTTGCCGAACGATTTCGCAATGATTATAGCCGCCTGGTCAGCGACATGATGATTGAGAACCACTTTGCGCAATCGGTTACTATAGCCGAAAAAAATGGAATAGAAATGTTAACCGAAGCCGGCCATGGAGGAAGTCCACGTGTTGACCCGCTTAAAGCTCTGGGAAATTCACATATTCCAATGGGTGAATTCTGGAACAGGAAACGTTTTTGGGTCACTAAGGAAGCAGCCAGTGCTGCTCATATATACGGAAAAAAAACAGTGGCTGCCGAATCGCTAACAGGATGGAACCATTGGCAACATGGCCCTACCGATTTTAAACAACTCATCGATATTGCTTTTTGCGAAGGGCTTAATCAAGTCGTTTTTCACACCTTCGATCACAACCCCGAAATTGCCGGAAAACCCGGGTTTGCCTATCACGCTGGCGAACACGTGAATGTAAATGCAACATGGTGGCCATATGCACGACCTTTTATGGATTACATTGCACGATGCTCTTATGTGTTAAGACAGGGAAATTTTGTTGGCGATGCTTGTTTGTACTATGGCGATCAGGCACCCAATCTGGTTCCTCCCAAAAGAATTGATCCGAATATAACACCGATTTATTCAAACGATAAGTGTTTGCATTGTGGAAAACCAAAACCTGTAAATGTTGGCGATTTACCGGGCTATGATTACGACTACATTAATGCCGACATCATAACCCACGCGTTAACAACTAACGATGGGAAATTGGTATTGCCAACCGGGCTATCCTACAAAGTAATGTTGTTACCCGACAGAAATGATATATCGCTTGAAGTATTGAAAAGCCTGAAGAAATTGGTTTTTGACGGAGCTATTGTAATTGGCCGGAAACCTGAAAGAACAACATCGTTAAAAGATTACCCGGATTGTGACCTTGAGGTAAATGAAATTGCCGATAAACTCTGGGGAAAATGCGATGGCGTAAAGATACTTTCCAATAATTATGGCAAGGGAACAGTCTATTGGGGAAAATCGGTAAAAGAAGTGTTGGCAGAAATGAATATTCCTCCGGATTTTGAAGTGCAAGGGATCGACAATTGCGACTTTCATATCGATTATATTCACCGTCAAACAGAAACTGAAGATCTTTACTTTGTCTCAAACAGCAGCCCTGCCAGCGAAAAAGTAACCTGCGTTTTCAGGGTTAACCAAAATATGATTCCGGAAATTTGGGATGCCGAGACCGGAATGATACAGCGAAATGTCGAATATTTAAAAGTTAAAAATGGAATTAGCATTGAGCTTCAATTCGATGGGCTTTCTTCAAGATTTATTATCTTCAGAAACAACTCAAACCGTAAAAATGATGCCGGGTTAAATTACGATTTGCAATTTGGTTTTAAAAAACAACAAGAAACAGCAGCAGTAAGCCCAATAGATTTGAGTGATAATTGGGAAGTTCGTTTCGACACAAATATGGATGCCCCAAAATCTTATCAATTTGAAAAACTTATCAGTTGGTCTGACAGCGAAAACGAAGGTGTTAAATATTATTCAGGAGCGGCTAATTATAAAAGAAATTTTACGGTGGCAAAAGAAGCAATTTCAAAAAACATGGAAGCTTTTGTGGTTTTTGAAGATGTGCAGGAAATGGCGCAGGTTAAGGTGAATGGCAACGATTGTGGAATTGTTTGGACACCACCATACAAAGCCAACATTACACCCTTCCTGAAACAGGGAATAAACGAAATAGAAGTTCAGGTAATAAATACCTGGAACAACCGGATTATAGGTGATTTGAGAAATCCCGACATAAAAAACTATACCCAAACAAATGTGAAGTATAAATTTAATGCAAATAACCCACTTTTAAAATCGGGATTGATTGGCAAAGTGGAGATATGCTTTTGTAAAAAATAAACCAACGCAATGAAAACCAAGACTAAATCAATACATTTCTTTGCATTTATAATTCTTTTCGCAATTACTTTTTGTGGCTGTCAGTCGTTAAAAACTCAGCCAGAAGAAAAACCAAATATACTGTTTATCATTGCCGATGATTTAGCTGACCGTTTGACATGCTACGGCGATTCGGTTGCGGTTACCCCCAACTTAGATAAACTGGCACAACGCGGCGTTGTTTTTGGCAATAACTTTTGCCAATATCCCACCTGCGACCCAAGTCGTGCATCTCTGTTTTCAGGGCTGTATCCTTTCGAAAGTGGTTATACACATATGAAACCAGGAACTTTTAACGAGCACCTTCCTGGAGTAATTTCTTTGCCACATTTATTCCGCCAAAACGGTTACTTTACAGCGCGTGTTGGCAAAATATTCCACATGGGCATTCCTGACGGAATTGGAAACCCCGGCACCGACGACACTCTGGCCTGGGACGTGGCCATAAACAACACAGGCTACGATGCAAGTCAGGAAGTTTGGGATAACGCGACACAGCTTGGGAACAAAGGAAGCCGGGGCGTTAAAATTGTTTATTCGGCTCCCGATATTGAAGACACCAAAATGGCTGATGGGCAAGGCTTGCAGAATGCCATTCAGCTTCTAAAAGAGAATAATCCAAAAAAAACAGGAAAGCCATTCTTCCTGGCTTACGGGATTTACCGCCCACACCCACCCATGATTGTTCCTAAAAAACACTGGGACGCCATAGATATTTCCAAATACAAAATTCCTGAAGTGCCTGAAAACGACCGCGATGATATTCCTGAAATTAACTGGCATTTAAAAGGTGAAGAATTCAATTTCATTCCCGATACCCACGGAATAAATTATGCACATGCTTATTATGCGGCCATTCATTTTGTAGACGATTTGGCCGGAAAATTAATTGATGAGCTGGAAAAACAGGGGCTTGCAGAAAATACGATTATCGTGTTTACCGGCGATCAGGGGTTTCATTTAGGCGAGCATGGACACTGGCACAAATCAACAATGTTTGAAGGAGCTTGCCGTGTCCCACTGATTATTGTCGATCCGCGTCAAAAAGAAAAAGCGAGTACATGCACGAATCTGACCGGATTGATTGATATTTACCCAACCCTTTGCGAACTTACCGGAATAGAAACTCCACACAAACTTTCAGGATTAAGTTTAAAACCTCAGCTAAACAATGTAAACACCCCGGGTAAAGCCTTTGAATTTACGATGGGCACACCCAAAGGCTACGGAATAAGAACCGAAAGATATCGCTATACCGAATGGAGGGAAGATACGGTTCATGCTGACTTTTCGATGTTGTACGACTTGGAAAACGACCCAAAAGAATTCAATAACCTTGCCGGGAAAAAAGAATATGAAGAACTGGTAAAAGAACTGAATGCCAAATTAAACAAAGCAATAATCCAATAAAAATCATGCAAAAACTAAATCTGAAAAGAAAAGCTTTCCTGTTTTTAATTGCGGTTTTCGCCACTGCAATAACAAATGGACAAAAAAATGAAAATATCAATTTCTCAGACCCACTTACTCTTTGGTACGATAAACCGGCCAACTCATGGATGAAAGAAGCCTTGCCAATTGGCAACGGCCCCCTGGGTGCCATGCTTTTCGGAGGCACCGATATCGAACGCATTCAGTTTAATGAAATCAGCCTTTGGGATGGAGACCGAATGCAAAAAGAAGCTGTTGAAGAGGAAGATATGGGCGCTCATCAGGCGTTCGGCGATATTTTTATCCATCTCGGACACGATCAGGCGAAGGTTAAAAACTACAAACGCCAACTCGACATAAGCAATGCTATTCACCGTGTGGACTACGATTACGAAGGGGTGCACTACCGCCAAACGGCCTTTGCCAGCCACCCGGCCAATGTGATCGTAATTTCTCTGACAGCTGATAAACCCGGCGCTTACACAGGGCGCGTGTGGCTAACCGACATGCACAATGCGAAGCTGACTGAAGCAAAAAACAGATTATTTGCCGTGGGCGAGATTGGCAATGGTTTTGAATATGAAGCACAGGTGCAGGTGTTAAACAAAGGAGGAAAACTGAAGCATGCACCTGAGGAAAATCCAGGCAGGACACCTCTGTCGCCCATTGGTTTAACTTTTACTGATTGTGATACGCTGACACTTATTCTTGGCGCCGGAACAAACTTTGCACAAGATTATTCGAAGGAGTGGCTCGGAAAACATCCGCACGAAAAAGTTACCAGGGCAGTCGATGAAGCTTCCGTGCAGACTATTGAAACGCTTTTATCGGATCATCTGAAAGATTACCAATCATTGTTTGGCCGGGTTGCTCTTGATTTGGGAAAGACAGCCCCTGAATTGCGTGATAAAACGACCTTGGAGCGTTTGCAGGCATACAAATCAAACCATTCTGCCGATCCGGAGCTTGAAGCATTGTTTTGTCAGTTTGGCCGCTATCTGCTAATCAGTTGTTCGCGCCCCGGAGCTTTGCCGGCCAACCTGCAGGGCGTTTGGAACAACAGCAACCGACCGGTGTGGGCCTGCGACTACCATTCAAACATAAACCTTGAAATGAATTATTGGCCGGCAGAATCGGCAAATCTTGGTGAATGCCAAATCCCCTTTATCGATTATATAAAAAGTATTCGGGAGGTTAGTGCAAAAAATACACAACGGCATTATGGCAATGTTCGCGGATGGACCATTCAGACCATGAATAATGCCTGTGGCCTTTCGTATTGGAAATGGAATGCCCCTGGCAGTGCCTGGTATGCCCAACATTTATGGGAACACTATGCGTTTGGACGGGATAAAGAATTTCTTCGCACTACGGCCTATCCCATTTTAAAAGAAATTTGTCAGTTCTGGGAAGACCATTTGGTAAAAAGACCCGATGGCACATTGGTAACTCCTGACGGATGGTCGCCCGAGCAGTACAAATACGAACCGGAGGAAGGTGTGACTTACGACCAGGAGATAATTTGGGATTTGTTTACCAACACGATTGAGGCAGCCGACGAATTGGGTGAAGACACCGAATTTCGGAACCATATCGCAAAAATGAGGGAAAAACTCCTGAAACCGGCTATCGGACGATGGGGACAGTTGAAAGAATGGGAAGTGGATCGCGATGATCCGGATGACAAACACCGTCATGTTTCTCACCTTTTTGCCTTGTATCCCGGCAGGCAAATAAGTACTGTTACCACTCCTGAGTTGGCTGAAGCTGCCCGTGTTTCGCTCAATGCCCGGGGCGATGAGAGTACCGGATGGAGCCGTGCGTGGAAAATTAATTTCTGGGCCAGACTTGGTGATGGCGATCGCTCGTACAAACTGCTTCGCAGCCTGATTAACCTCGTTGATGAAACGAAAACCATTTATGGGCAAAGTGGCGGAGGCGTTTATTCCAACTTATTTGATTCGCACCCACCTTTTCAAATCGATGGTAATCTTGGCGCAACCGCCGGCTATTGCGAAATGCTTTTACAAAGTCATGCAGGTCAAATCCAATTGTTACCCGCGCTTCCTTCAGCCTGGCCAAATGGTTCGGTTAAAGGGCTGTGTGCTCGGGGAGGGTTTGAAGTTGACATGAACTGGGATAACGGGAAGCTCAGCTCGGTTACTGTTCACTCCAAAAATGGCTTGCCTTGCACCGTAAATTATGGGGGCAAAATCAAGAAATTCAACACAAAAGCCGGGAAAAAATATCAATTCGACCAAAACCTGAAATTGATAGTTTCCAACTAAATCATTAATAACTAAACGATGAAGGTGCCATTTCTCTTTGTAATTGCCTGTTTACTATTTGTCACATCAGCACGAAGCAACCAAAAGCAAACTTCAGCAACAAGGCCAAATGTTATCCTGATTATGACCGATGATCAGGGGTATGGCGATTTAGCCTGTCACGGAAACCCGATAGTAAAAACGCCAACCCTTGATAAACTTTACGGGGAAAGTGTACGTTTTACCAATTTTCATGTCGATCCGTGTTGTGCCCCGACCCGCTCGGCTTTAATGACCGGCTGTTATTCGTCGCGGGCTGGCGTTTGGCATACCATTGGCGGTCGCTCGCTTTTAAAAGAAGGAATGACGACCATTGCCGATGTTTTTAGCCAAAATGGCTACGAAACAGGAATTTTTGGCAAGTGGCATTTGGGCGAAAATTATCCGTTCCGCCCAATAGACCGTGGATTTAAGGAATCAATCGTTCATGGAGGCGGTGGGGTAGGACAAAATCCCGACTTCTGGGGAAACGATTATTTCGACGATACTTACAAACACAACGGGAAATTCGAAAAATACGAAGGATATTGCAATACCGTTTGGTTTTCAGAAGCCTTAAAATATATTCAGAAAAACAAGGAGAAACCTTTCTTTTGTTACGTGGCAACCAACCTTCCACATGCGCCACTACGGGTTGACGAAAAATACATTGAACCCTATAAAGAGCATTCTTCAGATCGCATTGCCGGTTACTACGGCATGATTACCAAACTGGACGAGGATATTGCAACACTGTTGAAAGGTGTAAAAGAATTGGGACTGGAAGAAAATACCATTTTGATTTTTATGAGCGACAACGGACCTTGTCCCTGGTTTGGTGGCATTGTTATGGATTTTGAAACCGGTTACCCCCAAGAAGGCTACGCGGCAGGCATGCGCGGCGGCAAAATTTGGGGTTACGAGAATGCTCACCGGGTACCGTTTTTTATTCGCTGGCCAAAAGGAAATATCGGTGGTGGAAAAGATGTTGATGCACTGGCGGCA
Organism: uncultured Odoribacter sp.; assembly: GCA_964422425.1. Lineage (GTDB taxonomy): Bacteria > Bacteroidota > Bacteroidia > Bacteroidales > Prolixibacteraceae > Aquipluma. The sequence continues at coordinate 25,713 of CAYRBM010000011.1, forward strand.
CACATCGATGTCATGCCAACACTAATCGATTTGTGTAAACTAAATGCACCGGAGAAACCCGATTACGATGGGCAAAGCCTTGTTCCATTGTTGAATGGAGAACTAAAAAACGAAACCGACCGGACTTTGTTTGTACACAACCAAAGGATTCAGTTTCCGGAGAAAGACAAGGAGTACCAGGTTTTAACCGATACGTGGCGGTTGGTAAAACGCGAAAAGGATGAACTTTATAATAGTAAAACTGACCCCGGGCAGCACCACGACCTGGCAGAAAAGTATCCTGAAATCGTAGCGGATCTTTACAGCCGGTACGAAAAATGGTGGGACGATACTTCGGTGGATTTTGATAAATATGCCCAGATATACATCGGAAGCGAACACGAAAATCCGGCAACACTCTATTCACACGATTCGTTTTCGCGAAACGGAACGAATATTTGGGTGCTGAATGTAGCGCGCGATGGGAAATACAATATAAAATTGAACAAATGGCATCAGGAATCAGGAAAAAGAATGGTTGAAAACGGTGCCGGAAATGCAGACTTGCCATTGAAAACCGCCTGGTTGAAAATTGGCAACATTGAAATGCAGAAAGAGATCACTCCGGATATGAAATCGGCACAATTTTCCATCGATTTAAAAGCCGGAACAACATGTCTTCAAACAGCATTAAAAATGGAAGATGGAAAGACATCAAGTACCAATTGTGTTTATGTCGAATATATGGGAAAAGCCGGGAGGAATAGTTTGGATACGTATATTCCTTCAGTTCCTGATGAATTGTTACGAAAGAATTTTCAGCAAAAAGCGCTCCTGTTTGATTAAACAAAATCACCAAATAAATTATGAATTCAAATCAATTAATACACATGCAATGAACAACAAATATAATACTCCCCCAAAATAGGACGCTGAGTTAAGATATAAATTGATCATCTTTAAATCAAAAATTTATGTCGACAACACGAAGGAAGTTTAGTAATGATTTTAAGTCCAAAGTAGTTTTAGAATCGCTTAAAGAGCGTGTCACCTTGGAGGTATTGGCCAAAAAGTATGAAATCACGCCGATCCAGATTTCCGCATGGAAATCACAGGCTTTGAAAAATTTCAGCAATTTGTTTTCTGCTGATTCATTGGATCAAAAAGATAAAGGAGTAGAATCCCATATTCTGTACGCTCAGATAGGCCAGTTAAAAGTTGAGAACGATTGGTTAAAAAAAAAGCTGCAATGATCAATTCTGAACAACGAAAAAGCATGATTGATCCTTCCAGTAAATTGCTGACGATTTCGTCTCAATGCCTATTGCTTTCAGTCAGTAAGAGCAACTTTTACTACACCCCAACGGGTGAGTCAGAAGAGAATTTGGCTATCATGCGGCAATTGGATGAACAGTATTTCAGCACCCCTTTTTATGGTGTGTTACGGCTGACGGCGTTGCTCATATTGGCTGGGTTCAAGGTAAACAAGAAACGGGTGCGCCGTTTGATGAAGCTAATGAATTGGCAAACAATTTACCGTGAACCACGCACTACGATCAGCGACAAAACGCACTACAAATATCCGTACCTACTCAGGGGGCTGAAAATCGAGCGATGCAATCAAGTCTGGGCAATGGACATTACCTACATCCCGATGAAAACTGGTTTTATGTACCTGGCAGCCATTATCGATTTGCACAGCAGATATGTTGTCCAATGGTCGTTATCCAATACGATGAGTGCCGAATGGTGTACCGAAGTACTCAACGAAGCAATCAAGAACCACGGTGTCCCTGAAATTTTCAATACCGATCAGGGCAGCCAGTTTACCAGCGAAGTATTTATTAATACGTTAACTGACAATGGCATAAAGATTTCAATGGATGGAAAAGGAAGAGCACTTGACAACATCTTTATCGAACGATTATGGCGGTCTGTCAAATATGAGAACGTTTATCTGAATGTGTACGAAAATGGTCTATCTTTATGGAAAGGCCTGGAGCAGTATTTTCAATTTTACAATCATGAAAGACTGCACCAATCTCTGGATTATCATACTCCAAAACAGAAGTATGTATTAGCGGCCTAAAACGAGAATAACTTTTTATGGCTGTTGAAGCCAAAAGTTATTTCCCGTTTTATCCGACACAAATTGCAGCATGAAAATATCTTAACTCGCTGTATTTATTGTCCGAACAATGGGGAGTAGTATAAAACTCATTTTTGCACTAGTCATTTTTATAAGTGGACTAACTTTTTTTTCGTGTAATACTGAAACTACAATAAAGGTTTCGGGTGAATTAATCGGTGGTGTAAAAGACTCGCTGGTCTTTACGAATAACCTTACCACCAATACGTATCAGGTTTTGGTAAACGACAGCGGGAAATTCACCGGTGAATTTCCCGGAGAACCAGGTTATTACCGTTTGCGGACTCAATCAAATCAGGTACTCCCCGGAATTCAAATTTATCTGAAAAAGAATAAAGTAGCCAATTTTAAAATTGAAACTAATAATTGGAAGCGGGAACAAAAATATGCCGTTTTGAATAATCCTGAAAGTGAATATTTAAGGGATTTGAATACATCGAACAATAATTTTTACCGAAAATATAATTATAACTTAAGGAAACTTGAAACTAGTAATTTTGTCTCTGTAATCGACTCATTTCGTACCGAACAAAATAAAAACCTTGAAAAATTTATTTCAGAAAACAAGAAACTTGATGAGGATTTCAAACAGGTTGAACGAGAAAGGATACGCTACAATTACGCGAAACAGAAAGAAAGTTATGCATTAAGAAAAGAGTTGTCGACCTTACCTGATGACTATTTTGATTTCAGGAAAGAATTAAATTATAATGATGAGAAACTTCTGGCAATATCCGGAGTTGACTATGGCATGGCTGTAAACTGGTTTATTACCAATGAATCAACGAAAACCTTACCCGATAATGAAGATCCCATCCTGCATACGATCAATACCTGTATCAAAAATATCTCGAACCAGAAAGTTTTGGATTATCTTTTAACCACCCTGGTGGCGCCCTATTTAAAAGAATCAGGAAAATACGAAGAAGCCTATAATCTGTTTATTGCGCATTGCCACGATGACCATATTGTGAAAATAACAACTGAAAAATTCGCAAATTATCAGAAAACAAAAAAGGGAAATCCATCGCCAAAATTTGTTGATTACGAGAATTGTGCAGGTAAAACTATTTCGTTGGATGATTTTAAGGGGAAATACGTTTACATTGATATTTGGGCTACCTGGTGCGTTCCTTGCAGAAAGGAAATCCCGGCATTAAAAAAACTGGAAAAGAAGTACCATGGGAAAAATATTGAATTTGTAAGTATTTCAATTGACGATTTGAAAAATAAGGAAGTCTGGAAAAAAACCGTAAAAGAAGAACAGCTGTCGGGAACACAACTGCTTGCTGATAATGCCGGACAATCACAGTTTTTGCAAGATTTTGATGTAACAGCTGTTCCCCGTTTCATCCTAATCGATACTGAAGGAAAAATTATTGATGCAAAAGCTCCATATCCGTCGAGCCCTGAAATCGAAACTCTGTTAAATTCATTGTTTTAACAAAAGATACTTCGGAAAAATGATCACAAACAATACCTACTTCCGATTAATCCTGATTTAAAAGAAATATTCAACCTACGGTTGAGAAAATTAGCAGGGTAACTGCAATGCAAAACGACATACGAGCAATTTTATAACCGAACAAAAACAAAAATTATCCATGATCAAATTGAAACGAGTACAGCGCTATCGATCAAAGCAGTTGAGGCATAAAATAGTTGCTTTCCTTTTGCTATCGGTTGTTACATGGCAAGTCACAGCACAGGAAAAAGTATTTCCGGGAGCCGGTGAGAAAACGCCATCCAAAGCGCAGTACTTTAGCTGGATAAACAATACCAACGAAGGGGCTACCGCCGGGCAAACCAAAATAAATCTTGATTTTTTTGCATGGCTGAAAAGAGAGTATGGTATGCAACTCGATATTTATGCTTTCGATGCCGGGGCTATCGATGGCAAGCGATTTTATGGAAGTATTTATTCTGATCGCTTCAAACAGCAATTCCCCTTGGGTTTTGACCCGCTTTATCAGCAGGCCAAAGCATCAGGAATCCGGTTGGGCGTTTGGGGTGGCCCCGATGGTTTTGGCGATACTCCTGAACAAGAGCAGGCCCGCATCGACCAGATGGTGAAATTGTGCCGCGATTATGAATTCGCGCTGTTTAAATTCGATGCCGTTTGCGGAAAACTTCCGTTGGATAAAGAGGATGCTTTCATCCGGATGATGCAGGAATGCCGGAAATACAGCCCCGATTTGATTTTACTGGATCACCGGCTGGGATTGGAAAAGGCCAAACCGTATGCAACCACATTTTTGTGGCAGGGAAGCGAAATGTACATCGACGTGAACATGACCAACAATGTAACCGCGCCTCATCACCGGGCAGCTGCGTTATCGCGTGGCCTGGTTCCTGAATTGAAACGATTGACCGAAGATCATGGCGTTTGCATTTCATCCTGTCTCGATTACTGGGACGATGATCTGATCCTTCAGGCGTTTAACCGTTCGTTGATTTTGTCGCCCGAAATTTATGGAAACCCGTGGCTGTTAAACGATTCTGAATTTTCGAAACTGGCACGTATCTATAATTTGCACCGGAAATACGGAGAAATTTTGGTGGACGGGAAGCAGTTGCCCGATTCATATAGCCCTAACGCGGTGACCCGTGGCGGCAAAAATACGCGGTTTCTGACCATGCGGAATCTGAGCTGGACACCGGCTTCCTATACCATAAAACTCGACAAAGAAATTGGAATAGAATCAAATGGGAAAATAACTTTGGTGCAGCTGCATCCAACGGAGAAAATTCTTGGAACTTATCAATCGGGCGAAAAAGTAATTGTTGAGGTCGAACCTTTCAGGGCATGTATGCTTTTGGCCACTACCGGCAATTACGATGAGCCGGCAATTAAAGGATCTGATTTTCGTGTTGTGAAAAATGTTGCCGGACAAGCGGTTGAAATCGAAATTCTGGGAATGCCCGGAACAAAATCGTCTGTTTCTTTGGTAAATGCGGGTCAATATAAATCAGCAAAAATTAATGGGAAAGAAGTTGCCGGTTTGTTAAACGGAAAACCGGCTGAACTTACTTTTCCCGGCGAATCGCTAAAACACCCTGTTTGCCGTAACCTGTCAGCGTTTACCGAAGTTCCCGTTCCGGCTGACGCAAAGGCATTGTACGAAGCTACGGTTTTTGCTGCCGACAACAACGCCCTTGAAGTCCGTTCGCTTTATCGTTCAGGCGAAACGATTTTTCCTGAAGTGAAAGCTGCCCGCGATGCCTTTTTCAATCAAAAAACATTTGTGGAACGGGGCGTTTGGGATCGTAACCTGTTTGATGGAGACCCGACAACCGGATTCTGGCCTGCCGGACGATTCAATGCTGATCAGAAAGTTGATGGAGGCTGTCTTCGTCTCGAATTGGGCGAAATTCAATATGTCGACCAGCTCCTGATCAAAGTTCCCGATGCCTTTTCGCTTCAACCCTTGTGGCCAGCCGAAGGAAATGAAGTTGAGATTTCTACCGATCTGAAAAACTGGAAATCCATGATTTATTTGGCTGGCACCGATATGACAATCGATGTGCGGCAAGAAGTTCGCTATTTCAGGTTTCATGCTTTCCCGCAACGAATTACCGAAATTGAAGGAATTGCTTCGGGAGTAAAAATGAACCGTTCGAAATGGAGGGCTTCTAATTTATTCGCGTATCCGCAGAGTAAAGTGGCACAAAAAGTTTGGAAAGCAAACCTGGTTCTTGACGAAATTCCCAAAGGCAGTTACCTGTGCGTAGCCCTGAACGGGAAACATGGTGTGGAAGGCGCTTACGCTGCGGCTAAAATTGACGGGCAATTGGTGGGTTCCTCCGACCGCGCGCCCTCGTTCCCGTCCAATACCTGGGAGTATCCGGTTTCGCGAAGGGATAAAAATTACACCTATTACATTCCGCTTAATGAAAAACATACAAGCAAAAACATCGAAGTCTACGTGATGGGCTACGACAAGGACAATCTGGATTTTAAACCTGAATTGTGGATCAACGCGTATTCGCAACCCTGGGAAAAAATGAATTTGTTGCTGGAAAAGAAATAGACAAATTTCTTCGTCAAGATCCTGAATGCCGCATTTTATCCGCCAATGCTTGCGTTTATTCCGTATTCCTGAAAAATAGAGATGGCCTGCAATTGTGCTTCCTTCGTGGGTTCTTCCAAGAGAGTAAAATCATCAGGGCGACCTAATTTTTGATATTTAGTCTGGGCAATTTTATGGTAGGGCAGAAGGTTCACTTCCTTTTTTTCTCCTGAAAGTTGGTTGACAAAACGAGCTGTTGCTGTCAGATTTTCAACATCATCGTTCACTCCGCCGATCAGGGGAATACGAATAATGATTTTGGATCCGGTTTCAGCTAAAGTTTTCAGGTTTTCAAGAATTTTTTCATTCGGAACTCCGGTCCATTTCCGGTGCCGGTCCGAATCCATCATTTTCAAATCGTACAGAAAAAGATCGGTTCGTTTGGCCACTTCCAAAACGATTTCGGTATTGGCAAGTCCTGCGGTATCCACTGCCCGGTGAATTCCGCGACGGCCACATTCATCAAGCAATTCAATCAGAAACCGGGATTGCAACAAAGGTTCACCTCCTGAAAATGTCACACCGCCTCCCGACTGATCAAAGAAAACGCGCTCCTTCTCAATTTCGTTCATGATTTCGGTAACAGACATTGGTTTGCCTGAAATTTCAATGGCTTTGGTCGGACAAACTCTGGCACATTGACCGTGCATTTTGCAAAGCTCCAAATCGGTGATAATTCCTTCCGGAGTTAGTGTGAGCGCTTTTTCGGGACAGGCTTCAACACATGTTCCACACTGAATACACTTCGAAACAGCGTACATTCTTTCGGTTCCGGTGGAAATACTTTCCGGGTTGTGGCACCAGGCACAATTCAGGTTGCAGCCTTTCATGAAAATAACAATCCGGATGCCTGGTCCATCGTTAATGGCGTATCGCTTGATATCGAAGATGAGAGCTTGGTTCATAATTTTTGGAGTCATAACCCTGACAGGGTTCGAAACCCTGTCAGGGCTATATTGTGTTTTTAAAATCCGTCGTTTTCAGTCCGTTCAATCACTTCCTGTTGCAGGTCGGCATTCATGTCGTTAAAATAATCGCTGTAGCCGGCCATGCGCACCATCAGGTCTTTGTAGTCTGACGGACAGGCTTGTGCGGCCAGAAGTGTTGCCGTGTCAACAATGTTGAATTGAATGTGGTGACCACCCAAGGTAAAATAGCTCCGGATGAGATGCCCCAGCTTTTTGACATCCTCTTCCTTTTTTAGCAGGCTTGGTAAAAAACGCTGATTGAGCAAAGTTCCGCCCGATTTCACATGATCGAATTTGGTCATCGATTTGATGACAGCCGAAGGTCCGTGCGTATCGGCTCCATGCGATGGTGATGTTCCGTCGGAAATGGATTTTCCGGCCAGTCTTCCGTTCGGTGTCGCGCCCATCACTTTTCCGAAGTAAACATGACAAGTGGTCGAAAGCATGTTCAGATGATATTTTCCTCCCGGTTTAATGTTTGGCTTTCCATCAATTTCCTGAACCAGATCGTTGTACACTTTTACCGCGATTGAATCGGCATAATCATCATCATTTCCGAAGAAAGGAGTGCGGTTCATAATCGTTTGCCGCAGCACTTCCTCGCCTTTAAAATCTTTTGAAACAGCATTTAAAACCCGGTCCATGCTGTAAGTCCGATCTTCGAACACATGTTTTTTCAGGCTTGCCAGACTGTCGGTAACTGTTGCCAGTCCGCAACATTGAATGTAGCTGGTATTGTAACGCGGCCCTCCATCGTAGTAATCTTTTCCCCGGCTGACACAATCGTCGATAACCACCGAAAGGAATGGGGCAGGGGCGTATTTGGCAAACATGCGGTCGATGTAATTGCTTACCCGCATTTTCAGATCGACGACAAAATGAAGCTGTTTCAGGAATGCGTCGTACAATTCGTCGTAATTTTTAAATGATCGCGGATCTCCAGTCTCCGGCCCGACCCGGATTCCAGTTACCGGATTAATCCCGTTGTTTAAGGTGACTTCCAGAATTTTCGGAACGTTGAGGTAGCCGGTAAGCAGATAGGCTTCCTTGCCAAAAGCGCCAACTTCAATACAACCACTGCATCCCCCTTCGCGCGCATCGCTTAATGATTTTCCCTGACGCATCAATTCCGGAACATAGGTGTCAGGATTAAAAACGGAAGGATAACCGTGACCCTGACGAATGACCCGCGTTGCGGCATGCAGAAATTTATCGGGCGTTTTTGCGCTAATGTGCACCGAACTACCGGGCTGAAGGATGTGAAGTTCCTCAACAACTTCGAGCATGATGTACGAAATTTCGCTGGTTCCGTCGCTGCCATCTCGTTTGATTCCGCCGATGTTGATGTTGGTAAAATCGTTGTAAGTTCCGCTTTCGCGTGCGGTAATCCCAACTTTGGGCGGCGCCGGATGGTTGTTTACTTTGATCCAGAAACAGGAAATCAGTTCTTTCGCCTGTTCGCGGGTGAGTGTTCCATCAGCAATTCCGGCGGAATAAAAAGGAGCTAAATGTTGGTCGAAGTGCCCGGGATTCATGGCATCCCAGCCGTTTAGTTCGGTCACGGTTCCGAGGTGAACAAACCAGTACATCTGAATGGCTTCCCACAAATTGCGTGGCGCATGGGCAGGAACCCGGCGACAAACTTCAGCGATCTTCAGCAGTTCTGTTTTCCTGACCGGGTCAAGCTCCGACTCAGCCATATTTTCAGCCAGTGCGGCATGCCTTTCAGCAAAAAGAATGACTGCGTCGCAAGAGATGTCCATGGCTTTCCATTCTTCAGCCTTGTCGGTGGCCTCCGGATCGTTCAGGTAATCGAGCGATTCCAGATTGGCGGCAATCTCGCGTTTATAATCGAGCATTCCTTTCCGGTAAATCTTGCCGTCCAGGGTGGTGTGTCCCGGCGCCCGTTGTTCCATAAATTCGGTAAACATTCCGGCTTCGTAAGCCAGTCGCCATTCTTCAGGAACATGACTGAAAATGCGTTCCCGCTGTGTTTTGCCTGCCCAGTATGGAATTACTTCGCGCGCATACGTATCCATATCATCCTGACTAATGGTGTATCGTTGCAATTCGCGGGTGTTGAGCACATTCAAATCGTCGACACTGTGGCAGGTTAATTCAGGAAAAGTGGGGACGCATTTGGGTTTCGGCCCGCGCTCGCCGACAATCAATTCTCCGTCGCCGATGTAAATGGCTTTTTTTCTGCAATGATCGAGGAAGTTGGCTGCCCGCAAGACCGGGATCGACATTTTTCCAAAGTTTTCCTTGTAAAAAGCGGTTTCGTGCAAGGCCCGTTCGATGGATAGGGAAGGTTCTGTTTCAACAGATAGTTTCCGGAGTTTCTGAATGCGTTCATTCATTCCCGGACCAATGGGATTGGCTGTGGGTTCGTAATAGTTGCCTTCGGAGGCAGCAGTCCTCAAAGGTGAAGCTGTATGTTGGGTTATTTTTTCGAACATGGTTTTATGAATTTAAAGTACCTGAAAAACAAAGTACCTGAGTACCTGAGTGAAAAGTAAAAAACGAGAATTGGGATGAATCTTGAAAGAGACTTTTGTCTTTCGGTTTAATTGTAGAACATCAGGCAATTGAATAACCGCCGGTAGGTTTTAACTAGAGTTGATCTGAAGTTGGGTGATTCCATATCAAACGAAAGTACTGATTTTTGGTCAAAACAAAAATAGTCAGGTAAGAATGATATTCAAGCAAATAACTAAATATTTTGCTTGAAAATAATAAATAATTAAGCATTGGGAATTCACGAAAATCGCATAAGTTGTACTAGTTAGTATCTATGATATTTTTCTCCTCTCTTCTGCAAAGGCGGGGAGGACGTCAGCCCCAGAACCTGGAGTGAGCAGTGTTAAAAAATTCGACATTTCATTGTCTACATCGACCATTAAGTCAGTAAAAAAATGAATTCGCTTTTGAAATTGCTGTTTGTATTAATTAAATCCAGGATGACATTTGTAGTGTTGAAATCTTTCAGTTTGTCTTGAATTTGGCAGAGGTAATTTTTCTGTTAATAATTTCGCAAGGTCTTGCCATTACGCTCGAAATGCCTCTGCATTGTTTATCTTGTCTACGATTTAAATTGTAAAACTAAAAGGCAAAAATTATAGAGATGGATGTAATCAACGAGGATAAAAAAGAACCTGAACGATCAAGGCGAAACTTCATCAAGAGTACTGCTCTTTTCTCAGCGGGGATAATGATATTGCCCCGATGTACAATTGGAGGCGGGGGCTATATACCTCCCAGCGATAAAGTTAACATTGGAATCATTGGCGCCGGAGGACAATCGTTGTTCAGCATAAAGCAACTTTTTAATATGGAAGATGTCCAGTTAACTGCTATTGCCGATCCGGCTGCTCATTGGAAAAACGAGGTTTTGTACAGTTTCGACACTGGCCGACGACCTGTAAAAAAGATTATAGAATCGCATTATTGCGAGAAGACTCCGAATTACAAAATGTCGGAGTACGAAGATTTCAGGGAAATGCTTGAGAAGGATAAATCTATAGATGCAGTCTTATGTGCTACTCCTGACCACACACATGCCTATATCTCCATTCTCTCTATGCGCGCCGGTAAACACATTTACTGTGAAAAACCTTTAGCGCATAACATATGGGAAACGAGAGAAGTCAGTAAAGTTGCCCGGGAGACAGGACTTGCAACTCAAATGGGAAATCAGTTGCACAGTAGCGATGGCATTCGCCAAACAATCGAATTACTTCGTGCAGGTGCGATTGGAACTGTTAGGGAAGCCTATTCCTGGGTTCCTGCCAGCCGTTGGGTTCCAGGGTTTTTTGGGTATCCGAAAAAAACAACTTCGGTTCCACGAGGTTTTAATTGGGATTTGTGGTTGGGACCTTCTAAATCGCGTCCCTTCAACGATCTTTACACTCCTGTTCGTTGGCGCGATTTCTGGGATTTTGGTTGTGGTGCCCTGGGCGATTTTGGTTGTCATGATATGGATGCAGCAACTTGGGCATTTAACCTCAGTTCACCTGAAAGCATTGAAGTCTTTCCTGCTGGAAATAATGCCAGTGCCGAAATTGCACCTTATGGGGAAATTGGATATTACGACTTTGCCGCCAAGGGTGATCAACCTGAATTTAAGTTAACCTGGTACTCAGGAGGATTACGTCCATCTCATCCTGAACAACTGCCGAAAAATATCAATTTAGCTGCTCGTGGAGGAATGTTTATTGGTGATAAGGGAATTCTTCTTAACAATGGTGGAATAAAGAATCCTCCGCTGATCTTCCCTGAAAACAGAAGGAATACATTTGATTCGGCAGTGCAGTCCATTCCTCTAAGTAAAGGACACCATCGCGAATGGGTCGATGCCATTAAAGGAGGGCCTGTCGCATCGTCAAACTTCGAATATGCTGCACGGCTAACTGAAATAGTACTTCTGGGGGTTTTATCCTTACGGCTTGGAGGAAAGAAAATATTTTGGGATTCAGAAAATATGAAGGCAGTTGGACTACCTGAAGCTGACGAGATTATTCGGGAAAAAGTAAGATTAGGATGGGAAATGAGTTAGAAGATAGATAGTACAATATTCTTAAATATATAGATTTGAAATTCTATGCATAACAGACACCGGGTTCAATGCATTTAATACCACAATAGCCTTATTTTCGGGTTACAAGTTGATGTTAATTTCTTTGAAAAACATAAAAGGATAAACCATGTAAATCAGATCATCCAGCGAGTAATATCTCTGTGTACAGGGATTTTGCGACATGTTAAAATTTCCTGAAATAGAACAGCCACGAAAATAAACTTTGTAGTACACTTGAGAAATTTAAAAGTCAAAGAATATATTGTCAGATTGTTATGGATGGATGACTGCGATTGAAATAAAATTGAAAGGGATTTATCTTACACCTGAAAAATGAGTACATTTATCTCTAATAAATTGAAATACAAAGAGGAACTTTAGCGAGACCTATAAAATAAGTGCTTTTTAAAGTGTTGATTATAAATCGGATACGAATAATGTTCAATTCCCAGCTGGGTCGTTGTCCAAGAAACTAAATTTGATCAATACTACCTGAATTTTACTATAAAGGCGGTATTGAATATAAAATAGAAACCAGAATGTATAAACATACTCAAGCTTAAAGGGGCTAAATCGAGACCTTTCAATGTTCTAGGAATGATCCAAATTAAATCGCCCTTTTTTCGTTTAGTCTTTCCTTTAATTTTTGCATATCCTCCCCAAGTTTCTTTTCAATTACTTTGGCATATATCTGTGTAGTAGAAATCTTTGTGTGCCCAAGCATTTTGCTTACTGATTCAATCGGTACTCCATTGGTCAGAGTTACAGTTGTTGCAAAGGTATGTCGGGCCAAATGAAAAGTAAGGTTTTTGTTTATCTGGCATAAATCCGCAATCTCTTTCAGGTAACTATTCAGCTTCTGGTTGGAAATATTTGGGAACAACCGATTTTGAGCCAAAGCTTTCATGTCATCCTTGTATCTATTGATGATGTCCATTGCAGCAGGAAGGATTGGAATTCTAACAGGATTATCCGTTTTTTCCCTATTAGTAAATAACCAATACTGCTTATCTATGCCAATCTGGATATTCTCTGGTGATAATTTCATTACATCAATGTATGCTAATCCGGTGTAACAGCCGAAAACAAATAAATCTTTTACGTATTGTAACCGGGGAATTGAAAACTCCTTTTCCTCGATTCTTTTTAATTCTTCTTCTGAAAGAAATCCCCTTTCAACACGATGAAACTTTTGTTTAAAGGAAATGAAAGGATCTTTTTCCAGCCAATCATATCGGATAGCCATTTTTATCAACTTTCTCAGGCGTTCAATGTGTTTCATTACAGTATTGTTTCCCATTGATGTATGAAAATCATCCGGTGAATATTTTCGAAGAAAATATTCAAAATCGACCAGGAATTTGTAATTCAGACTTCTAAGGTAAATGTCAGAAGTTCTATATTTTTCCTTCAGGAACAACATGATATATTTTTGAGTTGTAAAATAATTTTTCAAGGTTCCCCATTTTAGAGTTTCTTGAGAGTTTGTATTGTGGTACTCGATAAGTTTGTACAATGTCATATCTGAAATCTCCAGACCCAGAAACTTGTTTTTTATGGCTTCTGCAGTTACCACTTGTTTTGCCAAAACAAGCTCCTGATAGGATTGTACCATCATCTTCCGAATTTGCTCCAGATAAGAGTTTAATTGCTTATTTTCACTTGATGAAGGTTTGGCCATGCCCTTTCCGGCATTCCAGCTTTCTGCAAGAATTCTCCGTTTAATTGAGACTTCGCACCGCTTGGAATTGACGGTGATACGCGCATATATTGGGGCTATACCCTTAGTAATCTTGTTCATACGAAGAACAAAATGAATTCCTAATGTTGCTTTTTCCATGATGATTTTATTTCAATTTTTTTTACACTAAAAAGGTTCACAAGTTTTGATTGAATTGGGCCCCAAAAAGAATCAAAATGATTCAAATTCAATCAATCTAAATGTCCACAAATAGCGGTAGTACAAATAGTTATATCATTATTCGTGAACCAAATGTAAAAATTAAAATAGGTCACCGGATAGTTCACATACACCTTGGTTTTAAGTGGTCTATTTTGATATGATAAAAAATCAAAAAGACCACAAAATCAATGTTTTGCGGTCTTTTGATGGGATTTGGTACCCGTTTTTGTCGGGGTGGCCGGACGAAGGATATAATCTCTTAAATATTGGCTATCAGCTATATATATAATTTCATTTCAATCTTGGGCACCGATTAGGGTACTTAAATTTTTTAATATTTATTTCCTTGTGAAATGAACTATGAAAAGAACGATTATTGATCAAATTTAAATAAAATTTATCGGAATTCATTAATGTGAATTAAAACTATTTTGTTCGATCTACTAATTTTATTTACGCTCATTTTTCCTTAAACGGCCATTTGCTTTTTATTTTATTTTTTCATTTTTCGTTCCATTTTTTCAACAGCCTCTTCAATCCTTTTTTCATAAGCTCCAACTTGATCGCGTATCTTCAGGATCTTTTTCTTATTTCGGTGATAATAAAATACATCTTCCAGATTGTTTAATCCTTCCTGATTAATACCACTCGTTGATTTGATATAGCGGTACTTCAAATCATTTTCTGCCATTCTTGAATTTGTTTCTGATTGCTTAATGTTTCCAATTAGAGATATCAGAAATAAGAAAGCAAGTGCAGCAATCGTAATAACTACCTTCGAAGACTTCAGGTCAACAGAATACTGATGACGAACGATTCGTTGTTTTTCTTGTGTTTCAATCGAGTATTTTATCTCTTGCAACCGTGACAATATCCGCTTTTCTGAATCCTCAATGGTTTGGTTCGTCTGCGAGCTCCTGTAATCTGAGTTTTGCAGATAGGCATATATGGCTTTGAGGATTTGATCCAGCTTCTGCAAATCGACTTTGGGTTGTGTATTTTGCGGGCGCCGTTCAGTATCTGAATTTGATCCGCTGCTTTTACTCGCTTCAGTATCCAGTTTCTTCTCAATCGAAACAAGTAATGATTTGATTTCTTCAAACATCTCTGTGATCATTAAATTGTTGTTTCCCATAGTTTTTCTGTTTTAGAGTTTCTGATTTTTTGTTACCGTTTAACTTGCTACATTCTGTATCCCCGGTTTTTCTTCTGTCGCTTCAATAGTGCTGCAGCTTTCTTTTCCTTCTGTTTCGGGTAATCCGTCTGCCTCTGCCACTGATTTAAAACTCCGGTAAGAATAAGCTTCGATTGACTCGGCGGAGTTTGCCCGGGTTGAATTGTGTTTGGTAAGGTCTTTTGCTGGCTTTGGAGCAACTGGTAACTGATTCTGGAAAAGCTGAACTGTCGGTCCACTTTAGATCCACTAAAGGAGTATCCGTTCATTTCAAAGATGACTCCCTGTATCTCGTTGGATTTTCCTTTGCATTTGAAGCTTACTTTTATTCCCTGGTTGTTTAACGTTTCGGCAAGCTGATTCCAGTTTTGGCACCGGGGAACTATTTCCTTCAGCTTGTGGTAAATCTCATACCTGGTTTTATCCGGTTCCTTCAACCTGCTTTCTTTAACTTTCTCTTTGCCGGGAGCAAAATACAGGTTGTACTTCCTGGTCAGTTCTTTGCAAATCTTTGCACTTCGAATCCGGTCGTTTCGATCTGAGATTGTTTCTCCGTTGTAATCAATCCGATTAAATACCAGGTGAATATGCGGATGCTCCTTGTCGTAGTGACGGGCAATCAGATATTGGGTATTGGTCATTCCCATTTGATTCATGTAATCATCGGCAATCTGGACCATTAGCTGACTGCTCAGTTTTTCCATGTCCCGGCTTGAGAAGTTCAGGGATGTGTGCCCGACAGGTTTTGATATGCCCGGATTAAGTTCTGTCTGAAGTTTGAAACTGTCAATGATCGTTTGCTGTTCTTCAAGCATTATTCCGTCGCTGTCCAGAATTTCTGCTCCCTTTTGCAGATTCAGAATGTAATTGACTACCCCTCCAAAATCCTGTCCCTTGACAATCTTAGCCATCATAACGGATGTGATTTACCAAGAGCCGGATTTGAACCGTCAGGCGAAGGTTTTCCTGACTAACACTTTCATAACCCTGTGCATTTGCTTTTCGGGCAACCTGGTTCAGGTTGTTGGCCATTCCGCAAAGCTTTCGAACCAGATCAAGTGTTTCCGGACTTATCCGTTGTCTGACGGCCCCTTCCATTACCGACTGGCGAATGCATTCACTAATGGAAATTCCGGCTTCCCGGGCTTTGGCTTTCAGGGTATAATACTGTTGGGTATCCATCTTCAGGCTGATACAATACCCTTTTTTTCGTCCGGCTGCTTTTACCGGGCGTCCCGTTTTGTTTCCTTTTTTCATGGCTTTGTTTTTGAACATGTTTTAATGAGACCAGCGGGATGAAAGGGTCGTTTTGGTATTACCAAAACATAAACTTGCTCTCCACACCTTTTCAATAGTTGCTCTTTAAAATTAGGCTAACGTTCTGAATTACAAAAGCATGAAAATAAACCAAATCGAACCAGATTGAATTATTTGAGGCAATTGGATGTCATATTTCCGAAGAAAAAGAAAAAACGGTCAAAAAAATAAAAAGAAGGCCAGTGAAAAAGCCGGGACGGTCGATAATGCCAGACTGGTCCGCCAACCGGATAACAGTGTGATTTATCTTCAACGAAACAACTGAAGGCGGAACACTTGCCCTGGTCTTGCATTTTCGGTGAAACGGACCGGCTAAATTTGCCTTGCTTTTTGGATTTTGACCAAATGACAACTTCTAAAAAACGATAGGTGTGTGCAGGCAAAAGACAAGTGTGGTTCCTGTACCGGAATGGTGCGATAGGGTGGGATGAAATGGAGCTTGTTCCCAGCTTCGTCTTGGGGATTGCAGGTTTGGGAAAGCCGGGGAAAGCGAAATGGAATTCGGGTGGAAATCGCAAAATGGAGGAAAGGGGCCACTCTTGTCGTGGGTAACCGAGGCTGATGGCAGACAATGAACAGAATGAAACGTAAGGTGGCGGAACGAAGTGCAGCCCTGAAGTGAAATGGCGTGAGGCGGAAGCCATTGGCCGCAGGTGGGGGAGTGAGCCCACTTAAACCTTGACCATCTATGGCTTTATATCAGGAATCTGTAAAAGGAAATAGGATACATACAGACAAAAGTCATTCGAATATTTGTTGTATATATCAAAAAGTCGTTTGATAAAATGTATATTTGTATAGAAAAGACGTTCGAATAAATGTTTTAAAGCCAATTTGCTATGGAAAGAATTGCAATGAAGGAACTGGTATCCTGGAAAAATAAGCCGGGACGAAAACCCCTGATTATACGTGGAGCCCGTCAGGTTGGCAAGACCTGGCTGATGAAAGAGTTTGGCAAAAAAGAATATAGCCAGACGGTCTATGTAAATTTCGAGAGTTCGAAGCTCCTGAAAACATTGTTTGTCGATAATTTCGATATTAACCGGATTATAACCGCATTACAAATTGAAACCGGTATCCAGGTTAATCCGGAAAATACACTAATTATTTTAGATGAAATACAGGAAGCTGAAGGGGCAATAACTTCATTGAAATACTTTTGCGAGAATGCTCCGCAATATCATATTATTGCAGCAGGCTCCCTACTTGGGGTGGCCATGCATAAACACACCTCTTTCCCTGTCGGGAAAGTTGAATTCCTTGATCTTTATCCACTCAATTATACCGAATTTCTGTTGGCGCTGGATCAACAACCCTTGCTTGATCTTTTGAAAAGCAAAGATTGGACACTTATTAAAAGCTTCAAAGAGAAATACATTCAAATCTTACGCCAATATTACTACATCGGCGGTATGCCGGAAGTTGTACTTTCCTATCGGACACAAAACGATTTTAAGGATGTACGTGTCATTCAGAAACGAATACTTACAGCTTACGAACATGATTTTTCGAAACACGCTCCAAGTGATATAGTTCCCCGCATCAGGATGCTTTGGAATTCTATTCCATCGCAGCTAGCAAAAGAGAATAAAAAATTCATTTATGGAGCAGTGAAGCCTGGCTCCCGGGCAAAAGACTATGAGTTGGCATTATCCTGGCTTATCGATTGCGGTTTGGTTCATAAAGTTTGTCGGGTATCAAAACCCGGAATTCCATTGAAAGCCTATGAGGACTATAATGCTTTTAAGCTGTTTATCGCTGATGTAGGCTTAATGGGTGCCATGGGAGATATTGATGTTCGGACTTTGCTTGAAGGAAATCTGATATTTGAAGAATTTAAAGGGGCTTTGACCGAACAGTACGTTTTGCAACAATTAATTACGATGCCTGATCTGGTAATTTATTATTGGTCGGCAGAACGGTCAATCGCAGAAATCGATTTCTTGATTCAGTATTCAGGCGAGGTAATTCCTATAGAAGTTAAAGCGGAGGAAAATTTGCAGGCAAAAAGTCTGAAAGCATTTTGTCAAAAATATTCACCCCAAACGGCAATCAGAACTTCCATGTCAGATTTCAGAAAAGAGGATTGGTTGACAAACCTTCCTTTGTATGCAATAGGTAAATTGACGGAATTATTATAGTTGTTACAGTATATTGTTTGAAAGAAGAAAGACCCAAAACTTGAATAAACAAATTGAAAATATTAAGAAAGTTGAAAAAGGAATCCTATTTTTCTTTAATAAGTTTTTCGAGCCGGTCCATCATCTGGTCCTTTTCTTTCAACATACGCTCATAGAGGGCAATTTTTTCTTCGTGAAGTTTTATTATTTGCTCAACAGGGTGAAGGTTTGAAGTGTAATTCACGGCAATTGCACCGTTATCAAATGTGTTCGAAATGATATTTATTGCCTTATCCTCGTCGAAATTCTTTAAAGCTTCTACAGGAATTTTCAAAGTATTGGAAATTTGTTGTAGTAAAGGGAGTTCGATGGTTTCTTTTTGTTCAAGCAAAGAAATTTTCTGTTGGTTCCAACCTTCGCCGAGTGCATAAGCAAGGGCATCCTGTTTGATTCCCAACATCTCACGAAACCTTTTTACGTTGCGACCTTCATGTACTTTAGTTTCCATAATTCCGGGTTATTTTTCAATCCATTCAAAGATAAAACAAATTTGATTAAAAAAGTAAAAGACCAAAGTTAACAAAAGACATATGGTAAAATACTTGCAATAACGAATGTGATATAGTCTCCAGATTGATTGTCCCGGAAGGAATCTGACAAAACTGGAGCTTTATATTACTGTAAGTTACATGTCCTGAGGTGATATTTTACACTCCGTCAGAATTGAATACATCTTCCGGAGGTTGGAAATTTGTGTTGTACCCCTAAAATACAGCACATGAAAACAGTAATAAAATCCGAGTTCTCGATTCCAGAACATGATCCGTTAACCAATAAAATCAAACAGTTAGCCTACGAATTCCCGCTTACCTATATCTTTTATCACCCGGCAGATTTAAAGCAGGCTGCCCGTATCGTAATTATCGCTAAAGAATCCAGTGATGTTGAGACCATCGAATCCCGGAAATGGATTCGGAACAGTCACGTTGAGAATGCGATTCTGTTTCACATTTCCTGCCAATCGAAAATGAAAGCTGAACTTCAGGCTGGTAACCCGTTCTTTAGATGGTATTGTCAAAAACCAGCCGTCATCTATCAAAATCCGGAATCAAAAAATTGTGGTGATACCGACTGGCCTTCATTTAAAAAGAGGTTCAAAAGATATACTTCAGCCAACAATCACGATCGGGATAACCTGCTAGCGGCAGTCAACCGATTTCAGGAGTTGGGTTCCCTGACCGGATTATTTGTTTCCTACCTTTCTGTTTTTGAATACGACATTCGCTATCTGGAAATGCTTTATACAGGACGCAGCTTTGAATCAGAAAACCTGCACCAGCGAATCAAAAAGCTGATCCCGCACATTCCCGAAATGGAAAGCATATTTGTTCCCAGGAACGGCAATGAATATTACCTGATTTTCGAACTGGAAAAAGCCAAAGACTTTGCAGAGGACGGAGACGAAATCCGGCTCAATGAGAAACTCATGGACAGTTTCTCCCAGGCAGAAGAAAAACTCCACAAAATGGTTCTTTACTGCCTTTCAGAATTAAAGTCTCGAATAAAGTCCGACCTTCCTAAACAGCCATTCTCTGATCAATTACAAAAGACGACAGAAGAAGACGATCACATGAAAGAGATCGCCGCTCAAATAGTAAAAATACAACCGGTTGAAGAAATCTATTTATTCCATCAAATCCAAAACAATCAGCATACAAGCTATTTTCTTCTTCTCATTGGAGAAAGTCTTGGAACCGAAACCCTGACTCGCATTCAACAGTCCGTGAATTCCAAATCTGAAACAAAATATTCCGTCGTTTTTATCGGCCATAGCCGATCCTGGATACAAACGAATTTGTTTTACCAGCAGCCGTTCTTCAGGAAAATAATGACGCCGGAGAACCTTAAGTTTCAATCCCATCCCAACCATCTGTCGATTCATTGGGAAGATAATAATACCCCGGAATACCCCGATCTGGAATACTTAAACCGTTCGGCAATAAATCTGTCAGCCCAGTATTTTGTATTACGGAATCATTCGGAGAAAGACAATACCGAAGGAATCTTCGATTTGTTTGGCAAATCTGTTTTAAGGATACTCAGAACACTGGTTTATTCAAAGCTGAGTTACCTGCCCAATTATTTACCCGCCTATACTCTCTGGAAACTTTGCGTATTTGCAGACTCCAGGCTAGAAAAGCTGGAATACCTGTTTGAAAAACTAAGCGGAGCAGATTTCTTCAAAGAAGTAACTTACCACACTCGGTTTCATCATGATCTTTCACGGTTGACTGAACAGAAGCTGTTGGCCACAGACGAAATCTTAAATATCCTGTTGAAGGAGGTTAACACTGCCTTCAGACGTATAAAGAAAACTAATAACAAAGTGGGTTAATCAAATGACACTTGGAAATGAAATCTACGTGCACATGTCAAATAGAATTTTTTTTTTGGTAGGGATCAGATATAATCATAATTTATAGTTCATGTATGAGACTAAAATTCTTTGCCAGAATTATGGTTTCATTAGGAATTTGACAACTGCCTAATCTTTGACTGATTGAAATAAACAGATTTAAAACGATTAATACGTCAATTACTTCAATCGATTTTTACCGTTTAATTATCAGAATAGCCAAGGAGCAAAATTATTGAAAATATGTCTTAGTCGAAATTGTTTTTTATGGATAAATACATTAATTTTAGATTTTCCATACAAAAATGCCAACTGAAACCAAAACACAGAGATTTTTGCGCCTTATTTTATTTTTGTCTAACAGCTACCCTAAAACTAAGGACGAATGTACTGCTTTTCTTGCCATCAAAGATTCTACTTTTTATAACTATCGGAATTCATTACAAACCGTAGGTTTTGATATTCGCCAAAAAGATGGAAGATATTGGATTGAGTATTCTAAGAATGAACATCATATTTTAAAAACTGTGCTCCATTTTTCGGAGGAGGAGGCATATATTCTCGCCAGAAGTATTGATATGCTTGACGAGAGTAACGCGAGTAGCGCTCGGTTGAAACAAAAGCTGGCTGTATTCTTAAATCAAGATAAGGCTATTGAAGCTTACATCCGAAAAGAAAAGTCGGATATTGTACAATCAATCCGAAAAGCACAGCGCGATAAAAAGCAAATTCTACTGATTAATTATGCATCCGGGAACAGCCAAACTGTAAGAAACCGACTGGTGGAACCATTCGAGTTTAAAGACGACTTTAATTTGGTTTGGGCATTCGACACCAGTTTAAGACAAAACCGGCAATTCAAAATATGTCGTATTGAAGACGTACAGGAAACGCTGCTGGCGTGGGAGTATGAGCGACTTCACCGCTCGAAACCGGTTGATATTTTCCGCAATACAGGCGAACTAAATAAACAGATCGAATGCCTTTTAAGCCTGAAAGCCAAAAACCTACTAATTGAAGAATACCCCCTTGCGGAACGCTTTCTTATCAAACTATCAAACAATCAGTTTAAACTAAAAGCGCCTGTTGCCAAATACGAAGGGCCTGGCCGTTTTGCACTGGGCCTGGCGGAAGACGTAAAACCGTTGGGAGATGAAGGTTTTGGGGAATACCTGAAAATAAAACTCAATAAATGTCAACAATTTTTATCCGAGTCCACGAATTTTGGAGTTGACTTAATGAAATTTGACCAAAATTGAATTGATATGCAAGACAAAGCTATAGCACAAATAGGCCACTGGCAACTGGAGCAAAACCGCGACCTCGACCCGGTTGACCTCTACATCGAAACCCTGTTCCCCGGCAAGGATTACCAAATGCTGCTACTGGTGTTCGAAATCACCAGCGACAACGGAGAGCTCGCCTGTGAATATAAAGGAATCGATATCGAAAAGGTGAAAAAAGATTCGACCCGCTACCGAAAGTATGCTTACCGCAAAGGAAGTGCGCGTGGAGGCGACGTAACGATTACCACCAAACTCAGTAACCCTGCCGATAAAAAGCTTCAAAACATTAAAGAAGCGCAGCTTAAAAAGCTCACTTCGTCGAAGCACCCAGATGCCCAGTTGTTCAAGCTTATTGAAGGAGAATTTCTCAAAAATGAAACCTTGATTGGTTCGGATGTGGAAAGCTATTTTGGCAGTGCATCGAAAGAGGAGCAAACCACCACGGGCATTTCGCTGAGGATTCATAAAGAAAGGGATTTATATCTGAACGATTTTGAACTGGTTCGCAACATCTTGCTCGATTCAGGTTCGGAAAAGAAGTACGACCACAACGGCACCCAGTCGCGCACCAATAACTCGGTTTGTTCGGTGACCAGCGAGGTAGCCGACGATATCTACGGTTTTGCCGCCCCATTTAAGTATTCCAGCCCCGACAAACCGGGCTTTATCAGCGGTTTTTTCAATAAGGAGAAGTTTTGGCGCAACTACCCGGTGTCATCGAAAGAGGCACTGGCATTGGAGTATGGCAAAAAGTACATCAAGCAACACCTGACCGGTTATTTCTACGGTCACGAATTTTTGTTTGTGCCACACCCAATCATCAGCAGCAGCAACGATGAACTTGAAATGATTGTTGAACTGTTGAAAGATGCGTTTGCTACAGCGCGTGACAAAAAGATGTCGAAGGAAGAACGGAGTGAGGCGGAGGAGTATGTGCAAAAGATGATTGCAGGACAGGAGAACTATTTCTACCTCGACATGCTGTTTTATTCCGAAGACAAAAAGACAGAAGCCATCAGCATTGAAATGATGCTCGAAGAGGTGCTTCCATCGAGGTTTAATAAACTGTTTATTGAAGTGCCCGAACGGGTCAACCGAAATCCGTTGTTTAAGAATGCGATTGTAATTAAGAAAGTTGAGCAGGATTTGAAGTTTTCGTTTGGGATTGTGAGCGATATCTTTGGAGACAAATTTCTCGACATTGTACAACGCATCTTTCTTGGGAAGCCCATTTCAAAAGCCTTCCTTTTTGAACGGGTCATCGCGGTGATCCGCAAAAACTACAACGAAGCCAAAACACAGGACAAATGGACAGAACCCGCCGGGTGGACAGTGCTAAAGGCGATACTACTCATCAACTATTTACAGGAACTTACTATCATCGAAAACAATAAAAACTATAAGTATATGGATACAATTGTTACAGAAAAGAAATCAAGTCGGTTCAACCTCGATGGGTTTAACCAGTTTGTAAAGGAGAATGAAAGTTTCCTCGACAGCGATATCAAAGTAGGGATATTCGCCGTGGGGGTCATGGTGCGTTTCCTTTTCGACATACAACATGCCAACCTTAGCAACACCCCGTTCGAAAATAAACTGCGGGGGTACAAGCTAAACCCGGAATTGCTGATGCAGGTGTACACCGAAGCATTGGACAAAATCCAGAAATACCAGAAGAATTTCTACGTCTATGGCGATTTGCGCGAAGTGATCAGCCACTATTTTGTGACCAAAAAGCAAGAACTGGTTTCGTTGAGCAACAACGAGCTATCGTTCTACTTTGTGGCAGGCCTCGAAATGGGTCGTAAGTTCAAAAATGAAAAAGAAGAAAATAATCAAGTAAGCGAATAATAACCTTTAAACAGATAAAACAATGAGTGAAATAATCAGCAACCGCAGCGAACTTTTGTTCCTTTACGATATTGAAAATGCCAACCCGAACGGCGATCCGTTGAACGAGAACCGTCCGCGTTTCGACACCGAAAGCAGTACCATTCTGGTGTCGGATGTACGCCTGAAACGCACCATCCGTGACTATTGGTACGAGTACAAAGGCTTTAACGGGCAAGGCGATAGTCAGGATATTTTTGTTCGTGAAACTACTTACACCGAAGGCGACAAAGAGTATATCAAGGACGGGAAACGCCGTGCCAAAGATTTTCAAGAGCAAGCTGATCTGATTCTCAATAAATGTATCGACATTCGCGTGTTTGGCGGGGTAATACCTCTTTCAAACGATTCGATCACCAAAAATGGACCGGTTCAGTTCCAAATGGGGAAATCGCTCAACAAGACCGAGATTATTGAAGAACAGGGAACGGGTGCTTTTGCTTCGGGAGATAAAAAAGGGCAGGCAACTTTCCGTACCGAATACAAAATCCCTTATGCAGTGATTGGCTTCAACGGGGTGATCAACGAGAAATCGGCTCAATATTCCAAAATGAATGAAGAAGATAAATCGTTGTTGATTGAAGGGATTTGGGACGGAACCAAAAACCTGATTTCGCGCTCGAAGTTCGGACAAGCTCCGTTGTTGCTGCTTACCATCGACTACACCGAACCGTTTTACATTGGCAACCTGCGCCAGCGGCTAAAACTCGACTGTGGAGAAAAGAATGAAATGCAGATACGCAGCACCAACGATTTTAAACTGGACGTGACCGAACTGGTTGACGTGCTGAAGGCCAACAAGGATAAGATAGCCGCCCTCAGTTTGAAAACCGATTCACGGCTGACGATGGTCAATAATGGACAGGTCATCACCAATCTCAGCAAAGATGAACTCTAAGGAATTGCTCATTTTCGACATCAAAGGCGAATACGGGCACTTCCGAAAGTACAATACCACTACCTCGCCGCTAACCTATTCCATCCCCACCCGAACAGCCATTGCAGGGATTCTGGGGGCTATACTAGGAATGGAGAGGGAAATCCGCGACGGGGTGTATCCCGATGGGGTAGAGCCGGTGCAGGAGTTCTTCTCGAAAGAGCGGAGCGATATGGCGGTGCAGATTATACGCCCGGTGAAGAAAGAGAACATCGGGTTTAACCTGATCAACACCAAAATTTCATTCTACGAACTTACCCGTAAAAGTAGAACGCAAATTGAGTTCGAACTGGTAAAGGATGTTCATTACCGCATTTATCTGGCAATGGAGGACATTGCGAAATTTGAGGAACTTACCGAACGGATTGAGAATAAACGGCATCATTTCACCCCTTATCTGGGGCTGGCTCAATTCACTGCCCAGGTCGATTTTGTGCAACGGGCAACGGCTAACGAAGTTGCTTCTAATGGAGCGTTTACCGAAATCGTTACGGCTGTGAACATGTCGAAACTGCAAGGCGAACCGCCGGTGGAGTTCCAACGGGAGTTCTTTTATTCGGCCAACAACATGCCTATTGCCATGAACCGCGACCGCGAGGTATTGGAATACTCCGAGGTGCTGATCGAGAAAAACGGAAATCCGTTGCGTGTGCGTGTGTCGGATTATTATACGGTTGACGGGGTGGGGAATATATTGTTCTTGTAATGGGATTTCTATGATATTGGATACACATTTCATAGGGACGTTGCCCCTATCTGTGATGTCTCAGGCCGATGGCCTGAGGAGGCAGGCTGCAAGCCTGAGACAGCGGAACTGGGGGCATCGTCCCCAGATAGGAGCGCAGCTCCATGGGCAGTGCCCCATGATAGAGTCCATACACCACATACTATGACAGAACTACTCTCACATCCTGATAAGCTACTCATCGACCATCTCCGCGAGGTGGCCACCATCGCCACGGCTACCGTGGACGGTAAAGGGTATCGCTTCGCATTATCGAGCGGAACTGAAATATCGCAAAAACAACTTGCCGATCTGGTATGGATTGCCGGTGCCTTCCACGATCTGGCTAAGGCTACCAACTACTTTCAGGTATATATCCGGGACCCCGAGGGTGTACATAATCATCTAAAGAACCATGCCCAACTCTCATCGGTCTTTACATGGTTTGTGGTAAACAAGTATTGTGAGCAACAGTTTAGAGATAAGCTAATTTCGGATTTGATTCCTGTATTGGTGTTAATTGCGGTGAAGCGGCATCATGGGAGCATTGAAAATCTTCAGAAAGAGCTACTGTTCTCAAATGACGATTTAGAAACCTTTTCGGAACAGATTGAAAGTATCGACACCCAATCTATTGAAGCAATCATTTCAGAATTGCTAGTTGATTGCCAAGTTAAAACAACATGGAGATCATTTATAGAATATTGGAAGGGAAACACTTTTCAACGCTATTTTAAAGACTTCCGTATCCTTACCTTTAAGTTCAATTATCCAAAACTCGACGAACCCTCGCGCATTGCCTTGTTCAATCTCTTTCAGGTAATCTATTCGGCATTGATGTATGCCGACAAAAACGATGTGATCCTTAACGAAAACCGTTTTAATAGCAATCGCACCGATATTACAAACTGCCTAAACATTTTCAGGGAACAGAAAGGATTTAATTTTGCACAAACAGAAATTGACCGATTAAAGAACGAAGCCTATTACAATACATTGGGCCATCTGGAAATGGTTTTCAAGCCCGAGCAGCACCTTTATTCCATCACCTTGCCAACCGGACTGGGCAAAACACTAACGGCGTATGCGGTTGCCGATAAGCTCAGGCAGCTAAGTGGTAACGCCAATGCTAAAATTGTAATCAATATTCCTTTTACCTCAATCATCGACCAGAACTTTGATGTGTACCGTCAGGTGCTGGGAACCGATTCGAGCGACGTGTTGCTGAAACATCACCATTTATCTGAGCCCAATTACAAAGATGGCTCGGAAAGGGTTTATGAATTCGACAAAAGCCAATTCCTGATTGAAACATGGCAGTCGGAAACCATTGTAACCACCTTTGTGCAGTTTCTCGAAACCATCCTTTCGATGGACAAGACCAAGCTGATGAAGCTTGCCCACTTGAGGAATGCGGTAGTCCTGCTCGATGAGATTCAAACCATTCCGTATGAATTGTGGGAGACCGTGCGAAAGTCGTTCCTTTCCCTTGGCGAATCGTTGAACATGTACTTTGTACTGATCTCAGCCACGCAACCGTTAATCTTCACACCCGGAGAAGATATTACAGAGTTGGTGCCCGACTATCAAAAGTATTTCAGGGTGTTCAACCGCACAAAGTTGCATTATCAAAAAGAAGCTGTTTCATTCGACTCGTTCGTTGGGTCAGTAGCTGATTACGTTTGTGAAGAACCGGATAAGGATGTGTTGGTGATTATGAACACCAAGAAAGCGACGCGGACTTGCTTCGAACAATTGGTAAACCTAAATCTTGACGATACCGATTACTATTTCCTTTCCACTTTGATCACTCCTTACGAACGGAAAGAGATTATCCGAAAGATAAAAGCAACGAACGGAAAACGAAAATTGATTGTATCAACCCAGCTGATTGAAGCAGGGGTGGATATCTCGGCAGATACCATTTTCAGGCAGCTTTCGCCCATCGATTCTATTATCCAGTCGGCAGGCCGTGCAAACCGTTACAATGAAAAAGAAACCATCTCCGATATTTTCCTTTATGATATAGAAGGAAAGGAGTATCAGGGAACCACCAGCCGAATTTATGGATCAGATTTAATACTAAAGACGAAGAACGTATTGAAGGATTTCCCTGAGACTGAAGAGTCAGATTATTTAAAATTGATCGAACGTTATTTCGAGGAGGTCAGGAAACAATCTGATGAAACATTTTCTCCTCTGTTGGATGCCATTTTGGGACTACGGTTTGCCGAGATCGATTTGAGTTTGATTGAGGAACGGAAAGCAGAATCGGTATTTATTCAATTGAACGAAGAAGCCTGGGCGGTTTGGGAACAATACATTGCACTTTACGGTCAGGAGGGACTGACTCCCTGGGAACGAAAGGCAAAGTTTGCAGTATTTAAGTCGAAGTTTTATGACTATGTAATCAATGTTCCTGTGAAATACGGCGAAAAGAAAATTGATTTTGATTCAGAACAGTTTTATGGTTTCTATTTGTCGAAACTGAATCAAACGTCTCCCTTCTATTCCTATTCAGAGACCGATTCTACTATAAATACAGGTTATAAAATGAATGAACAAACCATATCAATTTAACCATGCAAATCACACAAACCATCATACAATTTCCAGATATTCAGTTGCAAACCCGCGATGCCCACAAATTGCGTGGCTATTTCGGAAATTTGTTTAAAGAACATTCATCCTTGTTGCACAATCATTACACCGACGGATCTTCGCGCTATGCTTATCCGCTGGTTCAATACAAAGTCATCGACCGTATTCCGCTGCTGGTTGGTTTTCAGGAAGGAGCTGAGCTGTTGCTTTCGCTGTTTTTAAAAATCAGGGAACTGGACATCGAAGGGCAGCTTTTCCCGGTGTTAGCGAAAAATATTCAGCAAAAACATTACGAATTAGGCGTCAACCAGCAACTGTTCAACTACACCTTCAAAACAATTTGGATGGCTTTGAACCAAGAAAATTTTAAGAAATACACAAAGCTTAACGAGGCTGAAAAACGGATCTTTTTAAATCACCAGCTTCAAAACAACATTTTGAGTTTTTATAAAGGCCTCTCGTATCGTACTAGCGAACGAATTATGGCAATTACCCGCACCGAAGAGAAACAAACACTTTTTAAAAATCAGTCGATGCTGGCCTTCTCGGGACAATTTACAACCAATGCATACCTTCCCGAGTGGGCTGGAATAGGCAAAGCCGTTAGTCGCGGTTTTGGAACAGTGAGTCTAATACAATAAAGTTTGAAGCATGCAACTAATCATTAACACGTATGGAACCTATGTACATGTAAAAGATGATTTATTTGAAGTAAGCCTAACCAAAGAAGGAGAAAAGCAAAAACACCACTTTGCCAGCCAAAAAGTAACTTCAATTTTGATGAGCAAAGGAGCTGCCATAAGCACCGATGCCGTGATTCTGGCCATGAAAAACAACATCGACATCATAGTGTTCGAACGCGATGGGATGCCAATTGGCCGTTTTTGGCACAGTAAGCCGGGGAGCACGTCAAAAATCAGGAAACAACAGCTGGATGCCAGCCTGAACGAAACGGGAGTTTTCTGGGTAAAAAACTGGCTAATCAAAAAACTCGACAACCAGGTTGAATTTCTGAAACGCCTAAAGAATCATCGGCCAGCAACAGCAGACCAGATTCAGGAAAGAATAAATGCCATTTCAGGCTTACAAACCAAAATGAAAGAGCAGAAAGGGACGAAAGTGGATGAAATTGACGACGCGCTCCGTGGGCTGGAAGGCACTGCCGGACGAATTTATTTCCAAACGTTGAGTTCCCTGCTTGCCGAACGCTACCAGTTTGACGGGCGCAGCTTTCGTCCTGCCAAAGACCCGTTCAATGCATTTCTGAATTATGCTTATGGAGTATTGTACAGCCGGGTTGAAAAAGTTTTGGTCATTGCCGGGCTCGATCCATATGTCGGATTTATGCATCGCGACGATTATAATATGAAAAGCATGGTCTTCGATTTCATTGAGCCTTACCGGACTTACGCCGACGAAGTTGTCTTCAAGCTTTTTTCTGCAAAAAAAGTGAACGATAGTCATACCGACGAAATTACCAACGGTTTTAGCCTTGACACTGAAGGGAAAAATCTGTTGATGCAAGCGTTGATGCAATTTCTGGAAGAAGACAAAATCAGGTACAATGGTCGCCAGCAGAACCGGGTAAATGCCATGCAAATGGATGCCCATCAATTCGCAAACAAATTAATCGGAAAGCAATGATTTGTTGGGTTTTATACGATATAAAAAAGAACAAGCCACGCGGAAAAGTGGCAAAAATCTGTAAACAATCAGGGCTGTACCGGGTGCAAAAGTCTGTTTTTCTTGGTAGTATGGAAGACAATGAGAAAGATACACTGGAACTTGCAGTCAACGATCTGATTGATGAAGAAACAGATTCGGTATATATCTTTCCGATGAACAAAAATGAACTCCGGCAAACAGCTTTGCTCGGACAAGCATTCGATAAAAAACTAATAACGGATGAAGTTAAAGCATTGTTTTTCTGATGTCAGTCACGCCTTCCCATATTATCGAATACTTGTACTGCCCAAGATTTACTTATTACGAGTATGTACTTTGCATTCCGCAATACGAAGAACGACATTACAAGGTAGAAAAGGGGAGACAAGTTCATGATCAAAAGCTCGAGAGAAACAAAGATTACCTGCGCAAACGAATTGGCGTTGTGAAGAAATATGCAGATCAATACCTTACCAACGAAATACTTCGCGGTGCAGTTGACGAAGTATTGTTATTAAGCGACGGCACGATGGCACCTCTTGATTATAAATTTGCTAAATTTGAAGATCGCATTTACGAAACGTACCGTACTCAGCTTGAGTGCTATGCCGTTTTGATTGAAGCAAATTTTGGCAAGGAAGTTAAGAGAGGCTTTTTAGTTTACACCAGATCGGCAAATAAACTTGTTGAAATCGAAATTAGCGATGCTGCGAAGCAGGATATTCGTAGGGTATGTAAAGACGTAAATGAAATAATAGTTCAGAATTATTTTCCGGAAGCCACTAAGTACAAACAGCGCTGTGTGGGTTGCACGTACCGGAATATATGCACAAAGTAGTTGATTCCGGATGGTAATTTATTTCGGCAGGGCAATAAAAAGCACATAAGTAACAAATTTATAGCAATATACACTTTCGGAAATGATAAAAGAAAAACTAAAATATCAGTTCTTTGACATACTGAAAACAAAAAGATATATAAACTCAAAATACTTGTATCGTTTTGGAAAACAAGCCGATGAAAAGAGGAACGACTTCCAGAACTACATCCACCAGAATAAGGATTGAAACAAAGAAACTAAAAATCTTGCGGTACTTCAAAAACTTCTTCCAGAACTACATCCACCAGAATAAGGATTGAAACTGGCTCGTATCATGGCAGGAATATTAAAAGGTTGCTACTTCCAGAACTACATCCACCAGAATAAGGATTGAAACAACAACGCTGTGTATATAATATCAACAAAAAGTTGCTTCCAGAACTACATCCACCAGAATAAGGATTGAAACTTCTTCCCAAAATTCTTGACCAGCTTTTTGGACAGTCT
>CAYRBM010000012.1:0-51633 GCA_964422425.1 uncultured Odoribacter sp.
GATTACATTACTGTTTATCCTTATGGGAACAGAAATATTATGTACTCCGGAAGCCAGGGTAACAGTCCCTCCGCCACTCGAATAAACATAACCCAGAGCTTCCTGGATGTTTTCTCCCGGCATAACTGTTTTGTCGGCAGCATAATTTTGTCCGGCGACTACAAGCCATATAAATATCAGGAAGACACATGTTTTCATAACCCTTTATAGTTTAATAATTTGTTTCGTAATTCTTTTCGACTTGTCACTTATTACCAAATAATAAATTCCCTGGCTAAGTCCGGAGAGATCTATATTGATATGCTTTATTTCCTTTGGATTAATTTCAGCTACTTTGCTTCCCTGGCAATTGTAGAGTTGAACAGAAAAATCAAGGGCAGATGCTCTATCCTCCGGAAGCTCAATGTGGAGGATATCTTTTACAGGGTTTGGGTAAACAACCAGATCCTGATCTTTTTTGAGAATTTGTGCAGATGTAATTGCACTTGGACTGTAATACAAATCAGAAATAAACCGTTTCGTAAATCCTGGCCCGGCATACATAGCCATCAAGACATCAGTACTTCCGGTCTTGTCAAAATATTCAACTTTTATCTTATGGTATCCGGCTCCCAAACAAAGAAATCCTGATTTTTCTATTGAACTGTGAGTGCCATCATTGTCAACAACTTTCTTCCCATCGATCCACAAGCGCGACCCATCGTCGGATGTCGTGTAAAAAGTATATTCCCCTTCAGTAGCAATATTGATGTACCCATCGAAAACCAATCCCATATTATCGGTATTTACCCTTGGCGATAGGTCGATTTTCGTTGCCGTTCCGCTTTTCACAGGCGTCAGCGATTTGAAATCGGGCAACAGGCTCCATGAACCTTCATAATAGTTGTAATGAATGCCCTGAGCAAGGTCTGCCGGAGCGCTTACACCTACATTTTCACAGGCGCCTATTCCGTAAAGGTTTTCTATCAGTCGTTTCGAAGTTCCGGGGCCGGCATAACTAACCGTCAGTTCTTTGCCTCCGGTTTTTTCAAAGTACTCCACTTTTATATCGTGATACCCTTCGTCGAGGCAAATATCTCCCGATTTCTCTATTGGGCTGTGTAAACCGTCATTGTCAACCACCAATTTTCCATCGATGGTCAGGCGGGATCCTGCGTCTGAAGTCGTATAAAATGTATAATTTCCATTGATGAGAACATTCATCCATCCGGTGAAAACCAAACCAAAATTTTCTGATCCCGAACCGGCAGTCTGATCAATGGTATTCACCAGCCCGGTTTTAACCGGGGTCAGCGAACTGAAGTTTGGCATCGCATCCCAAGTACCCTGATAAAAACTATAATTGATGCCCGGCACCTTCCGGTACGATGGGGTAACTGCCGGAGAACTGCCCGAACAGGCGGTGGAAGTGCCATTCTCTATTTTGATATTATTTAGAACAAAGGAATTTGATGCCCCGCTGATCTTGATTTTCATGCTTTGAACCCCTTTTTTCAGGATCAGATTACTGGCCAAGGTGAGGTCTTTCCAATCATTCAATCCGGTTGAATTCGGTGCGCCAAAAGGAACAGCGACTTCAGCCGTCTTGTTTTCCCCGCCAAAACTGAATTGTATTTTACCATTGCCATTTGAAGAGGCATACCGTATTTTCAAATTGTACAAGGCCGTTGCTGGTGTATAAACCGTGTAAGTCAGCCATTCACCATTTTCAAGACTGGTAATCATGTATCCTCCTTCCGAACAAGCATCAATATCAACATCGTCAGTGGTACGATATTGCCCTCCGGAATTTGATGAAGAAAGATCGTGATAAGTATGACCTTCGCCTTTGACGGCGAAATTGTCGAAATTTTCAGCTTCAATCGTACATGGAACAACGTTCATGGCATAAATTGGTAATCCATGGGTATCAATACCACTGATCGGGTCGCCAAAGCATCCATCAGGACGTCTTGCGGTAAGGGCGCCCCAACCGATGGCGTCATTCGTCCAGCCGGCTACTTCGTATCCCGACTTTTCAATTGCAATGTCGCGGGCCCGTTTGATCCACTTTACCTGATCAGCAGTTTTTATCCCTCTGCCCAGATAGTGAGCGACTGGCATTTCGAAAACGGGGCGATCATTTGGAAAACCCCCGACAGATGTTGGACTAATGGCCTTCGAAAACCAACGGCCGGTGCGATCAAAACCTTCCTTGAATTCGCCCGAGGCAACGGTTGGTATCCACCAGCTTGTTTGGTCAGGGTATGATTGAAGGTAAGACACATTGTAGCGCATGTTGTACTCGAGCCCCAATAGCAATCGGTCGTTTGCATGGCTGTACAGATCGTCACCCTGGTTCCAGGCCATTTCAGCCATTGAGGTCAGAAGCCCAATGCCAAAAGCTGTATGAGCCTGATCCCTTGAGCTTTCCTGGCATTGACCAGTTTCCCAGATGTAATTGGTCATTACTTCGTTGAACCCATAATCAGGGATGGTGTTCCCGCTTGTAGTATTGTATGTGATCGAAAAATCATCGGAGGACAGAATGGATGTACTTGTGGGCGGTCCGGAAGGGTAGGGAATATCGTCTGAACGATGCGGCAATCCTTTGATGTATCTAAGCGCCCGATCGTACATGATTTTGTTATCGAGAAAAATCCCCATCGCCATGACTGTTCGCCAACCCGACAATCCTTGATTCCCGTGCCTGCCCGCATCGCCCTGATAGGACTTCCAGTAGAAAGTTCCGTTGGTCTTTGAAAAACTTGCAGGTACTCCGGTATTGGAATATCCGGGATAAACGAGCATGTTTTTGAATGCCTCAATATCGGCTGCAGACCAACCACTGTACGTGCTTTTTATAATTTCAGCGGCCTCGATCATGATGTAGCCCACGCCACCGCTTAACGATTCAGTACCTCCACTCGTTACTGCTGTCAGGTTTCGCCATGCATTGAATATTTCAACCGCTTTTTGGGCATGTCGAACATCACTGGTGACATACCACTCAATTGCATTGTAATAGGCGGCCCGAATGTCACTGTTCCAAGCACTGTAGTTCACCCCATTGTCTCGCCCCAATTCAGTAAAGCTTGCATCGCCTCGTACCGTATAACTATAACTCGCCTTCGAATCAGCAGCCATCTCCTGATACGAAGAATACCAGGGGTCAATCTTGGCTTCCACCATGTATTTTATCCGATCCAGGTCAGATTTCTTGTGTGTAATACCCGGATGCACGAATTGGGCTTGAACCAAAGGCAATACATTCAATGATATTGTCAGTATTAATAATAGTAATCTTAATATTCTATTTAACTCAAACATTTTCTGTTAAACTTTAAAATCAATTAATAACTTACTCACCTGTTTATGTCAGGCGCAGGGTTCTCCATTCAAATGTTTCTGAATACCAAATAATTTTTACTTCAATTGTGGCTGATCCCAGAGGCGGTACGGATCGTCGTACTTCTTCATTTGTTCGAGCAATAAAGCTTCCATTTCCTTTAGTTTTGCTGCAAATTTTGGATTTCCGGCCAGATTGGTTTCCATTTCGCCTGACTTATGATGTTGAGGCAAATATTCATTTGGATTTTCTTTTAAATTGAAGAGTTGAGTTTCGTGAATCGTTCCATCCATCAAATCATATTTAATCAATTTCCAATCTCCCTTTTTGACACAACGCATACCCGGTTTAGAACCACCGGCATAAACACCGTACATCACATCGCGGATCGTATTCTTTTCACCTTTTAAAACAGGTTTAAAACTTAATCCTTCAACTGTTTTTGGTTCTTCAATTCCGGCTAAATCACAAAAAGTAGGTAATAAATCCAGAAGGTAGATGTTTCCTTCAACACGCCGGCCAGGTTTGATACCCGGACCTTTTACAATAAATGGTACCCGCCAGGTATGCTCATACAAGTTTTGTTTACCCATAAAAGCATGTCGACCAATCGCAATTCCATGGTCAGCCGTGTAAATAATGTAGGTGTTATCCAATTCTCCCATTTCTTCCAATTTCTTCAGAACTTTGCCCATCTGAATATCAATATTTTCGACACAGGCATATTCACGTCCCAGTTCGTTGCGGACTGTTTGTTCATCCCTGTTTTTCCAAACGCCACTCACTTTTTCCTCATCTCTCAATCCGGGATGGCCATGAAAAAAAGGCTGGGCTGGTAACCAGTTATTTTGTAAAGGCGGTTGTTTCGGATTTGCCGGCGGAAGACTATTGGGATCGGTATGATTTACAGCGCCGTATTTCGCCAGTAATTCAGGAACTCCATCGCGTGTATCGTGCGGATGCGAGAACCCGAAATAGATGAAGAAAGGTTTGCTATCCTTATTGTTTTCCCGGTCATTTAAATAATTCAGGACCTGATTGGCGTGCCACGCACTACCTGTTTCTTCGGTTCCTCCCCGTTTAGTTGCATCGTGGACAACAGTAAACTGCGCATTGGCGGCAGCAAACGAGTTGCCTTTTTTACAGGTACGCATGGTACTGTATCCGGCCCGGTTGAAAACTGCTCCGATCGTTTGAAGTTCAAGGCTGTCAGGACAATTTAACGCTGGTACATTTCCGGCGCTGGCGGGCAAATGCCATAAAGTGCGGCCACTCATAATCATGTGGCGCGATGGCGTACATACCCCACCAATCATTGCCCCCATGTGACGGGCACTTTCGAAAACGACTCCCCCTTTTGCCAGTTTATCAATGGTTGGCGTTTCGCAAATTGATTTTGGATCGTAGATTTTTAAATCAAACGGCGATTGATCGTCGACCAGTACAAACAAAAAATTGGGTTGTTTTTGAATCTTTTTTTCAGTTTGTGCTATTCCTGAATTTAAAAGTAAAAGCAGGGATGCAACAGTTAAAGTTTTTTTTTTCATATATTTATACATTAAGAAGCCTCCCCCACCCCGCTCCCAGAGAGGGAGCTTAAAAAAGGTAGGTTATCATGTTTGTTATTTATAATCATCCTGAATGTTAAAATTACTTTGCCGTGAAAGTTTCATCCGAAAATTATTTTGTGAAAATTTTAAAATCGCTGTACCGTGCAGAACGTGTGTACATGTGGCGCAGGCCAATCCTTCCTTCTTCAGGCGATTGTCCTTCTTTCAAGTCCCACGAATAAAGTCTTTTGTCCTGGTTACCTTCAACCTGAAAAAAGAGTTTTGTGCTGGTTTTGATAACCGTTATTTTGTAAGTCACATTCGGCTGAAATAATCCGGTTTTAAAAAAAGTAGGCTCTATTTCCATCTGATCAAAAGTTCGCTGCTCGGTAACGGGATATTTTCGAACCCGGATATAATCATTTTCAGGATCTGTATTCACCATCGGGAATGCCGCAAAACTAATGTGCAGCGGATTCATGTAATTGTAATAAATGCTCATGGTGGGAACTTCCCGAAGATGATTCCATTTCGTAATGTCGGTATCGTAAACACCAGTGCCAATGCCACTTGCCTGAATATACAGGATATTGACATTTTCAATCCGGTTGTCGGTTTTGGTATAGTTGAATTCAAGCTTGACATCGCCCGAAAATGATTGTTGGGTCCAAAGCACAGCATGATGGGCATCGTTTCGATTCACCGGTCCGGCAATGAAATTCATTCCCTTCTCGTCCTGCTCAACTCTGGCGATTTTACCATCTAAAAACCAGTTATTTTGCCAGTTTCCGGTGCATGGATCAGACAATTGAAGTTTCCAGTCTGTTAAAGTACTCAGGGTTTTAAAGTCCGGTGATTTCTGTGCCCAGCATCCAAACGATAAAAGCAAAAAAGCAATCGATATAATAATCAGATGTGATTTAATCATAACTTTATTTTTTCTGACACTTTTAAATTTCATACAAACCCCATTTAAAAGTTTCGTTTAAAACTTTACATTTTTCACAAACTCATTCATTGTGACGTTTTTTGCTTCCACGTTCTTCCCGTCGAGCACAACGTTTTCAAACAATACACCATCGATCAGGTGGTTCTCATCAAACCCGATCAGTTCCATACTTGCGTGGTCGCGAATGACATACGTTTTCCAGTCGGTTCCATCCTGAAATCCGGTTAAGGTCGTGTCGATAGGCGCCGAACTTGCAGTAATATTCCTGAATACCACATTCTTAATATGTCCGCGTTCTTCGGTTTCTGTCCAGCGGGTTTTACCAATCCAACAGGAAATGAGCCTGCGTGCTTCTTCAATACGGATATTCTCGAAAGTTACATTGCTGATGATGGCATCGTCGCAATGATAGACCCGAAGTGCGGTTTCGCGGCCAACATCGTGAATTACATCGCAATCTTCGAAAAGAACATTGCTGACATTCTCGCGGATTTCGGCTCCAATGCTCAGTGAATGTGCCAGTTCGTTCCAAACCACACATTTACGGGTGTGAATGTTTTTTACTTCACCGCGCCCTGCAAAAGATTTTATAACCACTGCATCGTCGAGCGTGCGCATAAAACAGTTCTCGACCAATACATCGCGGCTATTCGAAATATCCACTCCGTCGGAATTTCCGCGCCAGCCGATAATTTTAATATTATCCACATGAATACTATCTGAACTTTGTAAGGGCATTGTCCAGTGACTGGGATCGAAAATGGTGACACCTTCAATTTTAATATTTTCGGAATGATGGGCAAATATGGTATATCGCCTTGCTGTTCTTGGAATATTTGATTGGTCAATTATTCCCCTTCCCCGAATATTAATGTTCTTCCCTTCGAGCAAAAAAGAGGGAGGATTTCTTTTTTGACCCCGCAATTCAACATCCTTTTCCTCGTCTTCTATTCCACAACGAATGTAGGCTC
This sequence comes from uncultured Odoribacter sp., assembly GCA_964422425.1. GTDB lineage: Bacteria > Bacteroidota > Bacteroidia > Bacteroidales > Prolixibacteraceae > Aquipluma. The sequence goes on from CAYRBM010000012.1 coordinate 6,799, forward strand.
CACCGGCAATATAAACGGTGGTATTATCGCCAACCTTCAAACTAGTTAAATCGTGAATTCCGGGGCCAAAATAAACTACGTTCGGATCGTTCTGCTTTGGAACATTCTGTTCGAAAGGATTGGCAAAAATATGCAGCGACTGGTGCCAATCGCCGTTAACTTCGAGGGTTAACTGTCCGGGTTTATCGAGCTTGAAAGTTATTCTATTTCCTTCCACCTCAGGCGAAATACCGTATGAAGTTGGCAGAATTTTTACTGATTTCACCAGCTCCAGATAATCAACCGAAACCGTAACAGGTTCATTCATATCGAAAGAAGCGATGGATGCAAATCCGAATTCGCTGCGTGAATGATTCAGTCGAGGAATCGGGCCGGACGGCGGAATTTTTGTTAGGTAAACCGGAACTTTATCTCCTTCAACCTGAACCATGAAGTTTTTTGAAAGCTCAATCCCATCTGGTGCCGGATAAACTTTTACTTTTGGCGAACACGAAGCAAAAACAAAGAATACCAATGTGGATAAAGCTATGCGCTTAGCGGTTTGAATCTGCTTAGCACATCCACGAAGACCATATTTTCCAAATAATTTACTATTCATAATAATTAGATATGGCAGTTTAAAAAATTGCCGAATACGTTTCTTTTCTGCTTTTCCACTTTCGCATATATCCAACCTGACTTAAGTTCCTGACATGAATAAATTTACAGGTACTAATTATCCACAAAGTCAATTTGTTTCCAGTCATACCCAACCGGGTCATTTTCCTGAATTTTACCCGGAGTGCTTCGGCCATCGCGGATATATTTCGACAATAGTGTTTTCAATTCATTGACCTTTCCGGAGTTTTGAGCCTGAAGGTTTTTGGTTTCTCCGGGGTCATTCTTCAGATTGTACAACTGAATTTTCGGAAGTGAATCCAGGGCAGCCTTATCGTTTGGTTTGGGATACGTCCAGCCGCCTGAGCCACCACACATGATCAGTTTCCATTCGCCTTTCCGGATGGCAAAACTTCCGTCGATCGAATGATGGACTGTAGCTTCACGGAATGGAGCTGAAAGCTTTTTGTTTTCAAACAAAGGCAGCATGCTGTAACTGTCTTCACCCTCGTTATCATTTAATTTATATCCTGAAATCTCAGCGCATGTTGCCAAAAAATCGGTGGTGCATATGGTTTCATCAGAAACCAAGCCTTTTTTAATTTTCACAGGCCATTTGGCAATAAACGGAACCCGGTGCCCGCCATCATAAATATCCGCTTTGTGTCCGCGGTAAATGGCACTTGGATTATGACCTTTTGAAAGCAGTTGCGGAAAATCGGCTTTGGGTGAACAACCGTTATCACTGGTAAAAATAATCAGGGTATTCTCCTCAATGCCCGATTTTTTTACCTGATCCAACAACTGTCCGACATAGGCATCCACCATCATCACAAAATCCGGATAAATGTTATCCAGTCCACTTTTCCCCAGAAATTCCCTGGTGGGAAGTATCGGTGTGTGTGGTGAAGGCAATGGCAAATACAGGAAAAAAGGTTTGTCGTTGTTTGCTTTTTCAGCAACATATGAAATTGCTTTCCGGATGAAATTCGGCGTAACATCTTCGTGTACAAAATCATCGGCAGTCAGTCCTTTGCGCCACATTTTCTGTCCCGAATTCTGGGTGTATTTTGTTGGTATCCTGGTTGGCATTCCATTCTCGACATACACGTAAGGCGCCATATCGAGCGAACCGCAATGCCCGTAAGAATACTCAAAACCCAAATCTTTCGGGCCATTGGTAATTGATTTCGAGAAGTCAATATTAGCCGAATCCTTCATCGCCCAATTCCAGCCCAAATGCCATTTGCCAATGTAAGCCGTTTGGTAACCTTGTTTTTGTAACAGCGATGCCACAGTTGTCCGGTTTGTTGGTATCAGTGCTTTTGAATCGCCGTTTAAAACTCCCTCCTTGAGTTTGCTTCTCCAGTTGTACCTTCCGGTTAAAATGCCGTAGCGAGTGGGGGTGCAAACTGCCGAAGAAGTGTGTGCATCGGTAAACCGGATTCCTTCGGAAGCCAGCTTGTCGATGTTCGGGGTATTTATTTTTCCGGCTTTGTTATAAACTGACACATCGCCATAGCCCAGATCGTCGGTCAAAATGTAAATGATGTTGGGTTTAGTATTCTTTTGAACCTCTGCGGAAAAACCAGTCGTTGAAAACAGCGAACTTAAAAGCACGAGTCCGCCGGATGCCGGAATGTATTTGATTAGTTTCATATATATTTTTTGTTTCTCTATTAAACTTTTGCACGTACTCATGGAATAGCCATTTATTCGCTACGCGGATTTTCCTTCGGTCAATTCATTTTCGTTTTGTATGAATTTTTAAGTACATAACAAAAATTTAAATATTCCTATATAGTCTTGAAACAAAACGTTTAACAGCACCGAAGCGATATAAGTTAATCCATATTTGAATATACTTTTGGCTGTCCTTTACTTTTGAACCAGATAGATAGCAAAGTTGGTTGTTCAGGTACACAATGTGATGGTTTACCGGGCAACCATTTAGTGGCAAATCCGAAAACAGCCAACTGGCTTTAACTTGCCAACCTGTATGGCGGCTTGTGCGGCAACATGCTGAATATGAGCTTGGCAACGAAATCCGGTATCCAGAAGGTACGTGGCCATGAACAGTTGTATCCTCCGCAAGGATGAGCTGGTATCTGCACTACTGTCGAATGCAGAGGCCGATTCCCCGAAAACTACGGTTTGCACTTTACGGAGTGCACTGATCATTAATACAAAGAACTTTGTCCGTGCCAGATTCCAACCTGTTTGTTTATAGAAAATGGAAACTAATTCACTACTTTTAGGCTCAACTCTGGGTATCATATCTCTTACAGAATGATGCGGCAATCTTTCGTAAAATACTGATACCTAGAGTTCTATGTAAATATTTTGCTGATTATCAGCTATTTAGTTTTTTGTCATGTACTAAGTAAAATTAATTCGATACCGGAATAAAATTTGGCCCGGCTCCTAAGTCCAGATACCAATTGTTTTTATCCATCAATTTTGATTTGATGGATGTTGCCAATGGTGAATTGACAATTGAAAACTTATTGGAAACAGCGTTAGCAAGAATAGATGGATCGTTACTCCGCAAAGAGATTCTTACTAAATCGGGCCAGCGATTACCTTCAAAAGCACATTCGAGCGCCGATTCGTTAAGGATTAATTTTTCAACCTGACCAATGGAATCAGCTTTTGTGAGTGCATTGTCGACCGTAACCGGAACTAAGCCTACTCTGCCTCTTATACCAAGGTTCCCATTTGTTGATACTCCTGAACTATTAACGGTATAATATTGGCTTTGAGTAAAATTCAGGTAGTTGTCCACATTTCCAGTAAACCGGGCTGCGCCAATTTTTGTCGCATCATCTTTAGGCCCCTGATTTATTATATATAGCGCGTGCAACGGGTATCCGGCACGGTTAATGGCCTCGGCATATTTTAAATATACATTGGCCGCTCTGTTCAGTATCATGTAACCATATTGGAATTTACCGATGCCAAGTCCAGTTGATACATAGTCAATTGATAGACGTGACCTCAAATCAATGGGTTTAGTTGATAAATCAGTAGCAAGCAAGATCTGAGAACTCCAGTTTCTCATGATTTCATCTGATGGTTTTACCTGATAATCTTCTATAAGTTTATAGGTTTTATTAGGCTGCCGATACTGAAGCGAAAATGGTATGTAATTAATTACTTCGTCAGTCGCTATAGTCTCTGAAAAAATATTTCTCCAGTTGGCCGTAAAAGTAGTTGTCGTGCTGTTAGCTATTAAAAGACGGTAAGTCGAAGTTAAATTATATTTACTTCCTCCACCGGTAACGTAGCGATCGAGAAATTGCTTGTAAATAGTGGCAGCCATCGCGTAATTATTGGCCCATAAATAGAGATCGCCAAGCAGCAACTCCCGGTCAGGAATTAAATTGTATATGCTGTATCCCAACGAATTTTCATAGGTACTTGCATTGTCAACATTCATGTAGGGTAATAAACCATTGATGAGGCTATCCATAGCCTGGCTCATATTGAGTAAAGGATATTTTTTAGAAATATCGGCCACGCCTGAAATTGGTTTCGTAATGTATGGAACAGAGCCGTAATTAATGGCGATCTGCAAATGAGCCCAGGTTCGTACCCTTAGAATTGACGCATAAAGCGATAACATTTCGTTGTCATTGGCTAAAGTGTCAATTCCCTGAAGTGCAAAGTTGCAATTGTTAATGATGGAAAATAAGCCTGAAGGATCAGTCAGGCTGTTTCCTTTCAATACATTGTGGTCATTTATTTGCCTGAGTTCATCCACTGATTCAGCGGTCACATCCATTAAATCGGCCCTGAGTTCTCCAAGAACCAGGTATTGTTTGCTAACATCCTGCATTTGACCCAATACGCCAAACAGGGCAGAACGAGCATCGATTTTGTCTGTTCCCAGGTAATCTTTCTGCAGCAATACTTCGTCAGGATTAACATCAAGCATGTCTTTACATGAGAATAAGCCCAAACCAGTAATCAGCAAAAGGAATATTATTTTATATGTATTTTTCATATCTTATGATTTTAGTGCAATTTTCAAAATTATAATCCCAGTCTAACTCCTAAAAATATCGAGGTAAATTGGGGAGTAAACCCAGCATCAATTCCCTGTGTGTAGGTTAAACCCGACATGCTGACTTCCGGATCATATCCAAGATATTTAGTGAATGTTAACAGGTTGTTTGCAGTTACAAATATTGATGCATTCCTGATTACATTACTTTTAATTTCAGGTCGATAGGTAAGCATGAGTGTTTTCAACCGAATGTACGAACCATCTTCTATCCATCGGTCGGAGAAGCGTGAGTTATTTGTCGGATCGCCATATTCAGCACGAGGGATATCGGTATTCTGATTGTCAACCCTCCACCGGCGGGTGACAGCTACACTTTGATTTGAAAAATCCGACATGGATTCATTTCTTGCTCTCAAAGCATTAAAGACGTCATTTCCCTGAGAAAAAGTAAAGATCGCATCCAGGGATAATTTTTTGTACGTGAACTTGCTGGAGATCATTCCTGTAAAATCAGGATTTGGGTCACCAATCACAATCCGGTCGTCGGCATTAATAATTTTATCGGAACTGTTTGTATTCACAAACTTCACATCACCAGCCCTGAAGGCTTGTTGAAACCCTTTAAGGTCAACCCAGCTTAATCCGTCGGCAGCAGCTGCTGAGGTCGATTGGTAAATACCATCTGTTTTATAACCATAGAACAAACCAAGCGGATTTCCTTCGAGGTTGAGGATCGTTGCTCCAACACTGGCCAAATCAACAAGACTTTGTCCTTCAGGAAGCGATAGAATTTCATTTTTATATTTCGAAATGTTGAATCCCAAATCCCATTTAAATGAACTTGAATTGATTACTCTGCCATTGATACCCAGTTCGAAACCACGGTTTCTGAGTTTTCCGTCGTTGTTCAGGTAGCTGTTGTATCCGAAAACAGGATTAACAACTTTAATGTTTAACAACCGGTCGGTGACATGGTTAAATACATCAAAAGTCATAGATAAACGGCCGTTAAACAAACCAAGGTCGAGACCTAAATTCGATTTGGCAGTACGTTCCCATTGGATCTCGTTGTTGGGCAGATTTCCGCTAACCAGACCTGTACCTTCCAAAAACCTGTTTGCGACAAAGTACGACTGGGCAGTGTAGTTCCCGATGCCATCGTTTCCTGTTATACCGTAACTTACCCTAAGTTTAAGTTGCTCGATTGTTTTGTTATCGGCCATAAAATTCTCGGATGATATTAACCATGCAGCACCTAAGGAGGGAAATACCCCAAATTTATTTGAGAAAAGGTTAATTCCGTCTTTAGCATTCTTCCCAAAACGAGAAGAGCCATCCATGGAAATATTCGCCGAAAAGAAATACTTATTCAGGATGTTGTAATCGACATTGGCATACATAGAAGCCCATTTCCAGTTTCCAATTGAACCAGAAGTAACGAAGGTTAATTTGTCTCCGTTATCCAGCGCGGTAAACTGATCATCGCCTGAATTTCCACTGGTTGACCATGAATTTTCGTAGTTATTGAGGTTATACCTTAAACCCACGTTCACTAAAAGATTGTGAATATTATTTACGCTTTTTGAATAGCTTAACCTGGTGTCGTTGTAAACCGAAAATAAACGTTCGGCCCTTACCCCGGCAGTACGGAAAGTGAGATCGCCATAGATATTTGTGCCGGGTGAAATACCGGTAGCAGGAAGAAATAAATTGTCATTATTTTTATCGAAATTAACCCCAACAAGTGAGCTTAACCGGATATTCTTATTGAACTCGTAAGCGAACTTAATGCTTCCTGACATTTTGTAATTTTTGTTTCCGCCAGTAACATTGTCGATAATTGCCCGTGGGTTACTGTATTGTGCGATATTATCGACCCCGGCATAATTTGTAGTCAGTACTCCCGAATCATCGGCAACAAAAGGAGAAAGAATCGGTGATTTAATTAAGGCAACATACAATGGCGAAGACCGCACGTTCATTCCATCATCGCGAACTTCATTATTCTGATAACTCACACTTAAATTTGCATTAAAAGTAAGTTTGGCTGTGAGGTAAGAATCGGCATTAAAACGGGTGGTAATCCGGTTGAATTTTGTATTCGACATGATCCCGTTATTATCCAGATAGCCTAACGATAAACCATATTTGGCTACGTCGTCACCACCTGTGATACGAAGATAATAATCATTGCTGTAGCTGTTTTTAAAAACCTGATCCTGCCAGTTAGTATTGTTGTGGTATGTTGAATACTCTGTAAAAGTAGGATTTTCGTTCAGGAATGGAAGTTTAGACAATTCCGCATCGGAATACATCTTTGACGACCCAAGCTGATCAACAAGGTATGATTTATACTGTCCGGCATCCATCATAGGTATGTAATCAGGTTTGAAATTCATTCCGCCTTGTACCTGAAAATCAATTTTGGTTGAGATATCGTTTGAACGGGTAGTTTCTATCAGAATAACTCCGTTCGCTGCTTTGGCGCCGTATATGGATACAGCATCCTTGATAATTGAGATGTTTGCGATATCCTTTGGATCAATGTCGGCCAATGGATTAAATTGATGTCCATCACTCAGTGAAGGTGAAAATGAATTCGATTCAAGAATCATTCCATCGACAATGACCAAAGGTTGTGAAGTTCCATTCAGCGAGGAATAACCCCTGATGAACATATTTGCTCCAATGCCCAGACTCCCTGAACGCATGATAGTGCGCATCCCAGGTATTACACCATCGAAGTTTTTCTCAACAGTTTCGTAGGTACTGTTGGATAACTGCCCCATTGTTACAATTGAGTTGACAATGGAAGTTTTTGTTTGCCTACCCAGGGGCATGATTACATCGCCGTAATAGGAATCCAATTCATCACTGAATAATTCGATGATAAGGTCATTTCGACCTTTAATGGCAATCTCTTTGGTCTGATAACCAGGGGCTGAAACAGTCAGGGTTAATCGGGTATCGGTAACCTTTATTGAAAAATTGCCCTTTTCATCGGTAATTGCCGATGAATATGATCCCAGATTCACACTTATCCCAGCCAATTCTTGCCTGGAAGTTGCATTAATAATTTTCCCTTTAATAATTTGTTCCGCAGATTTCTGGGAATATGCATTGAAGGAAATCGCGGTTAACATTAAAAAAGCGATGGCTAATATTTTATACTTTACCATGATGAAAAATCTCATAATATTCGTTTTAAATAATTTGACTTATGGTACAGGCACCAGTTCGATGTAATCAATTCCAAAGGTTCTGTCATACAATATAAGCTCGGCATTACTAACATCAACAATCACCTTTAGCTTTACGAAATAGGAATCGTTACCGTAATTATTTACATATACCGGGAAATTATAGGTGCTTCCTATTTTTATTCGGCTATCCTCCACGTTGCTAACAATTCCGCCTGGAATATCAGTCGTCGTTGTTGTACCATCAAAATTCTTATACGAAAGAACGTATTTCAATTTCGTACTTTTTGAAGCGCCAACCGGAGCGAATTTGATATAAATATCGTACTTGGCCGAAAGCACATTACTAAAGGATACTTCAAAATAACTGTTCGAATTGGTGGCATCAGGATCTTTTATTAGCAAAGCCTGATTAATGAAATTTCCTGAAGCTGAACCCGAATATATTTTCTGTATAGAAAAATCGGCTGTTTTACCTATTTTAATACCTGCCGTATTTTCAACCTCATAGCGGTTTGGTTTGTACATGATCTTGGTAGGTTCAAGGTTCAAAGCATTCATGACAAACATGTTACCATTGCTTAATTTAATTTCCTGTGATACATCGCTCTGAGCAACAGCTACCAATTTTCCGGTTGATGTCAAAAGGTTTCCGCCAGTTAAACTGTTTTTCGAAATAGCCGGAACAACCAGATTATCGATGATCGCTTTCGTTGTATTTCGGGTAACTGTGTCTGCAACGGGATGAGCAAAATAGCTTTTGAAATTTTGGAAAATACCTGTATAGACATTATCAGGAAGACCCAGGTAAGTGAATTGCTTTTCTTCTGAATTCAAGTCTCCAATTACTTTAAAGTAACGGTTCGAAGCAACAAACACAGAATCGTAAACAATTTGACCCAAGGTGTTTTTGCCAATTGCCACACTGTTAAATTCATCAAAAACCATCGTGTTATAAGGAGTCAAATAGCTCATTATACTCGGAAACTTATTGGAGTTTTGCATGTAATTCCAAATGTTTGGTTTTATCCTTGCAACACTTCCAATTTTATGAAGTATTCCATTTTTACTTAATTCATCCTGAGCAAGCAGATCAATTCCGGCAAAAGTGTATTTTCCGCCCGACAAAATGAATTCTTCGTATTTTCCGCTTAGCATCTTTATTCTTAAATTGCTATTGGCATCAATAGTTGAATAGGAGAATCTGCAAATATGGTTTCCTAACAGCACTTTAAGCAAGGCCGGATTGTTTAAGGTATCCGGCGATACCTTAGCTAAAGCTGCGTTAACAGGAGCGAAAACAGTATAAGCCTGCGGATAAGTAAGTACCGAGTCATAACCAGCTTTCTTCAGTAAATCGACAAAAGTCGAAAGATCTGAGGAGGCTTTGATTTTTGTCAGTAAAAGTTCTTTACTGCTAGTTTCATCCTGCATGTAATGATTATCCCAGGTTTCGTTGCAACTGCCCATGACAAAGGACAGGCAAATGGCCGAAATAAAAAGCATGCATAAATTATTAATGTATTTTTTCATATTCAAAATTTTAGTTTTGGCTTCAGATTAATTGACCGGGATAAATTCGAAATAATCAAGTGGAACACCCCCGCTTTTTACGGTTTCAAGTCTGATTATATGCTTTTGCTGAACCGGACACAGCAACTCCTTGGTAATAATTCTACGCATTGCACCGACAGCATCGTATTGACTAGCTCCTGCAGCATTCGTAATATACTTCAAACCGTGCCTCCAGCCATTGGCTTCCATAGCAGCTGAATCGGGCCATCCAACACTGCTGTCGCCTTTTTTCCTGACGTCCCATACCGAACCGATTGGTTCACCATCCCAATAAATCTGGAAAATACCCCGGGCATTGTTCCCCCCATTGGCACAAGCCAGAAATTCGTATTTGCCTTTTGGTATAACCGGAGTAACAAATTCCATCCAGACAAAACTACCCACATCCCAAATGTTGCGATTTAAATTAGTGTATGTACTACCTGCTAAATACCGGCATAAAAGATCTTCCGGATACCAACTGATATATTGATAAGTTCCGCTGGGGACTTTCGCTCCACTTCCAACAATTTTTGACTGAACTTCGGGCTGATCGGATACCACATCAAAAATGATATATTTAGCCCGTGGGATAAAAATGTCCATAAATTTATTGACCGTATGATAGACACCATTCCGTGTTGGATTGTTGCTTTTGGGAATGATAAGCGTTAACCAGGTATCATTTGTTCCGGTTTCAGTTTCATTAATTTTCAGAATATTTCCGCTTTTCAGCACTTTAATGGCGTTATTGGTTAGCACGGTACTAACAAAACCATCAGCAGGAAGATCTGAAGAATAGAGAAAAGAGGTGGTTGCGTGGTAGGCAACAAAACGGTTTAAAGGATTGAGAATATTGGAATAATCAGTATTTCCCGGCGATACACGATTAGCCAGTTCAGCAAATGAATTAATATTCGCTATTTTATATACCGAATCGGTTTCAGCGATTATTGTGAAGTATGCTCTGGATGTTCCGGAAGAATAAATCTTCGAAAAAGAATCGTAATAGCCGGTCTTTTTCATCGCTTCAACAAATATCTTGTACTTTCCGCTTTTATCCATCACCACAGGTACCGGATCAACAAATGGATCCATCACCTTATTGATTACATGAATTACACCATTGTCAACATTAATGTCACGGGCAATGATACCCGCAGTTTTATTAATCAGGATATTCTGTATCCCACCACCGGCTGCGAATGAAGTGGTCAGAAAGTCACCGGTAAAGGTGGTATCAGCCAAACGGCCTTCCTTGAAAGCGGTAGTCAGCTTTCTGGTTGGCATGGTGTGGAATTTCACAATGAGCTTTAATGCTTCGAGCTGCTCCGGAGTGTTGAGTTCAGCGACTGACGAAACGCCCCATTTATCTTTAATGTATTTCAACATAGCTTCATTGGATGGCGCGAAACAGGTATAGTTTCCATAAGATTTAAACGCGTTGAAATACCCCGTTTTTTCAAGTGCCTGAACATAGACCGAAAAAGTATCAGTCGAAAGTTCAAGTCTTTCAGCGAGCGTCAATTTAGAAGTTGTAAAATAAGTGGTATTATCCAATGCATCCTTACAGCTTACAACTGCAATAATCAGGATTGCAGAAGCCGCAAATAATATTAATCTGAATTTTTTCATGACCTCTGGTGTTTAATTTTTATAAAACGGATTTTGTTCCAAATTTGGATTCCTGAAAATTTCTTCACTGTAAATCGGAAGAAAATAAGAAGAAGTATCGGAATAATTACTCATGATTTCCTCAAAATTATCAGCGGTAGCTTTAAGTTCGGCCATATTAAGGATGAGTTTTTGCTCCTGAAAATTATTCCTTCGAGCAAACCTGAGGAGATCATACCAGCGCTTTCCTTCGTATGCAAACTCCTTTTGGCGTTCCAACAAAAGTGCGGTTTCAAGTTCTGCTGACGAAACGCTTACTTCCAGATCAGTTCCTGTAGCACGCTTATGGACTGTATTGATTAGTATATATGCCGAATCGAGCCTCTGACGTGTTTTTGAAAAAAGGTAAGCTTCTGCCTGCATCAACATCACATCGGCATAGCGATAAAAAATCCATTTGTTGTAAAACTGCTGATCTGACCGGTAAACTCCGCCAACTGGGTCAACTCCTGCAAACTTGAAAATAGAGCCAAAACGACTATCATAAGTCGCCAGATTTCCTCTCTTATCGTCCACTTCAGTTTCATAAAGTTCGTTAATTCCCTCATAAGTTTTGTATACCGGATTTGTAATGAAGTAAAAGTTCTTTAAAGTGGCGAAAATGGCATCGAATTGCAATTCGAATATTCCTTCGCTCGAATTTCCTTCAAAAAATAACTTATTAAACCATTCCGTTCCACTAACCAATTGATATTTGTTCATCCGGATAATTTCTCCGCATGCGCCAATACAGGCATCGTATTTTTTACTCCACAAATAAGCATCAGCCAAAATTGCAAGAGCAGCGCCTTTCGTCATTCTTCCCTTGTCGTAAGCGGGGCTTTTTGCATAACCCTGAGGTAAAACTGCAAGTGCTGTCTTTAAATCTGCAATGATTTTCGCGATGATTACATTTTCTTTTTCTTTTTTTACATAGAAGTCAGTCTGGTCATTTATGGTAGCGGTAACTACCAGTGGAACTTCCTTGAAGTTCTTGACCAGGATCAGATAATTCATTGCCCGAATTGCCAAAGCCTCTGCTTCATAAATTTTAAGCTCGGTTTCTGAAAAGGTAGGGTCAAGTTCCTGAGCCTTTGGAGCAAATGCAAGCACAGTATTGCAATAATTGATTGTTTTATAGAATTGTGACCAATTCATCAAGCTACTGCTTACCTTATTAAAACCCTTCAACATATCATTCTGGTCGCTTCCTGCCCTTGACGAAACAAGCATCTCAGCCCTTAATTCGCCCCACTGAACAACCCTGTCCATGTATCCGGGTTCATTCATCGAAGCATAACAGGCGGCAACACCAGAGTTTACCTGTTCCTTATTTTGCCAGAATTCTTCCTGTATCAGATTATCTTCAGGCTTAACTTCCAGAAAGCCTTGGCATGAAGTGACTAATACCAGTATCAGGGACAATAAAGAAATCGATCTGAATTTTATTTTCATTGCTGAAGAATTTGTGTTTTTTAGAAGAGATAAGGCGATCATGAAACCGTTCTTATCCATATTAGCTTTTGGTGTATATATCTGTTTCATAGTATTAAATCTTTAGTGATTAAAATGAAGCATTTATACCTAATACATACTGAATGGAACGTGGGGTCTTGTTTGAATCGTACCCTAATTTCTTCCAATCGTCACTTGATCCGGTCTCAGGATCAGATCCTAAATAGTTGGTCACTGTAAGGAGGTTCTGACCTGTTAAATAGAAGTTCAGAGACTTCATGCCTAATTTCTGTGCGAAATTTTTCGAAACATTGTATTTCATAGTTAAATACTTCAGCCTGATGAATGAAGCATCCTCCAAAAATCGATCAGAACCAAGATTTATCCAGGTACTTCCATAATAAGCGCGGGGTACATCGGTTACCTGGCCTTCATATCTCCAGCGGCGTAATACCGAAGTATTCTGATTGTCTAAATTGGTCATACTTTCCGTGTTCATGCGGGCAAGATTGATAACTTTCTGGTGATACCTGAAGTTAAAAAAAGCTGTTAACTGAAAGTTTTTATAAGCGAAAATCGGTCCAAAACCACCATAGAGCAAGGGGCTCGCATTACCCAGATAAACAACATCCAATCGGTTGATATTTCCATCGTGGTTAACATCTTCGAACTTGGCATCACCACTGGCAAAATTTCTCGAGTTGTTGAATCGCATCACTTTACCAACACCATTGATGTCGTATATAATTTCACCGTTTTCGTCTCTGGCATACAGTTCATCCTTGCTTGAATAAACGCCCAAATAACGATATCCGTAGAACGATCCGATTGGGTTATTTACCTGAATACGTTTCAAATATCCACCTGGGCCACTCTGTAAGGGGTCACCGTCTTCAACATCCATGGCCTGAGTTATTTTCCGGATGGTATTGATATTTCTTGAAACATTAAAATTGAAATCAAACCTAAAATCTTTCTTTTTAATAACTTTTGTCATTACGCTTACCTCGAAACCCTGGTTGTCGATATCTCCAAGATTCAGATAAGGCAGTGAAGAGAATCCTGATGTAGTTGGAATAGTTGTGTTTTTGCTCAGGATGTCTTTGGTTCTTTTCTTGTAAAATTCGACATCGGCATTGACCCTGAAATCAAACATGGTCAAATTAAAACCGATATTTTGCTGAATCACAGTTTCCCATTTTAAACCTACAAGCTCTACATTGCTTGGGTAGGCCGGGCGTACATCAATATAGTTGTACCCATATGATGCGTAAGTACTGTACGAACCATAGTTAAAATCAGGTGAATTGCCATTCACCCCATAACTACCCCGTAAGCTCAATTCATCAACGAATTTCAGGGATTTCATAAAATTCTCCTTCGACATGAGCCATTTACCGGCAATACTTGGAAAAGTTCCGTACCGGAAATTACTACCAAACTTCGAGTTTCCTTCAGAACGTACCCCGCCGCTAACAATATATTTGTCGTTAAACTGGTAGTTGAACATGAAATTCGCGGCCAATGTCCGATTTGCTGAAATAGAAGATGATAACCCGTTCCCTGAACCTTCAAGGCGTGAATCGACAATAGGCGATTGAAGCAAACCACTTGGGGTATTGCTAACATCAACATTGTACCCCTGACTGTTTTTCTCGAAGGTTTCGAATTTACCGCCCACAAAAAGTGAGTGTTTTTCACCTAATTTAGGGTTCCATGCCAGTTTGTTTTCAGTCCTGATCACATAAAATTCACCGTCATTTAAAGTCGCGTCATTGGCTAATGAGCTGGTCCAGGCAGCGCCAATTGCTTCTTCAGGTACAAAACTGGTTGTTTTATCATTACTGACATCAAATGAAACCGTTAAATCGTAGGTAAAGGTTTTCAACGGACGGTAATTGATGCGGAAAATAGGACTGATACGATTGTTTACCACATTGTTAACCCCTAAATTTGCCATGGCCACCGGATTATAATAACTTGAACCGCTGCCCTGAAAAGCATCAACCGGGGTGTAATAAACACCTGTTGATTTGCCTTCAGCATCCAGATTCCAGATCGACATATTCGGCATTTTGATTAAAGCGAGATCTCTGATACCTCTTTTTTCGCCAGATGTCTCTTTATATGAACGATCAACACTTCCATGAGAGAATGCCAATTCGGAGGAAATCCGTATTTTATCAGAAACAAAATAATCGAGGATAGCCCTGGTTGTAAATAATTTACTTCCTGTGCCAAGAGTGGTTCCCTGTTCGTTTTTCAAGGTGGAAGAAAGCCGGTAAGTTGCCTTTTCACCACCACCTGAAACCGAAAGATTATGCTCGTTTGATATACCGGTCTGGGTAATCTCGTCCAACCAGTTTACGTTTTGGTTGTATAAATTATAATCGACATAACTTGGATCATATTCTATTTGTGGACGTGGTCCCGGATCTCCGGAAAGAGCTGCAACCAATTCCTCCCTCATCAAGGTTGTATACTGGTCGCCATTCAACATCGGAAAGCCGTTAGGCTGAAAACCAACTGTTCCCTTGTAAGAATAATTGAAAACAGCTTTTCCCCTCGATCCGCGTTTGGTTGTAATCAACAATACTCCGTTAGCAGCCTTTGAACCATATTGTGCTGTTGCTGCCGCATCTTTTAAAACCGAAATTTCTTCAATGTCTTCCGGAGAAACACCAATTAAAGCGGCATATCCTTGTTCGTCGGCGCTACCAAAATCAAAAGATTGATCCACTTTCGTTTCAAACGGAACACCATTGATTACAATTAAAGGTTGCGAAGAGGCATTCAATGATGATGTTCCGCGGATACGGATCGACATCCCAGCTCCGGGCTCTCCGGATTCGGCTACGATATCAACACCGCTTAAACGACCCTGTAACTGGTCGACAACTGAATTTGCTGAAACGTCACTGATTTCCTTGGTTTCCAAAGTTTGAATTGCTGTGGCAATCCTCGACTTATCGATGTTAAACTCACCGGTATTGGTGAGTTTATTTGCACGAACCGTAACCTGTTCGATTTCAGAAACATCCTCATCTAAAGAAACATTGATCTTTACCCGGTTTTTTGGCACCTCAGTTTTTTGTTTAAAACCGATAAAGGAATAAGAAATGGTATTGTTTGTATCAGTGACTTTAAGGGCATAATTACCATCGATATCGGAAATAACCCCGGTAATGATACGGTTATTTTTATCCTTCTCGGCGACGGTTACTCCAGGCAATGGCTGTCCATCGCTGCTCGATTTAACAGTACCACTAATGATAACTTTTTGTTGAGCCATTAATTCTGTCGCCGGAAGAAGAAAAGAAAACAGGATGACCCATCCAAATATTGTGCGATATAATTGTTTTTTCATAATCAAATATTTTAATTTCCCTATTTTAGATAGCTATCAATTTCGTGGACAACAACCATTTTTGATAGAATATTGATTTTACTGCCGGTTTTTGCAATCAAAGCGCCAGTAGTCGCATCCTTAATATCAAGTGACATTGGCGAATAATTGTTTTGGAAAGTAAATTCTTTATAAATGGGGATAAAGTCAACAATTTTGTCAATATACAGGCTGGAATATTTGCCGGAATTATTTCCATCAGTTACAATAGCCCTTTGAATAAAATGTTTTTTAGCAAAATTCTGAAGGGCTAATTGCGCGGTAGCTTTTACAACCGGATCTGAAATCGAATTGACAGTTGCAGGATCAGGAATCACATGATCATCAATAGCTTTTTGAACGGCAGAATTATTGGGTGCAAGTAAAGTATACGATTTACGTAAATCGAGAAAACCGATCAGTTTATCTGTTGAACCTAAAATGTCGACAACTACATTCGAGCTGTTAAGTACCTGAATAAACTTACTAAACAGCGTTGAATTAGCAGATAAAGCGCCATAGGTATATTGGGTAGGCCTGATAATAGGTCCATCCATATAATAAAATGTACCGTTCGTAGTTTCAATCTTTGAATCGACATGGGCGGTTGTACTGGCTGCAATATTTCCACCGCCTGCAAAATTAACCCCGTTGGTAACCTTAATAAATTCGCCTGATTTAGTCTGATAAAAATTATCGGATACAGGATCGATGGCTTTTTCTACAATTTGATTCAAAATAATACTATTTAAAGTAGTAGTTACATAGCTGATATCCGAAGAACTTGGAGTAGAAGCAGCTGGATCAGGATATGTCCGGTTATTGGCTGGAGTTGGGTCTCCGGTAACACTCATATAGATTACTGAGAGATCGGGCAGGTAACCCGTAACGGTGACGCGTCGGTATGGGCTGTTCGGATCGGGCATATCGACAATTTGAGAATTTTTAAGCCCAATGATACTATAGTTTACACCGGCACTTTTCAAAGAATTGTCAATTTGTAAATTCTTCAAAGATTTTAAAGCGATGGAGTATTCAGAATCGAGAAGTAGCGGACCTAACACCGTTGAAAAACTATTTGAAAGGAGCACTTTGTTAATACCTACAAACATACCGTTGCTGCAAAACTTCCGGTCAACCACATCAGAGGATTGAACAGTTAACTTCTCGAATCCAATATTGAAATTAGTAGGGTAATTTGCCTCACATACGTCCCAATAATCTTCCACAAAATTGATATTCAGAAAAATTCCAACCACATCAAGCGGCATGGCATCATACGAATTAAAATATCGGCTGATAATATTATTTCCATTGATAAAGCTTGTTAAAGCGGCATCAGTCGGGACAAACAAACCGGTAGCGTTTGCCGGTGTTCTGTCAACATTATTTTTTAATGGAGGATATCTTTCGTCATTCAGGTTAAAACCCAAATAGTTGTTCGTAATTCCGGTTTGGAAACTTAAATTAAAAATGGAGTCGGCTTGTCCGGTTATTGGATTTGTTTCAATGCGGTTAAAAGAGAACGAACCAAAACGGTCGACCATTCTTTTAAAGATGGTATATTTTCCTGTATTTTTATCTGAAACCAGATTTTGATACAGATTTACCGGCGGGTCAAGTACCTTATTAAGAACAAAAATTAATCCATTCTCAGTTACTACATTAGCTTCTGTAACATCCGCATCAAGAACTTTCATTTCGTTGGCATTGTAGGTTTTACCGGGAAAGAGGAAGCTATAATCGACAGGATTCAGAGCTTGAGCATCAAAATAGGCTGGAAGAAAATAGGTTGTTGGTTTAACCCTTTGGCCAAGTGGATAAATCAGATATTTCCGGTCTTTCCAGTTCTGAAATGTTGGATAGTTTTTTGAATCCACTTCGGTAATAGTGTCCGACAATTGAGTATACCTTCTGCAGGCAGATCCTTCATACCATTGATTTTTATAATAAGTTAATGTTGTGGTATTGAAAGCATCCTTAATAATCGAAAATTTGATGATACTGGATGCCACGGAATAAGGAATGTCAGCTACCGAAGCATAATTATTTGCCGTCAGATATGCCTTAAACGCTGCATCGTCAGGAACAAAAACTGTCCATGATCCACTTCTTGCCAAACCTGCTGCATAAGGAGTTCGATCAAGACATTTCAGATAATTGGTAAAATTGCCTCTTGCTTGCAAAGTCTGGTAGATTGTACCATCAAGATCGGTAGGTTTTTCAAAAAACGGATCTTCTTTCTGCAGACAACTTTCGAGTCCGCAGAAGACAATAAATGCAATAATTGGCAACAATTTGTAAATTGTAGTCCTCATAAATTTATAGTTTAGTTAAACATTATTTTATAGCATACATTTAAGCGAATATTTGCAATTAGTAGCTGCAAGCTGGCAAAACTGTTAGCCTGGGTACGAAAAGAATTTTTGAGAATTACGATCTCTAAACTGAGATTAGTGAATTCCATAAGTTGTAAGTTTTAGTTGATGTAAATTTAATGTTAATGATAGCTTGTTTTAACATTAATTAAGTATTAATAAGTTCCAAATTATAATTTGGAACTTTTAATAGTTTAGATGTAAGTTGCTTACAATTAGATACATATAATTAATCTGGAATCAAATCAAAAAAATGCAAGTTCCAGATATTTTTTGGTACCTTATAAAGAACATGTATTGAAGAATGTAATGCGCCATAAGTGTTATCATCGAATTGATCAAAGCATGAATTGAACAAGTGGAATAATCATTATGAATATTCCTCAGATCTTTCATCAAGAATCCATCAGATTTTCAGTCTACACACTTTATTTTCTTTAACTCATATTAAGCGATAGGATTTTCTAATGCTTACATAGCGATAGAGATTTTTTGCAACTTTGGTTATGGAATTTGAGATTGCATATACGAATAAGGAGATTACGCCATGGGGAGGCATGGTGCTTTTTCGACAGATGTTGGCGAAAATGAAATTCTCCAGTGCAGTTGAATCATGTGCCGATTTGCCACAGCCTAGTTCAAACCGTGGATATAAACCGTTATCGGTGATCGAATCGTTCATGGTTAGTATTTGGTGCGGGGCCAACCGTTTTTTACATACCGAAGTTACCCGTCAGAATTTGGCTATTTGCAAGATCTTCGGATGGAAGCAAATGCCCGGCAACGACGCCTTTAAACGCTCTTTTCGCAAGTTTAGACAAGCCGACAGTCAAAGGGTGAGTGATTTTTTTACAAGTGGATATTCAACAACGTCAAATTTGACAACTATACGCTGGACTGTGATTCAACGATCATCACCCGTTATGGGGAGCAGGAAGGGGTTAAGAAAGGATATAAGCCACTTAAGACTAGCTATTTGTCCCATCACCCCATCATCACCTTTGTAGCCGATCTGAAACTGGAAGCCAACTTTTGGTTGAGTAGTGGCAGCAGTGCCAGTGATAATTTTGTTTCATTCCTGGCAGACACATTCGACAAACTCGAAGGGAAAACCATCAGTTTGTTGCAACTTGACAGTGGCTTCCACAGCACCGACGTATTGGACTGGGTAGAAGAACGCAATGTCAACTACATTGTTGCAGCCAGATTTTACGAGCCCATACAAAATCAAATACCAGGATTGAAACGATGGATCAAGCTAGATGAAGGGGTCTAGGTTTCCGAAATGCTCTATCACTGCCCTTTATGGCATAAGCCCAGAAGAGTGGTGGTTGTCCACCAGCGCGTGATGGAACGTCCAAAAGCAACGGGCAAACAACCCCGTTTGTTTGAAGATGATCCGATTTCGAACCAATACCGTTATTCTGCCTACATTACCAACCTATCCTTTTCTCCGCCTGATGTGTGGCGCTTGTACAGCGGACGTGCCGATGCCGAAAACCGCATCAAGGAACTCAAGGCCGATTTTGGATTTGACAGCTTCAACCTGGACAATTTCTTCGGAACAGAAGCCGCCTTGTCAATAGCTATGCTGGCTTATAACCTGATGGCTCTGTTTCGTCAATATGTACTCAATTGGAAACTCCCAAAAGAAGTAATCAAAAAGACAAAGAACCTTTTGCTTACATTTTTAAAAAGTCAAGAAAACGAATTGAAACTTTATTCTCTCAACTATGCGACCAGTTTATGCTCAAGCGCAACTATGCAAAAACAAACCTGGGCATTTCTGTTCGACTTCTATCAAAAATTACAGCAGTGACAGTGTTGCAATATTTTAACTTTTTAAACAACAAACCCCTGAATCGATTAAAATATGCTTTGGCTGCTTAATCGCACAACGGGTTAGAATTGATTTGATTTTATTACTTTTATCAGCGATAAAACGCATATAACGATATGAATTGGTTCAGACTTCTTCTGTTTTTTAACTTAGTTTCTTGGCTTCAAGTTAATTGCCTTGGCTCTGGATATTCATTTTCCAGAGTTTCCATCGAGAATGGACTTTCGAATAATCAGGTAAACGCAATTTTCAAAGATTCGTATGGTTACATTTGGCTCGGAACCATTGAGGGTCTCGATCGGTTTGATGGTGTTGAGATCAGACCATTTTCATTCAAATTTCCCGAAGCTGTTGAAAACGTTCATACAATTACGGAAGATCTCGGAAATCATTTATGGGTCGGAACATCTACCGGATTGTTTCGCTTTGATAAAAAAGTTGACAAATTCGAAAGAATAGAAGTTGGAGAAAAAAACCTATTCGTAAAAACCTTGGTTATTTTACCCGACAGCAATCTTTGCGTTGGCACTTCTTCCGGATTATTTCTGGTTAATACAAAAACATTTCAATGGAGAAAAATTCTTTTGAATGAAACTTCAGAAAATCAAACCAATGATATAAGTGGAATTTTACCCGACAATTCTGGTTTTTATTGGATTGCGACTACAAACGGACTGGTTAGGTATTCATCAAGCAACAATAATTCCGAACGTTTTGAATGTCAGCTTTTACCGAAACAAGAATATAATTCTTTCTCCACAATATGTAGTATCGGGAATAAACTTTATTTAGGTACGAAGAGTGTCGGTCTTGTCGAATTCGACCTGTTGAGCAAAGAATTCTCAAAAGGTATAAATACCGGCAATAAAATTATACTTTCGATCTCCAGCGATAAAAAGGAAAAGCTATTTGCCGCTACCGATGGTGGTGGATTAAAGGTTATTAATGTGCGCACAAAGGAGGTTGAAGACATTTTAGCACAGGAAAATGATCCGAATTCAATCAGTTCCAACTCGGTATATTCATTCTATATGGATGAAAAAGGAAGGTTTTGGATTGGAACTTATTCTGCCGGAGTATGTTATTCAAAGAATATTTCCGGGAATTTCAATATCCATAATTTAACTACCAATCATCCTGAGTATAATAAAAGTATTCGGTCGTTCTATTTTTCACCAGATGGAACGCAATATTTTGGAACAAGAAACGGATTTATTCAGGTAAATAAAAACGGAACATCGAGATTATTCCAATCGAATCCGGGAGATAAAAATGGATTAAGGTCAAATATTATTTTATCCATCTACCCATTTGGTAATGATGTGTTGATCGGTACGTACGGAGGTGGCATGAGTCTTTTTTCTGTTTCCCAGCAAAAAATTGTACCATTCCCTGATGAAACTACCTTCAATTTAGGAAATGTTTATGCTTTTGATACTGACAAAAATGGGAATCTATGGATTTCATCGTTTAATGGACTGTATCGATATTCCCCAAAAGATAAAAGCCTCATCAATTTTAATACAACAAACAGTTCATTGCATAATGACCAGATTTTTGAGATCAGGTTTGATTCCTTCGAAAGGTTATGGGTAGGCACGATGTCAGGAGCTTTCGTATATACGATAAACGGAGACAAATTGGAAATGGTTAATTTGCCGGTAATTGCTGACAACACCTTTAAAACCAATTACGTCTACGAAGATCAGTCAGGAAATATTTGGATCTGTACCGAAAGAGGTGGTCTGATTGAAGTCGACAAGGAATTAACCAGAAGTAATAAATATTTCACAAGTGATGGTTTGCCTGACAACTCAATTTGTGCGATAATTGAGGCAAATGCCGGAGAATATTGGATTAGTACATTGAAAGGATTCTGTACCTTTTCCCAGCAGTCGAAGAAATTCACCAGGTATTCCATGGCCGATGGACTGCCAGGATTGGTTTTTACACCAGGAGCTACTCACAAGTCGAAAGAAGGAACACTATTCTTTGGCAACGAAAAAGGCCTGGTTTATTTTAACCCGAAAAATTTAATAGAGAAATCACATTCCTCGAAAATTCAAATTACCGATTTTTATCTTTCAGGAAAGGAAGTAAAACCCGGAAATGAATCGGTGTTGAACCAAATCATGGAAGAAACCAGGAAGATACATCTTTCCAGCAAGCAAAATAACATTGGTTTTCGTTTTATATCCATGAACTACAGCAATCCGGTGGATAATGAATATGCTTATAAGCTGGAAGGATTTGACGAAGACTGGCGTAACAACGGGATTAGCAACACAGTATACTATGAGAAACTGAAGCCTGGCCGATATTTATTTAAAGTAAAAAATTTAAACGAATCGGACGATGAAGCTTCAAAAACCAATGAAGTTGAAATTGTAATTCATCGCTCAATATTCAGTTCTCCCTTCTTTTTCATCTTCCTGTTTATTTTTACATCAGCTGTTGTTTTCATCATGGTTCGCTACATCAAGATACTTCAGACCAAAGCCCGAAAAATATTTGACTTACCCCAAAAACCCGAAAAATACAAAGGTTCCAGAATCCCCAAAAGTCAAAGTGATGCGATAATTGCTGAGCTAAAAAGACACATGGAAGAAAATAAACCATACCTGAATTCGGAATTAAAACTTGCCGATTTAGCCAATGATATCAATTACCATGTCAACGAAATTTCACAGGTTTTGAATCAGGACTTAAATCAAAGTTTTTCTGATTTTGTGAATAAATATCGGGTCGAAGAAGTGAAAAGACGTATGGAAGACAAAGCCTATGAAAAATTCACTTTTGTAGCAATTGCTCAGCAATGCGGGTTCAATTCAAAAACTTCATTCTATCGGATTTTCAAGAATGAAACAGGTAAAACACCGGCAGATTACCTGAAAAACCTTAGACCTGATCATAATTAATCGAACCATAGTTCTACTCTTCGTTTTCCGGGGAAAGCCAGAATTTTCTGCAATTTTTTTAATTCCATTCGCACACTCAAAATTATCATCAAACGATTTTGAGAGGAAATAATTATTTAAAAATTATTCTTCTCCGGTGCCAAAATAAATTGGAACTAACATTTTTTAACATCTCGCCGGACAAGTTAAATTTATCACTCATAATCAAAAGATTAACATAGAACCGACTACAGTACCAGATTATAATTTGGAACTTACTTTCGTGGTGTTAACATCAAAGTTACAGTGGCTTAACCTTAAATTTACCTGATCCAATTTTCATTCAGAAAGTTAATTCTCCATTTAATTATTCCTGAATGATTTTGTAGAACAAGTAATAACAAAAAATTACAATTAAAATCTATGAAAAAAAATCTGAACGAATTTTCTGAGGGGAACAGTTCACCGTACTTAAAACTGTTTTCCCGGGTTAATAAGATGGTTTTTACAATCATGCTTATGTCTTCGGTAGTTTTTGCCCAGCAAGGGAAAACGATTACCGGTAAAGTAACCGATAGCTCACAATCTCCGCTTCCCGGGGTGTCAATTGTTGTGAAAGGAACTACTACCGGTACAATTACCAACACCGACGGAACGTATTCACTTGCAGTACCTGTAACAGGTAAAACATTGGTTTATTCATTTGTTGGAATGAAATCGGCAGAAATGCCTATTGGCAACCAAACTGTGATTAATGTTTCTCTTCAGGATGAAACAATTGGAGTTGAGGAAGTGGTTGTTGTTGGTTTTGGAACCCAGAAAAAAGCCACGCTTACAGGCTCAGTCGGACAAGTATCCAGCGAAGCGTTTGAGGGTAGAGGACCGACAGCCAATCCAATGCAGGCCTTGCAAGGACAAGTGGCAGGTGTTACGGTTACGCGTTCATCAGCACAACCTGGACGAGAAAACTGGCAATTTTCAGTCCGGGGGGCAACGTCTACAAATAATACAGACCCATTGATCGTAGTTGATGGTGTGGCGCTATCTGACATGAGTGGATTAAACTCGTTTAACCCAGCAGATATCGATAATATTTCCTTCCTTAAAGATGCTTCAGCTGCCATTTATGGATCAAGATCTGCTGGAGGGGTAGTCTTGATCACCACCAAGAGGTCTAAAGCTGGGAACCCTACTGTTGAATATACTGGTACACTGTCATTAAAGCGACTTGGCTTAAAACCGGATTTGATGGATATTGACGATTGGGCACCTTCCATGTTGGAAGCTCAGATCTCTGACGGACAAACCTTAAACAGCAGCCCCTGGTATACGCTTGCAACTGTTGCCATGGAAGCCAGGGCTAACGGTAAACTTTATATGACCCAAAAAGAATGGGCCGCATGGGTAGCTGCAAACGGGGCTAATACTGGCTGGGTTGGCAACATACGTGACTTTCCGTTTTATGACGGAACGATCTATGATCAGTTGTGGAAGAATACTGTTTCGAAAGAGCATCAGTTAAGCATTTCGTCCAGAAACGATCAGTCCGGTTACAGGGTTTCAGCAGGGTATCTGGACGACGGTAGTTTACTTGTTCCAGGAAATAATTCAAATAAAAGATACAATATTCGTTTGTCACACGATTACATGTTTTCTCCGAAATTCACTTTACAAAGTAATATTTCTTTGGAAAGAAATGACATTGTCCAGCCTACCGAACTTGGATGGGTTTTAAACAACGGGATTCAACCAGGAATGCCTTTATATACCCCTTCAGGACGTGCATACGGATGGGGAGGACCAACTGTAAGTGCAACAAACATCAACCCGTATAATGCAGCAGAATTGGGTGGCAACAACAAAGAATCCAACACCAGGGTCAACACCAGTTTTAATTTGACCTACAAACTTACCGATCATTTAAAGGCGGTTGCAACTTTAGGTTACAATTACCTGAACAGAAAAACAGATACAAAAGAAAACCCCATTGAATGGTATGATATGTCTGATGTGTTCTTAAATGTATTGAGTGCTTCAGGTACAAGGGGTTACTTTCAACGGTTCAATTTACAAGAATCTTTTTATAATGTGAATGGATATCTGGAATATAGCAATATATTTGAGGAAAAGCATGATGTTAAGATGATGGTTGGCAGTCAGTTGGAGAGATATGAGCGAGTTTGGTTTTTAGCCAGAACTACCGATTTGGTACCTGGAGCGCCTGATGCTCTTAGCAATACTTCCGCTGTTGATGCAGCTTCCAAATTACAAAAAGATGATGCTTCTCACAATGGCTTAGCCGGATATTTTGGCAGGTTAAATTATGCCTTTAAAAGCAAATATTTGTTTGAATTAAACGCACGTGTTGACGGCAGCTCGAAGTTTAGTGCTGACACCCGTTGGAAAGCATTTTATGGAGTAATGGGTGCCTGGCGCTTAAGTGAGGAAGGTTTCATGAAACAAGTTAAACCGATAAACGACCTTAAACTAAGGGTTTCTTATGGTACAGTTGGTAACCAGTCAGGAATTGGCAATTACGATTACATTCAGTTATTGAAGCTAAATTATACTGCCGGGCCAACAACCTCATCACTTCCAATTATTGGAACTTCACCTGTTGTTACGGTTGATCCTAACAACAATGTTATCGACCTGAGCAGAACCTGGGAAACTGTTGAAACAAGCAATGCAGGTTTGGATTTTACAATTTTAGACAATCATTTAAGCGGAACTTTTGATTATTTTATCAAGCGTAATAAAAATATGCTTATTGCACAGGTTTTGCCACAAACACTTGGTTCAACTGCTCCAAAATCAAATTATGGAGAATTAAAAACTTGGGGTTGGGAGTTTTCTTTGAACTGGAGAGGCAAAATTGGTAAATTAAATTACAATGTTGGCGGTAATATTTCCGATTCACAAAACACCCTGGTTGATTATGGTGGTCCGACTGTATTGGGAACTTCGGGCAGGAATTTTAATGCTGCAGTAGAAGGCCAACCACTAAATTGTTATTATGGGCTGCAATATGCAGGAAGGATTCAAAGCCAGGAGCAATTAGACGCTTATAAACCTTTAATGGTCGGTAATAATCTTGGTTTTGTAACTACCGGATCAACACGTACAACCAGTCTGCAACTTGGCGATAATATGTTTAAAGATATTAGTGGCCCAAATGGAGTTCCCGATGGTTTAATTTCGTTCCCTTATGATGCAGTCAATTTAGGAAGCGATGACCCCCGCTATACTTATTCATTTAACGCTGGCCTTGAATGGAAAGGATTCGACTTTAATGTGATCTTCCAGGGCATAGGTAAAAGAACAATTATTCGCGATGGTAACTGGAGGATTCCAATGAGTGTTGCGTTTAATTCACAAAACAGATCTTTACTTAACGAATGGTGGACACCAGATAGGACTGATGCCAGGTTGCCGCGACCTTCACAAAATTCTGGAGTTAATAACTACAATTATTATCCTTCCGATTGGGTAGCTGAAAATGGAGCTTACTTACGCCTGAAAAATTTAGTTATTGGATATACGATACCAGCTGCAATTACAAGGAAAGTGAAAATTGAAAAATTACGGGTTTCTGTATCAGGTAACGACTTATGGGAAATTTCTAAAATCAAAGATGGTTGGGATCCTGAAACGACAAGAACGGTTGCCAATACGAATGATTCCGATACTGGTATAGCCACTTACAGCCAGCGCTTCCCTTTCTATCGTAATATTGCTTTTGGATTAAATATTACCTTTTAAATTCTTAATATTTTAAATATGAAAAAAATAAATATAAACCATCTGTTTATTGCCATTATGCTTTTAATGGTATCTATCACCGGATGTAACAAAGTCTTAGACCTGGAGCCTCTTAAAGAACCTTCTGATGCGGCATACTGGAAAACGCCCGCACAATTTCAATTAGCAGCAAATGAATTTTACCGGTACATGAAGTCTTTTGCTGATGTTATCGACGATAACCCCCATGCAGATCAGAGGGGGGATCTCGTAACTTTGCGGCCAACAGATCCCAGAAATGTATATAGCATTGGTGCCAATACTATTTTAACTACTGATAACAATTGGCGGGATGGATATTTACATATAAGGGCAACGAACTTATTGCTCGATAAAGCTGAAAAATATGCTGATGCAACTACCAAAACTCAGATTACCAAATATGTTGCTGAGGCGAAATTTTTCAGGGCTTATTATTATTTCGACCTTTTACAGCAATATGGCGGTGTACCAATTGTGGATAAGTTATTGGCAGTTGACTCTCCTGAATTACATGACCCAAGAAACACCAGGGATCAGGTGATTGACTTTATCATAAAAGATCTTGAAGAAGCTATCCCCAATTTGCCGCTAGAAAGCGCCATTGCAACCGCAGATAAAGGAAGAATTAGCAAGGGTGCTGCTCAGGCTTTTTTGGGTAGGGTCACTTTGTATGAAGGTACCTGGCAAAAATTCAGAAGCAATGCCACAAGAGCCAATGCATTATTAGATAAATCAATTCTGACCAGCGAAGCGGTTATGCAACAAACCACCTATGCATTGTTTGCTCCGGCAGCGCTTGGCGATTCAGCACAAAAGTATATGTTTATTCTTGAAGACGAACTTTCGAACCCGGCTGGCCTAAAAAAAGCCGACAACAAAGAGTATATTTTAGCAAATCGATATAGCTATACCCTTCGCCAAATCAGAAAGAATATCTCACATGCACTATGGAACAGTTCATTCCCATTGACGCGTAAATTTGTGCATTTATATTTATGTCAGGATGGACTGCCAGTTGAAAAATCACCATTATTTAAAGGATATACCACTAAAACATCTGAATTTGCAAATCGCGATAACCGAATGAGGTATAACATGTGTATTGACGGAAAGACATATTACAATAAAGCCAGAACTACATTTACTTCAAGTGATGCAGGTATTAAATATACTGTTTCGGGCAATACTGGTTATGCCAATCAGAAATGGTGTGCTGAAAGAAAATTGAATGACAATGAGGAAGCATACGATTTTCCTGTAATTCGTCTGGCAGAGGTGTATTTAAATTATGCTGAAGCTGTTTTTGAGCGGAATGGAACAATTACCGATGATCAGTTAAATGCATCACTAAATAAAGTTAGAAACCGGGTAAATAAAACGATGCCAAAATTAAGCAATGCCTTGGTTTCAGCCAATGGATTGGATATGCGTACTGAAATCAGAAGAGAAAGAAGTATTGAACTTTATTTTGAAGGATTCCGGATTGATGACCTAAAACGGTGGAAAACTGCTGAAACGGAAATGCCGATGAATATACAAGGGATAACTTATGAACCATTTAAGACTTCCTGGACTGCAATTAAAAACAGCATAGTTGATGGAATCTATCTCTATGAAACAAACCGTAAATGGGAACAAAAACATTATTTGTTGCCTATCCCGGCTGATCAACGGTTGTTAAACCCTAATCTGGAACAAAATCCAGGTTGGTAAGAATAGTTCATGATTCCGATTATATATATTGTAGAAGTTATATTATTGAAGGTTAGTTAGTTTGATTTAGATATTGTGGTTTTGAAAGGATTCCATCTTTTGATGGAATCCTTCAATTTAAATCAAGAGAGCAATTCAAAGCTGATGCTAAATCGCAAAAGAAAAAGTCAAAATCAGAACATTCATACCATGAAAATTTTAAAATTACCCACTTTAGTTATTACATTGACACTTTTTATGGGTGCCTGCTCTCCTGAACTGAAAAAACAGGATACTGTCAATACCCGTGAAATGATCGATTATTGTGTAGCAAAATCACTCGTAACGGCTAAAAGTCTGTCTTCAGCAGATAGTTTGCCCCGGAATATTAATCAAGGTCAAACCCAATGGAACAAAGTCAATATTCATGACTGGACAAGTGGATTCTGGCCCGGAATATTGTGGTATGCCTGGGAAGCTTCGTCCGACAGTGCTTTGCTTCGTATGGCTCAAAAGTATACCGATCCACTGGAAGGGGTTCTGGAAGTACCGGTTGATAATCATGATTTAGGATTCATGTTGTATTGCAGCTACGGCAATGGTTACCGCTTAATCAAAGATTCGGCTTATAACAAACTATTGCTGGTGGCAGCAGATTCATTGGCAACACTTTTCAATCCCAAAGTTGGCACCATCCTTTCGTGGCCAATCATGCGCGAAAAAATGAACTGGCCCCACAATACCATCATCGACAATCTAATAAACCTTGAATTGCTCTTTTATGCCGCGAAAAACGGAGGAGACCAGCGTTTATATGATATCGCGGTAAAGCACGCCGAGACTTGCCTGCACACGTTAATCAGGCCGGATTATACAACTTTTCATGTAGCTGTTTTCGATACCGTCGACGGTCATTTTATCAAAGGGGTCACACATCAGGGATATTCTGACAGTTCGATGTGGGCACGTGGCCAGGCATGGGGCATTTATGGTTATACCATGTGCTATCGTGAAAGTGACCAACCTGAATTTCTGGAAGCAGCACAAAAACTGGCTGATGTTTTTATCAAACGTCTTCCTGAAGATGGAATCCCGTATTGGGATTTTGACGATCCTGCTATACCCAATGCTCCAAAGGATGCTTCTGCTGCTGCCGTTGCCGCTTCAGGAATGCTAGAACTTTCAGGATTGGTAAAAGATGAAGCAGCTAGGGAAAAGTATAAAAATGCAGCTGTGTCTTTGCTGGCAAAACTATCCTCTCGTGAATATTTAAGTGCCGATACCAATCAATCTTTCCTTTTGCATTCAACCGGGCATAAACCGAAGGGTTCAGAGATTGACGCTTCCATAATTTATGCCGACTATTATTATCTGGAAGCCTTGTTACGACTTCAGAAAATTCAAATTGCATCGAAGAGTACCGACTAATAATTGAAAATTTAGCTAATTTGGAAACCATGTTGATTTAGTGGATGAAACTTTCTGAAATTAAATAATCTTCTTCAAAGAAACTTGAAAATTGTTTGTTTTGGCGACTCAATTACATTTGGTTCAGGAATTAAAGGCAGTGGCAATGTTTCAGGAGAATCGTATCCCGCAATTTTATCAGACTTGATTACTAACTTTCAAAAACAATACAGGTTATGACAAATTATTTCAAATTGATTCTCCTTACAGGCTGTTTGCTCTTGATTTTTCTTCCCGGGAAAGCACAGAAAACTCCGGTCGATTTGGTTAATCCATTTATCGATACGCATAACTCGCGATGGTTTTATTTCAGTTCGGCTTGCCGACCGTTTGGAATGGTAAACTTAAGTCCCGATACGGATACCAAAGCTTCCTGGGGGTCGGGTTATTTGTACGACAGCAAATTTATTCGATGTTTCAGCCACATTCATGCCTGGCAATTAGCCGGTGTTGCCGTAATGCCAACTTCCGGAGAATGCAAAGGATACTTGGGGATGGATGCCTATCAGTCGGCATTTACTCACGATGGCGAAGTAGCGAAACCGGGTTATCACAAAGTTTTCCTGAAAGATTATGGCATTTGGGCTGAATTATCTTCCTCGACACGGGTAGGTTTTCACCGATACACTTTCCCTGAAAAGAAGAAGAAATCCATCATTTTCGATACAGGCGCATATTTAGCTCATGGGCCAACAGTCTTTTCAAAAGTTTGGAAAGTTAGCGAGACGGAGATTGCCGGATTTCAGGTGATAAGCAAAACCGGCCGACGGCCAAAAGACACTCCCATCTATTTTGTTGCCAGACTCAATCAACCTTTTAATTTATTTAAAGGCTGGGTAAATAACAAAATGATCGAATCAGTTTCGGACACTATTCAGGGCGTTAACGCTGGTGCCGAAGTGTCATTTGTTTCAGAAAAAGGTGGCGAAATATTGATGAAAGTAGCCATTTCATATACAAGCACCGAGCAGGCCCGTAAAAACCTGGATGCCGAAATTAACCACTGGAATTTCGACAGAGTGGTCGACGAATCATTCAAAATCTGGAACGATTGGCTGGGCAGAATCGAAATTTCAGGAGGAACGCAAAAACAACAGGTGAAATTTTATACCGATTTGTGGCATTCAATTCTTGGCCGCAGAATCACCAGCGACGTGGATGGGAAATACATGGACATGACCGGTGAGAAACCTGCCATTAAGAGCGTTCGGTTGGATGAATCGGGAAAACCACTTTTTCCGCACTACAATTTCGATGCCTGGTGGGGAAGCCACTGGTCGCTCAATATCTTGTGGTCGATGGTTTATCCTGAAGTGATGGATGGTTTCTGCAACACGATGATCGACATGTACAACGACGGAGGACTAATTCCTCGCGGCCCTTCCGGAGGAAACTACACTTTTGTGATGATTGGCGACCCTTCCGTACCATTTTTTGCATCAGCCTATAACAAAGGCATCCGGAATTACGACATCGAAAAAGCGTACGAAGGATTGCGAAAAAATGCTTTTGTGGGCGGCACGCGCGATCATGCCGGATACGAACACCAAAGCCCGGCTTTTGGTGGAGGAATGCAATATTACATCAGGCAGGGTTGGGTTCCGGAAGGAATCAAAGCCAAAGGCGGACACAGGGATGGCGCATCGATGACTTTGGAATATGCATACGAGGATTGGTGCCTAGGGCAAATTGCAAAAGCTTTGGATAAAAACGATGATTATAAACTATTTAACCAACGTGCTCAGAATTATAAAAACCTATGGAATCCTGAAACCAGAATGATGCATCCGCGCGAAATGGATGGTAGTTGGATGAAGGATTTTACTCCGATCGTTGAGGGATTCAATGCTCGTGGTTTTTGCGAGAGTAATTCGGCCATCTACACCAATTTTGTTCCTCAGGATATGAAAGGCTTAATCGGTTTGTTTGGCGGGAACCAGGCCTATTCCGATTTCCTGAATAAGTCCTTTATGGAAGGAGAAAAACTTGATTTTGTTGGTAAAAATAAGAATCATGCCTCCAATTGGATCGATTATGGCAACCAGCCCGGAACCGCAATGGCTCATCTTTTCAACTATTCAGGAGCGCCTTGGCTGACTCAAAAATGGGTACGAAAAGTAAAGGAAGTCTATGGGGATATAACGCCTTACGATGGCTATAAAGGTGATGAAGATCAGGGGCAAATGGGCGCTTTAGGTGTATTGATGGCTATTGGCCTTTTTGAAGTTGACGGTGGTGCTTCAGTAAAACCATACTATGAAATTACAAGCCCGATATTTGATCAAATCAAAATTCATCTGGACAACAACTATTATCCCGGAAAAGAATTTGTGATTACTACAGAAAACAACAGTCAGGATAATATGTACATCCAATCGGCAAAATTAAACGACAAGGTCCTGAACAATTGTTGGTTTTACCATTCGGATTTTATAAAGGGTGGAACACTTCACCTAAAATTAGGGCAAAATCCGAACAAATCCTGGGGAATTCAGGAAGTTCCACCTTCGATGAAAAATGAATAGCTATGGATTCCGTTTTTGCCACACTTCCCGGAGCATGGTATTTATTGTTTACAGTTTTTTAACGAAGATAAAAGCAGCATAAAAAGATCAAAAAATGAAGAGAAGATATTTCGTACCAAATCTTATATCGCTTATTTTAATAACTGTATTTTTAATAACTATTACAGTTTCTCGGATTTCTGCTCAGAACCATCCGCGGAATTACGTCACCAATGAGCAAAAGCAGGATTTGCTGAAACGTATTGATAATTCGGAAAAAGTAAAAAGCTTCATCACCGAGTTGACGAAGGAATTGGATCCCTATGTCAATCGTCATCAAGCCGATCCGGAATGGATTGTTTCCCGTCTCCAAATGTATTGGAAAACGAAGTATTCGAAAGTTTTCGTGAACGGAATGGATTATTCGCACGGCGAAGGAACAGCTCCGGTTCCAACGGTTCGTTTTTCCGGCTCGCGCGATTGGGCGACCGATTATTCAAGGCCGGAATTGAAAGATGTTAAACCATACATGGACGACGAACGCGGATTATATCTTCAAAATAGAAAAAAGGAAGGAAAACCCTGGGAGTGGGTACACCCTTCAGAAACAGGTAGTATTATTGAAGGAATTAACCGTGAAATATTAAATCTTGCAGAAGACGCAGCCTTTCTATATTGGCTCAATGGCGAAAAGAAATACGCGGTATTCGCTTCCGATATTTTTATGAAATATGTGGAAGGAATGTATTATCGCGAACCACCGCAAACCATCGAAAATCATGGCAATGCCAAATTAATGGGGCTTCAGACATTTGAAGTAATCCACGAAGGAATCATTGAACCAGTTACCGTTTGTTACGATTTTTTGTATTCCTACCTGAAAGAAAACGGGTCCAATCTGCAAATGATTCAGGATGTATTCCGGAAGTGGGCCGATCAGGAAATTAAATTTGGTGTAGCTGACAACAACTGGAATTTAATGCAGGCGCGTTTCATTACCTATTTGGGAACTGCCCTTGAAGATGATACGTTTTATAAAGATGGAAAAGGCCAGCAATATTATTTCGACCAGGTTTTAAATCAAAATTCGGAAAAGCAAAAGGCCTTAAGGGATGTCGTTAAGAATTACGATCAGGAAAACGGCATTTGGCCTGAAGTTGCCGGATATAACATGTTGGTTGCAAATGATATTTTGGAGATTTATTGCATGATGGACAAAACGTTAAACAACAATCTTCTGGCGCAGTATCCGATTGTTGAAAAAGCAAATCTGGCCATTTTTCAGTACCTTTTTCCAAACGGTTTTACAGTTGCTTATGGCGATGCAAAAAATTCAAGGCTTAGGTTTAACGCTTTGGAATTACTCATTGCACAATATCGTAAGTATGGGAATCAGGAAAAGGAAACTCTGATTACACAGCAATTAAAACACTTCATTGAAGATGGCGCCTACAATCGGGAAAAAATCGGGTCACTTTTTCAGTTGTTTTTTTATGTGGAAGACTTAAAAGATATTCCGGCGGCAGAGTCTTTTTCGGAACTGGTCAGTCCAATTTTCTATGCTCCAAATGTAAGTTGGGTCGTTCAACGAAACGACAACAGCCCCGAAAACGGAATGATGATTTCGGAAAACGCTTCGCTTGGAAACCATTCACATACCAACGGAGTGAACATCGAATTGTTTGCCAAAGGAATGGTTATCGCAACTGATTGTGCTGCAGGTGAAAGTTACTGGTCTGAAGACCACCGCGATTATTATAGTCGATTTCCTGCACACAATACTGTTGTAGTTGATGGAATTTCGGATTACCGAAACATGAGAGGATCTCAGGCATTTCAGCTAAATTCGACTTATCCGGTAACCGAAAGTTCAAATCCTTTACTTGGCGATTATACGTTTGCTGATGTGACGTTTGACGAACCATCGACCAATGCTACTCAGCAGCGCGTTACAGGTTCAGTTCGGACCAGCGGAACTTCAGGATATTTTATCGATATTTTCCGTTCATCAAGAAATGACGGTAAGGATAAGAAACACGAATACCTGTTTCACTCACAGGGTGAGTCCATTCTTTTAAAGAATTTTTCAGGAAACAGCATTTCAACGATTGAAACTAACGAACTTTCATCGGCTAAAGGAGATTTGGTCGGATACGATTATTTCAAAAATAAAAAGACTGCCAAAACCAACGGTGATTTTATTGCTCAGTTTGAAATGCCATCCATTTTGGGTGGAATTTTGAATGTTAACCTCTGGATGAAAGGATTTGTTGAACGATCCGTTTTTACTGTTGAAGCCCCCCCCTCAAGGGCAATAAACAGGGAGTCGGTTCCCGAAGAATTGTACCAAAAATCGCTGCCCACCCTGATTGTACGCCAAAATGGAGAAGCACGAACCCGCCCTTTCGTTTCAATCATTGATGCCTTCAATCAGTCGGAAGGCGAATCAGTTAAAAATGTTCAATATTTCGAACCCGAGAATAAAAATCCGGGATTCGTTGGAATCAAGGTTGAATCCAATTCCAACAGGCATGATTTTATTTTTAACGATGAAAATCCGGAATCGGATAATCTGTTCAAAAATGGAGAATTCAAAGGCAGTTATGGCGTTATATCCATTAACAACAACGAGTTGAATTCGGTATTGATGCATCATGGATCGGTGTTTGCGCATGGATCTGTAAGAATAGAAATAACGAATGGTTATGGTGACGTTTTGATCAGGAGAAAAAAGGGAAGTTTTGAAATTGATGCAGCTCAACCTTTTAAACTTTCACTTCCTGTTGATGAATTAGGGCAAAACACGACTGAGATAAAACTGGTCAATGAAGCAGAGGGAAAATCATATCCGGGAAAAATTTCCGGCAACGGTAAAATGAAAGTTGCAGTTTTTGAATTACCAAAGTTAAGTCGCGTTCAATTAAAATATAAATAAAAATGAACAATTCTATATTAAGAAGTTTGATTCTAAGCGCTGCATTCGTTGGCAATATTAGCGCTACGCAAGGTGCATCAATGGATGAATTGAATCAAAATAGAAAAGCGGATTTAAAATTGGCAGAGCTAAAAGGCGCAAAAAAACGAAATGTGATCTTTATTTTAACAGATGACCATCGTTACGACTATATGGGTTTTACAGGGAAAGTCCCATGGCTGAAAACCCCAAATCTCGATCGAATTGCGCAGGAAGGGGCCTATATGAAAAATGCTTTTGTGACCACTTCGTTATGTTCTCCAAGTCGTGCAAGCATTTTAACAGGGCAATATTCACATGTGCACACCATTGTCGACAATGTTGCTCCCGATCCCGGCAATCTCACATTTTTCCCGCAGTATTTGCAGGAAGCCGGTTACCAAACCTCATTTTTTGGGAAATGGCACATGGGTGGCGAAAGCGATGCGCCTCGTCCCGGGTTCAACCATTGGGAAAGTTTTAAAGGACAAGGCGAATATTACGCGCCCAACCTGAATATCGACGGAAAAAATGTGCAGTACGACAAAGACACTTATGTCACCGATTTGCTTACCGAACATGCCATCGATTGGCTGAACAAGCGGGACCAGAAGAAACCATTTTTTATGTACCTCTCCCACAAGGCGGTTCATGCCATGTTTTTCCCTGCCAAACGCCACGAAGGAATGTATGCCGGAAAGAAAATCACCAAACCCGTAACATATACCCAATCCATTGGTTCGGAATATAAAAAACTGAACTGGCCCGAGTGGGTGAAAAGGCAACGCGATAGCTGGCACGGGGTAGATTATATGTATCACGGTACCGCGGATGGAACGTTTGACGATTTGATACAACGCTACTGTGAAACATTGATGGGCGTTGACGAAAGCGTAGGAAACATTCTCGACTGGTTAAAGGCAAACGGGCTAGACGAATCGACCATGGTTATTTACATGGGCGACAACGGGTTTAGCTGGGGTGAGCATGGTTTGATTGATAAACGGCATTTCTACGAAGAGTCGGTGAAAGTGCCGATGTTGGTGCGTTGTCCTGAAATTTTTAAAGGCGGGAAACCAGTGGAACGAATGGTTCAGAATGTGGATGTAGCCCCGACAGTTCTGGAATGTGCCGGTCTGGAAAAACCAGCCAATATGCCGGGGAAATCATTTGTACAATTGTTAAAAGGGGACGAAAAAGACTGGCGCACACGGATCTTTTACGAATACTACTGGGAATATGATTTCCCGATGACGCCGACCGTTTTTGGGGTAAGAACCGATAAATACAAATACATCCGGTACCAGGGTATATGGGACACCAACGAACTGTACGATTTGGAAAACGACCCCAACGAAATGAAGAATTTAATCGATTCTCCTAAATTGCAGCCCATGATCAAACAATTCGCTAACGATTTGTACGATTGGCTTGAAAACAGTGGTGGAATGCAAATCCCATTGAAGAGAAATGTATATTTCCGGATAGGCGATTACGAACATCTCAATCAGTATTAAACGATGAGAATAAATCTTTCAATCCTTGTATTTTGTTTCGGGATTTTCCTTCCCGCAATGCTTAGTGCCAATTCAAAAGTGTTGGATGCGGATTCTGCTTTTCAGTTAAATTCTGTTGCAATTCAAGGTAGAAGTACACCTTCACAACTTGTTGTCGCCCCATTGGCTGAAAAGGTATCAATTCGTTCAATAGAAGAACTTGCAACTGTTGCAAAAATTTCAAACCAGGTGGTGGTTATGGCTCCCGGAAAATATCAAATGGCAGATTATCTAAAGCCTGAAGTCATCGCCTCAACGACGCCTGATGTAATTGGACGTTGTGCTATGATTGAGTTTAGCGGAAGTAACAACACGTTCGATTTTACGAATGTGACTATTGAGGTCGACACCAAACTGTTGGATGATTTTAAAAAACATGTGATCGAATTTTATGTGACCGGAAATAACAATCATATTAAAGGATTAACTATTAATGACATAGGCAACAATCCCACGTTTTCCGGAGGCAATTCGTTTACAGTACTTGGTGACAACAATTACATAACACAAGTCACACTTCATGTGAGTGGCTCTTCCCCTTATGGTTATGGTGATTTATTAGGAAAAGGCAGTTCAAATCTGTTGCGTTTAAAAAAACATAGTGGGATGCTTATTGAAGGTGTAAACGACTCCATTATTGGGTGCCGGATTATTTCAAGAGCGTTTGGGCATTGCTTTTTTGTTCAGGGTGGGGTGAATGTCTACTTTGAGAATTGTACTGCTGAGGCATTTGTGCGTTCAACAACAGAGATGCTGGCCGAAACATCGGGCCCGGCTTTCGATTTGAATTTTTCCAGCGTATATCGTAACCGGAATAGTGAAAATAAAATTCCACCCGGATATACTAAGTCATTAAGTGAATGTGGTTTTCGGATGTATGGAAGTGGTGGCCCCACGAAGAGATCGACCGGTGCTGTTACCGCAGTAAATTGTACAGCTATAAATACCCGCATCGGTTTTGCTTTTTCGAAGGTTAATGGAAATGTACTTATTAAGGATGGTTTGGCAAAGGGTTGCGAAGCTGGTTACAATGTCGATGGTGTAACAATTGTTAACAGCAAGGGTGATGCGAAAAATGGTCCGTTGCTTTATGTTGGAAGTGGTGAAGTTTCAAACGTTGAACTTACCCTGCTGCCCGATACCTCTTCCACCATTATCCACTCCATTGCTTGTATTGTTGGAGACGGTCACAAAATCACCTTGCGAAAAGAGGGGAACAGCATCCGTCAACTTAAGAATTTCATCCTACTGGGAAGCTCACGGCCAAGCGGTACAAATCCTTTTTCTCCTTATGGTACGGCAAACGCGAAAGGTATTGTATTAAATAACTCAACAGGTATGCCGATTGAGTTAAATTCATTGGCTAGTAATTGTATCATTACCAGTAATGCTGATGTACAAGACAAAGGGAAGAACAATAAAATAGCAATTAAAAAGTGAAATTATTACCATTAACCCAACAGTAAATCTGATTCGAAAATGAAAAAAATACATCAATTCCTCCTCTTGATTTTAATAATTTCAATCAACGCAAAAGCACAGGAAGCACAAAAGCTGAATCTGGTGCGTGTTCAGGACAACGAATTTAAAACTACCTATAAAGTAACAAATGGCGACACGCTTAAATTATTCCTGTTTTATCCTGAAAAATTTAAGAAATCGAAAGCCTATCCGACAATCATTTTCTTTTTCGGTGGCGGCTGGAACGGAGGTTCAACATCTCAGTTCGAACCACAGGCCAGCTATTTCGCATCCCGGGGGATGATTAGCGTGTTAGCCGATTACCGGGTGAAATCGCGCAACAAAACCACGCCCTTTGAAGCCGTGAACGATGCCAAGTCGGCCATCCGTTTTTTGCGGATCCATGCCCGTGAATTAGGAATTAATCCGGATATGATTGCCGCTTCCGGAGGTTCGGCAGGTGGTCATTTGGCTGCGGCCACAGGTAATCTGCCCGGACTTGATGAATCCAGTGAAGATTTGTCGGTCAGCTCGAAAGCCAATGCACTGGTGCTTTTTAATCCGGTTTTCGACAATGGTCCCGATGGTTTTGAATATGAGCGAATGGGCAATCGCTACCTTGAAATATCACCTGCACATAACATTCGCAAAGGCGCACCTCCAACCATCGTATTTCTGGGAAACAAAGATCATCTGATTCCAGTGGCTACTGCCGAAAAATACAAGGCAAAAATGGAGGAAGTTGGCAGTCGATGCGACCTGCATGTGTATGAAGGGCAAAAACATGGCTTTTTCAACCAGACCAAAGACGGAGTGAACGAATATTACATTAAAACGGTGCACGAAGCCGATGTTTTTCTGGAATCGTTGAAATACCTGAAAGGAACACCTAAATTGTAATTGAATGATGAAACTGAATAAATTAAAATTGCTGGTATTTCTGATTTTTCCATTGATTTCGTTTTCCAATTCCGAAAAAATAATATTGGAGATTTATGTCAGCACGAGTGGAAATTCGAAAAATAGTGGCAGCAAACAAGCTCCGCTCGCCAAACTGGAAGATGCTGTTGAAATGGCGAAACAAGCGAAACTTCAGGATAAAGATGCGAAAGTGAACATTCAGATTCTTCCTGGAAATTATTATTTGGCGGCTCCGATTCTGATTAATTCTTCCCTGAATGGATTAAGTCTGAAAGTTGCGGGAGATGGGCTGGTAACCGTAAAAGGTTCGGTTCCGCTAAACTTGAAATGGGAAAAACAACAGGGCAATATTTTCGTTTCGAAAGTGCCTGAGAACATCGATTTTGATCAGTTTATCGTAAACAATAAACTTCAGATTCTGGCCCGCTATCCGAATTACGATGAAAATGGCGGACATTGGCAGGGTCATGCTGCCGACGCCATTTCGAAAGAGCGGATTAAAACCTGGAAACATCCGGAAGGTGCCATTTTTCATGTCATGCACAGCGGCCAATGGGGCGGTTTTCATTATCTTATTTCCGGTGTTGATGCCAACGGCGAAGCCATTCTCGAAGGTGGCCTGCAGAATAACCGCCCTTCGAAACCGCATGAAAAATACCGGATGGTAGAGAATGTACTCGAAGAGCTCGACACGCCCGGCGAGTGGTTCTTCGACAAAACCAACCGTAAATTGTATTATTGGCCCGAAGCCGGAATTGACTTAAACCGGTCAACTTTCGAGGCAGTTGTCCTGAAAAATCTGATCACGGTTAAGGGTGATGAAAAGCGGCCTGTTAAGAATATTTCAATTTCAGGAATCAGATTTGAACACGCCAAACGCACCATTCTTGAAACATACGAACCGCTTTTGCGCAGCGACTGGACGATTTATCGCGGAGCTGCCATTTTCATCGAAGGCGCCGAAAATTGTGCAATTCAGGATTGCGAATTCACCAACCTCGGAGGTAACGTCATTTTTGTTTCTGGCTACAATCGCAAAATAAACATTTCAGGAAATCATATTCACAACTGTGGTGCCAGCGCTATTTGCTTTGTTGGCGATCCGTCAGCTGTGCGTTCTCCTTCTTTCCAATACGGAAAATTTGTTCCGTTAAACGAAATGGATACCGTGACCGGTCCTCAAAACGAGCGGTATCCGAAAGACTGCGTAGCGGACAACAATTTGATATACCGCATTGGCCGGGTTGAGAAACAAGTTGCCGGCGTGCAGATTGCAATGGCCATGAACATTACGGTTAGTCATAACAGCATTTACGATGTTCCGCGTGCGGGCATCAACATAGGTGACGGAACCTGGGGCGGGCATATTCTGGAATTCAACGATGTGTTTAATACTGTTCTCGAAACGGGCGATCATGGTTCGTTCAACTCGTGGGGCCGCGACCGGTTCTGGCACCCAAAACGCGAAATCATGGACGAAATGACGATGGCAAATGCACGCATGCCACTCTGGGATGCCATTCATACCACGATAATACGGAATAACCGATTCCGTTGCGACCATGGCTGGGATATTGACCTCGACGACGGATCAACCAATTATCACATATACAATAATTTATGCCTGAATGGCGGAATCAAACTCCGCGAAGGTTTTTACCGGGTGGTCGAAAACAACATCATGGTCAACAACAGTTTTCATCCTCATGTGTGGTTTGCCAATTGCAGTGATGTGTTTGTGCGAAACATTGTAAGCGATTCGTACAAAGATGTGCGCTTGTTAAGCTGGGGCAAAGAAATGGATTACAACCTCTTCCCCGACGAAGAGTCGCTCTTGAAGGTACAGATATACAACATTGATGCCCACAGCGCTTTTGGCAACCCCGGGTTTTTGAATCCC
Organism: uncultured Odoribacter sp.; assembly: GCA_964422425.1. GTDB lineage: Bacteria > Bacteroidota > Bacteroidia > Bacteroidales > Prolixibacteraceae > Aquipluma. Next base: position 48,004 of record CAYRBM010000012.1, read on the forward strand.
GAAAAACTCGATTTCAGAGTTGCCGAAAATTCTCCGGCATTGAAGCTGGGATTTAAAAACTTTCCGATGTATGAGTTCGGAGTAGTATCTCCGGATCTGAAACGAATGGCGAAAACTCCTGAAATACCGCGGATGATGTCAGTTTCCGAACGGAAAGGAAATGTCAGTCCGGTGATTGCCTGGCTACGCAACGACATAAAGAGTGTCGATTCGAAAGAAGAACAGTCGGCTTATGGTTTATCGACAGCCGAAGGTGCTATCGTCCTGAAAATGTGGAACGGAAGTATCGCGTATGAGGGCGATGGCTTGCGCAGTAAAGATGTAATTCTGGCTGTTGAAGGCGAAAAAGTGAAGTCAGTAAAGGAATTCTTGCGCCTGCTCCGGAAATACAACTACACTGAAACTCTTCGGATGACCATTATGCGAAATCAGGCTGAACAGCAATTAACAATTAAAGTAAAATAGCAATGAGAGAAAAAAGAAATAAAGGATATGTACAGCTTGCCTTATTGGCCGGAATCCTTTTTGCCGGACAGGTTCAAGCTCAGAACGTCCGGTTAATTTATACAACCGAAACAGAACGATGGATAGAAGGCAAACAGTATGTTCAGAAAACCGCCAATTCGATGCAAGATCCCGAAATTGTTATCTACCCGGATAGTTTACTTCAGGAGATCGACGGCATTGGCGGAGCATTCAACGAATTGGGCTGGACTGCCCTGAAAAGCATTCCTGAAGCCGAATCGAAGAAAGTGATAGATGCTTTGTTTTCAAAAAGCGGGTGCAATTTCTCGATGTGCCGTATACCGATTGGTGCCAGCGATTACGCCTTGAGTTATTATTCAAGTAACGATGTTCCTGAAGATTTTGTGATGCGCGATTTTAATATCGATCGGGACAAATTTATTCTGATTCCTTACATCAAAGAAGCCTTGAAAGTGCGTCCCGACCTTAAAATCTGGGGCTCGCCCTGGACTCCTCCGGCATGGATGAAGGTAAACGAGCACTATTCTTTGCGCAGCGGCGATTGGAATGGACGAGCAGACGGTAACCGCATGGATCCGGGAGCTGAGGTCATGAACAACGCAACAGCATTCAAAATGCAGGAACGATACCTGAAAGCCTATGCGCTTTACTTTTCGAAATTTGCACAGGCTTATCAGCATGAAGGAATCCCTCTGGTTGCCATTATGCCGCAAAACGAAATTGCCTATTCACCCAACTGGCCTGCTTGTACATGGAGGGCCGAAGACCTGGCTTATTTTATTGGTGGTTATATGGGCCCTCAATTTGAAAAAGACTCTATTGATACTGAAATTTGGTTAGGTACAATTAATTTTTCCAAACCTGCTTATGTCGAAACTATTTTAAACGATAAAAAAGCTTCGAAATACATTAATGGAGTTGGCTTTCAGTGGGGAGGATCGTCGGCCATACCCTCAATCAGCGCCAAATTTCCGAAGCTGAAATATATGCAAACCGAGAATAAATGCGGTGAAGGCGAAAATAACTGGAGTTCGCTGCAAGTTTCGTGGGAAACCATGGTTCATTATTTCAATCACAATGCAGGTTCAAACATGTATTGGAACATGGTTCTCGACGAAACGGGTAAAAGTGCCTGGGGATGGCCGCAAAACGCCATGGTGGTAATTGACAAAAATACAAAAACAGTTAAATATACCGATGAGTTTTTCTTGTATAAACACCTGTCTCATTTCGTTCAGCCAGGCGATCATTACCTGAAATCTTCGGAAGGCAAAAACCATATCGCGTTTAAACTTCAGGATGGCCGGATAATCATACTACTCAATAATCCGAAAGAAATTGTTGAATCCAAAAACATTTTGATTGGCTCGTCAATGGTTTCAGTTCAGCTAAAACCAAATTCTATGAGTACGCTAGTGATTCAGAAATAAAATAAAGCTTGATAAAAACTAAAACTACTTATATGAAAACATTTGGAATAGTCCTGGTAACTTTTCTTATCGCCTTTACTTTTTCAGCAACACTGAAAGCTAAGGACTGGGCGAATCTGGGTAAATACCAGCAGGAAAATTCAAAACTTTCGCCGCCATCGGAAAACGAAAACCGGGTGGTTTTTATGGGTAATTCGATTATCGAAAAATGGGGAGTTTACGATTCCACTTTTTTTACTTCAAATCCATACATCTGCCGGGGAATTAGCGGACAGGTTACTTCGCAAATGTTGATTCGTTTTCGGCCCGATGTTATCGATCTTCAGCCTAAAGTTGTAGTGATTTTGGCCGAAACCAACGACATCGCGCAAAACCAGGGGCCAATTTCGATTGAGCAAATTGCAGGAAACATCTTCTCGATGGCTGAATTGGCTAAAGCAAACGGGATAAAAGTGGTGCTGTGCAAGGTTTTACCGGCAAATAGTTACAAATGGAGGCCTGATATTCAACCGTCTGATCAGATCATTGAGCTCAATGCCCTGATTGAAAAATATGCCAGAAAGAATAAAATGGTGCTGGTCGATTTTTACAGCCCGATGGTTGATAGCGAAAAAGGATTGAAAAAAGAATACGGAAGAGATTCTGTTCATCCGGGTCTGGCCGGATATAAAGTTATGGAACAGCTGGTCAAAGAAGGAATCGCGAAAGCCATTTCAAAAAAATAGTTTTCAGAAAAACAATAAAACTAACTAGATATGAATCATAAACCTATTTTAACAAAAGCACATCAAACTTTTATCGGTTTGGCTGCTGTTACAGCAAATCTGCTGATGCCAAATCCGGCAATGGCTTCGAAGCTTGCCGAAAACGGAAACCCAAATATTATCCTGGTAATTACCGACGATCAGGGGATGGGCGACCTGGCCTGTATGGGTAATTCGTATATCAAAACCCCGAACATCGACAAGTTTTACGGCGATGCGGTACGGTTTACCAATTACCATGTGTCAACGACCTGCGCGCCATCACGCGGGTCGATCATGACCGGACGACACACCAACCGGATCAATACTTACCACACCATTACCGGCCGTTCACTGCTTTTTGAGGATGAAGTTACCCTGCCACAGGTTCTTGCTCAAAATGGTTACACCAACGGCATGTTCGGTAAATGGCATCTGGGCGACAATTACCCGTTCCGTGCTGAAGACCGTGGATTTCATGAAGTCGTGCGCCATGGAGGTGGTGGTATCACTCAGGGGCCCGATTACTGGGGAAATGATTATTTCGACGATACATACTGGCACAATGGCAAGACCGAAAAATACAAAGGTTACTGCACCGATGTGTTTTTCTCTGAGGCACTGAAATTTATTGAGACGAATAAAGACCGGCCGTTTTTCTGCTACATCTCAACCAATGCGCCTCATTCACCCTTAAATCTTCCGAAAGAATACCTGGATAAATACAAAGATGTTGCCGGTATTAACGACCAGATGAAACGTTTCTACGGAATGATAACCAACATTGACGATAATTTTAAAATTCTGGAAGAAAAGCTGGAAGCTTTAAACCTGACAGATAATACCATCCTGATTTTTACTACGGATAACGGTACTGCAGGTGGAGCAAACGTTTTCAATGCCGGATTGCGTGGCGGAAAAGGTAGTGAATACGACGGCGGACACCGGGTACCATTTTTCATCCGCTGGCC
>CAYRBM010000013.1:0-9980 GCA_964422425.1 uncultured Odoribacter sp.
CAAGATCTTTTTTGTTTTTACCGGCAAAACCTTTGTCTTCTTCTTCCAAAGCATTCCAATCAAATTCTGCTGGTTCGGCAACAACAGTTTTTGCGGTTTTAGTTTTTTTTGCAGGTGCTACTGGTGCAGCAACTTCTTCAACTACTGGTGCAACAGTTTCTTCAACTACTGCAACTGGGGTTTCAACAGTTTCCTGTTGTTCGAGTTCTGCCTTTGGTTCAAGGCTCTCTGTGTTGTTTTCTACCATTTAATAATCAATTAATTAATAAGTTAGACTGTATATTAAATAAATGCGGCGCAAAAATAAGACTATTACTTTATAAAACAAAGATTTTCAGTGATTTTTCCTGATTAAACAATTCTAATTTTTCTCATTTTTTGACCAAACATAGCCATTAGTTTATCCGGAGATGAACAGGTAACCCCACATGATTTTGGAGGAAAAGGAAAAGGGCAGAATGAAAAACTAGTTTTTTGATTTTCTTTTTAACCCAATTAATACCGCAATGCAAATAATTATCATGGACAAGGAGAGTGTAACGAGAAAGAAGTTTAAAACTGCTTCTTCAATTGGACTTCCTTCCATGCCTTGTGCCGCAATGTTTAAATTTTTCCCGGCATTGAAAATGGCTGCAAACAGTATCCCGAACCAGTTGGCAAATGTGCCATAAATGGATAGCCAGAATGTAAATTTTAACCATCTTTCGGATAAGTCTATTTTACTCCAAATTAGTCCCAGTGCGATTAAAAATATGCCATTCATGACCCCTTCCAGATGACTTGAAAGTCCCATCCTTGGATTGGCCATCAGAGGAATAAACAGCCCTACCAACAGGCCGAGTAGAAAAAGAAATACTCCGTAGAAAATGAGTTTGTCAGCTTGATGTTGTTGCAAAAGAGATTTTTCCATGTCTGATTAGATTTTGGCATTTGAAAAATGAAATCCTGTACGTAATTCTGAAACGATAAGATTCAATTTTGCCAAAGGCTATTCCCTTTTGGAAAGTTATGAAATCACATTTTAATTATTTTTTCATGCTGAAAACCGGAATCCGATCGATCGGAACTTCGATGGTAATCGTTTGCCCGCCTTTCCATTGTTTCCCTGAATCGTCGATCCACAAACCTTTGGGTAAAACAACCTGACGGGTGCCGGATTTGGTGCAGACCGGAGCGACCATCACCTGATCGCCGAGCATAAACTGGTCGGTAATGGTTTCGAATCCTTGTCCCGGAAACCGATATTCGAGTGAGCTAACGATCGGTTCACCGGTTTTGGCCGACTGTGTGGCCAGCTCCATAATGAGCGGGGTGTATTTTGTCCGGATAGTGGTAGCTTTTTTAACGGCACTTAGGTGTTCGGCGTCCAGAATGCGCCAGGGAGCTACCGAGAATTGCATCATTGGCATGAGGGCATGAATTTGTGCCGAGCGAACCACCATATCCTGATCAAACGTTTTCAGATCGAGAAAACTCACGTAGTTACCACCGCCAATCAAGTCGGGGCACGAAAAAGTGTATCCGGCCAGACCTTCCACAAGCATGTGCGGAATTAGTTTTTGCACGTCGCTCCAGCTGTGGTTTTTGTCGTGAAGACGTTGGGCCAGGGGTTGCCCCGCCATTTTCCAGCAGGCCCGGTATTCGTTCAGCGGGAAACGCAGTCCAAATTGGGCATACAATTCGCAGTGCCGGTTGGGTGTGGCAGGTTTCATGCTCAGGGCGTCCGACGGATAAAACTGCATGTCGCCGGCATCGAGTTTGAAACCGTCGACACCGAAATCGCGCACCAGCCGGTCAAGTTCTTGGTTGAACCATTCAACCGCGGCCGGATTAGTAAAATCGAGTAAAGCCGAATAGCCGTTCCACCATTTAATAATGGCCGGATCTTTGGCGTTTTGCCAGGTAGTTGAGGCATCTCTTTTCTGCATCAGGAAACCTTTGTTTTTCATGATCTGGCGCATCACCACGGCCTGATCGGCGCTGACAAACGGGCAAACCCAAAGCATTACCTTGAAGCCCATCTGGTGCAACTCGTCCATCATTTGGCGGGGATTGGGGAAGCGCCCCGGATGAAAATTCCAAAGACCGTAGTCTTCCTGCCAGGTATCGTCGATCATCAGCACACCGGGCTCGAAACCGTTGCTGATGATTGCTTTGGCGTATTTCAGCACGTCGGCCTGATTTTGATTGTAAGTCAGTTCAATCCACGTGTTGTATTGCGGTTTGGAAAACAGCAACTCATCGGGCATTTTTCCGGAGGCCGGAAAAAACTGGCTGGCAGCAGCATTCCGTGCGTTGGCCAGGGTCGTTCCGCTGCGACCGTGCCTGACTTCGCCCATCGAACGGGTGATGATGATTTTATCGGTTTGAATTTCGAAGGCAAACGGTTCTTCGCTCCAAATCCAAAGGCCTTTGTTGCCCAGCAGAAGTGGCTGAAGCTGGTTGTCCTGGTTGTTGGCGTAAAAATCGTATTTGTAACCGGCCTGATACGGCATTTTTTGTCCGTCCTTGATAATTCCCGACCAGACTTTTTCACCCGGAAGTAGAGAAACAACAATCTCCTCCGGACTTTCAGGAAAAGAAAAAACGGGATTGGAGTTGATGCAGAAGATCAACAAAAGGAAAGCAATCAATGTCTTTTTCATGGTTTCAGCAGTTAGGTTTCAGAGGTAAAGATAAATTTTTTCGGAGAAACAGGGCTTTGGTTATTCATTCTGAAAAAAGATATCTATTTGACAGCATTTTACGTAAGTGGCTATACTTCAACTAATCTTTTGGTTCGCCGGTACTCAATGATTTCGCGTTTTCAGTATAAACCCTTTAAAATCATTGCTTATGAAAAAGATTATCCTTTTGATTTTTCTCGCGGCCCTTTGCCAGTCATGTTTTATTCACCGCCATTTCGTAGGATTCGGGCTTTCTACCATTTTTGGAAGCGAAAGCTGGAAGGATCCGGTTGCCCTTCAGGTTGGAACTGAAACCAAAGTTTACGACATTAACAACAATTCTTCGCTGTACAGCGGGCTGAATATTTCATACCAGGGAGCCGGTTGGGAAGAATCGATGATGTCGGGCAGGGTGCGGTTGGCTTATCTTAATGTGCCTTTGCTTTACAACCAGGAATTCAAAAACAAAATTTTTGGCGAAATCGGTTTGCAACCCGGAGTGCTTATCTCGGCAAAAGACAAGTACGACGGACAAACCTACGACTACATGGATTATACCAGTAAATTTGAACTGGGATTGCCGGTTGGAGTTGGTTATCATCTCAATGATCAGGTTAGTGTTGGTGTCAGGGCCACTTATGGATTAACTTCGATGGATGAGTCGGGTGAAGGCAGCGACCACAATTTTATGCTGGTTGGACGCCTGATTTACACGCTCGACTGGAGCAAATTCAAAAAGTAAGCGAGAGCGATTCGTGGGGAAAAGATTTTAAAAAAGGCAATCGATACAGGTTATTGATTGCCTTTTTTCTTTTCAGGCAATAAAAATATGCATTTTGAGGTTAATATGCTGAACGCTATTTTAACGTCCGAAAAGAACGAAACCGCTAACCTCGAAAACGATGACCTCATTCCAGTTTCTCTTAATCGTCCTCATTGTTACTTTGTTGGGTGCATGTTCGGCATCCGGGCATAAAGTTGTTAAAGCCGAAGCAAAACCGGTGATTACGACCGATAAAACTCCCAAGGATACCGACGATCCTGCGATTTGGTACAACCGCGAAAATCCAGAAAAAAGTTTGATTTTGGGAACCGACAAAGACGATGAAAACGGGGGCATTTTTGTGTTTAACCTGAAGGGCGATCTCGACAAAAAGCGAAGCATCAAAAATTTAAAGCGGCCAAACAATATTGATATTGAATACGGATTTCGATTTCAGGACCAGACGATTGATATCGCCGTTTTTACGGAGCGGGGAAGGGACATGATCAGGGTGATTTCGGTTCCCGATTGTAAGTTTATCGACAATGGCGGAATTCCGGTTTTTGAAGACGATTCGTTGCGCGAACCGATGGGGATTTCGCTCTACAAGAACCGGGACAACGAGATTTTTGCGTTTGTTAGCCGTAAAACCGGGCCTGAAACCGGGTATATCTATCAATACAGGCTGAATGGAAACGGAGCATTTGTAAGGGCATCGAAGGTCAGGGCGTTTGGCAAATACAGCGGCGAAAAGGAAATTGAATCGGTTGTGGTTGACGACGAGCTGGGCTACGTTTATTATTCCGACGAAAATGTTGGCGTTCGGAAATACTATGCCGATGCCGGTAAGGGAAATGAAGAACTGGCCCTTTTTGCCACCGAAGGAGTAAAGGAAGATCATGAAGGTCTTTCCATTTATCCGGAGAAAAAGGGCAGGGGTTACATCATTTTATCCGATCAGCAGGCCAATCAATTTCACGTATTTACCCGGGAGGGCAGTCGCGAAAATCCGCACGATCATCAGTTGGTGCGGACCGTAGCCGTAAAAACCGAGAGCAGCGATGGCTCCGAAATCATCAACCTCCCGTTGAATAAAGCATTCAAACATGGCCTGTTTGTGGCCATGTCGTCGAACCGAACTTTTCAATATTACCGGGCCGAAGATATTGTTGGCCGAAAAAGCTTCTGGAGCAGGATTTTCAATTAGGTTTTTTGCTTTTCTTTTCCAGTATTTCAACGGCGTTGTCGTATTGCGCGGCGGTTTGAGCATCGAAGCGGGCCAGCGCTATCCACTCGTCGGAGCCATAAACACCGGCCTTGGCAAAATCGAACGGTTTAAACCCTATTCGTTTCATCAATCCCTTGTTTTTAATCCTGAAATCGAATGCGTTGGCATTCACAAATTCCGGATCGGCGATGACCGAATTCCGGTCTTTTCCGGCGGCCTGCCATTGGGCAAACGAAAGTTTGTCAAAGCGAATGTCTTTGGTTCGGGCATCCCAATAGCAATTGTTGTCGGATTGTATCCTGATTTTGCTCCAGCTCGATGTGAGTAAACTTCCGGAGTTGAACCAAACAATGTTGTTGGTAAAGGTAAACGACAAATGGTCTTCCACCCGCGTAGCCTGCAGCTGGCCGCGGATATTTCCGGCGAAAATGTTGTTGCTGATGATGTTTTCTTTTCCGTAATGCTGGTGAAACCCGGAGTTTTTGCAGGCATAAACCAGGTTGTTCTCCATACGGATTCCGGTCGAACCTTCGTCGGTATAAAGCCCCCAGCCGCCGTAATCGAACGAATAAATATGGTGAATAACATTGTTGCTGACGGTGGTTCCTTCAGAAGCGCCCAAACAGTACACTCCGCCCATATCGCACAACTCGCCCCAGCCCAAATGATGAATGTGGTTGAACTCGATGGTATTTCGCTTCGACGGACTTGGCGTGTAACCCCAAACCCAGCCCACCGAAACACCCGAGTAGCGGAAATTGGCTATTTCGTTGTGGGTAATCTGGTTGTCGGCCGCCTGAAAAATGGTTACTCCAACGGCGCAGGGGAAAACAAAACCGCCGTTGCGGATAATGTTGTTGTCGGCAACAATGTGGCTGGTTAATTCCTGATCGCTGGCCGGAAGGCTGATGTTGCCGATTTTGACACCTCCGGCTCCCAAATCGTGGAAGTAGCAGTGATCAATCCGGCAATTGGTGCAGGCTTTCCGAAACCAAACGGCGTTGGTACCTGTTTGCGAGATTTCGCAGTTTTTCAGTTCGATGCCATTGGCAAAATCGGCAGTGACTACCGCATCAATTGGCGACGCAGCCTGCGCAGCTTCGTTGCCCCAAAGCGGGGTTCGGTAGGCCGACACAGCAAAATTCAGGTTTTCGAGCCGAATGTGCTGAACTTTCTTTCCGGAGTTTTCGTCGCCTTTAAAAACTACGAACTGACTGGTAACAGGCGCATAGATTCGCACGTTTTCGATGGTTTCACCTTCGCGGGGCATGTAATAAAGATAGCCATCGCGGTTGAGGTACCATTCGCCACAGGTGTCGAGCGCAGCCTCGTAATTTTCGATAAAAAAGCGGGTCTTTTTGTCTAAACTGTTCCACGATTTCATGCCTTCTCCGGACGTAAAAACCTGCAAACTATCGGGGTTGAAGCCCGCGATGCGTTTCCTCGTGTTGTCCCATTTGTGGTAAAAGGTGATGAGTGCATCGGAGAAATCGTTTTTCGTCATTTTACTGATTTCAGCACCGGCTGCTTTCGGCACGGTCAGCTGTTGAACAGCCATTCGGGGAACGCGGCCCTGCCCCCGGTCGACAATTGTTTCTGAAACTTTACTTAGCGTATAAAAACCTTTGTTGGGCGATTTAGCCCGTGTGGCAAACTTTCCGTTCACATACAACTGCTCGAAATAGAGCCCGTATTTTCCCACCTCCTGAATCCGTGCTTTCCACAATTTGTCGGATACTTTCTCCCAATTCCTGACTGGTATTCCGCCAATAAAAACAGGCCGGGCATCCAGTTCTGTGGTAATGATGAACGGTGCAGCTTCGGTTCCCGAGTCTTCCGGAGAAAGAACCAGTGGCTCTGTCATGAAATACGTTCCTTTGGCTACAATAATCCTGAAATCGGTTTTCAAACCAGTGGCCTTGAGCTGGCGAATCAGTGTTTTCGCTCCGTTCAGACTGGCTACCGGCTGGTTTTGCGTTCCGGGATTGTTGTCGTTTCCTCCGGTTGACACGAAAATGTCACGGGCGATGCTCGTCTGTATCGCGGCAAAAAGGAAAATGGCGAGAAATGCGGATAAATGTTTCATGGAGCCTGGTTTTGTTGGTGATAAAAAAGCCCTGCCCGATGCAAGGATCAGACAGGGCCGGAATATGGTTTGTTCAAATTACAGTTCGCGGATTTTGATGTTGCGGAACCACACTTCGTAACCGTGGTCCTGCAGGCCGATGTAGCCTTCTTTCGAAATTCCTTCGGTGAATCCGGGGAAGCTTTTGAATTTACTTTTAGCCACCAAAGCATCCCATTCCGGAGTCCATAACGAGTATTTCACCACTTGTACACCATTTTGGGTGTGGGTAACCTGTCCGTCTTTTACTTTGATAACGATCGTGTTCCATTCGCCGGCTGGTTTCACTGTTTTGGGGTCGGCCGGAAGCATGTCGTACAACGAACCTGCCAGGTGGCTGTCGATTTTGTTGTCGGTTGCATCTTTGTTGTCGAGCACCTGAATTTCAGGAGCAGCATAGTAAATGGGTTTGCCCGGAACTTCGCGAACGTTGAAGAAAATTCCGGAGTTAGCCATTTTACTGGCTTTCCAGTCGATCGATAATTCGAAGTTTTTGAATTTTTTGTCGCCAAAAAGGATGTCGCCATTGGCACCCTGTCCGGGTTTCTTTCCTTCGCCGATAACAACTTTCATTGCATCATCTTCGAGTACCCAGTTGGCCGGCATAGCCTTGCCGTTGCACTGTCTCCATCCGCTGAAATCCTTGCCGTTAAATAACAGCGTCCAGCCTTCTTTTTTTTCTTTTTTGGTGAGTTTGTTGACCGGTTGAGCAACGCCTGACAGGGCAATCGTTGCAGCCAAAGCCAGTGTCAGAAAAATGTTTTTCTTCATGATTTAATGTGTGTTTGTTGAATTCCGTGGAATTCGGGTTGATTTAAGTGTGTTTAGAAATTACAGTTTCCAAAAATAATGATTTCCGCTACCAATCCTATCCGTTTAACCATTTTGATTATTGATTTTTTGCTGCGGTTCCCCAGTTCTTGTTGGGCTCTTTTCCCATTTCGAGAATCAGCTTTCCACCTTTTGTGATTTCGTCGTGAAACAGCCATTGTCCGTTTTGCGGTTTTCCGTTGAACGTGGCCGACTGGATATAGTAATTTTCGGGTTTGTTATTTCTGACTTCAATCTCAAAGGTTTTTCCGGAGTAATAATTGTTGTCGAGATGAATGGTAATTTTGTCGAAGATTGGGCTGCCGATTTCAACCACCGGACGAGTTTCTGCTCCCGAATTCATCTCAAACAACCCGATTTTCATCAGCACGGCCAGCGAACCCATCAGCCCCTGATCTTCGTCGCCATTGTATCCGCGCGACGGCGACAATGCGCTGAATGCCTGATTGACTACCCGCCGCGACCAGTATTGTGTCAGCCACGGATGCCCAATGTGATTGAACACAAAAGCTGTTTGAATGGAAGGCTGGTTGCCGTAATTGATCGGGATGCGCTGATATTCGGGGTGTAATTCCTTGGCGTGCGATGTTCCTGAGGTAAAATCGAGTTTGGCAGCCGTTTCGAAACTTTCATTGAGTTTGGCAGCAGCCTTGTTGTTTCCGCCCATGAGGGTAGCCAATCCACTTAAATTGTGGGGCACAAACCAGGTTGTTTGAGCACCGTTAGCCTCAACAAAACCATTTTGGTACTGATACGGATCGAACGGCTCTTTCCATTTGCCTTCCAGGTTTTTCGGACGAATCCAGCCCGATTCTGCATCGTACATGTTTTTCCAGTTGTTGGAGCGTTTCATGAAATAAGCATAGTCGTCCTGTTTTCCGAGGGATTTGGCCATTTGAGCCAAACACCAGTCCTGCGAGGCATATTCGAGAGTTTGGGCCGCACCTTCCTGATGACCTCCCCATTTTTTCTCCAGCGGATAAGGAACATATCCTCGTTCAATGTAGTATTCAATTCCGCCGCCGTTGGCCGAGTTGTGTTCGTAGCCCGCTTTGCCCATCATTCCGCCGGGCAGATGGTTTTTCTTCATTCCTTCGAAAGCTTTTTCCGCATCGAAGGTGCGGATGCCTTTCATGTAGGCACCTACAATAAACGGAGTTGACGAAGCGCCGGTCATTACTGCCGTGTAGTTTCCTCCGGCAGGTCCGCGCGGGATCAGTCCTCCGTCGTCGTACATCATCAGCATGGAGTTCACAAAGTCGCTGGCAATTTTTGGGTAAACCAAATCCCAAAGCGTGGTGATGGTCCACTGGGCACCCCAGAACGAATCGGAATTATGATGGTTGAATTTGGGTTTGCCGCTGGCATCGAGCGGAATTTGTTTGATTCGTGGCTCCGGGCCAGTCATGTCGCAATATTTGCCATTGGCGTCGCTGATGATGCGGCGTCCCAGCAATCCATGCCATAAATCGGTATAAAACCGCTTCTGTTGCTCGGGTGATCCGCCTTCTATTTCGATGCGGCTCAGGTAATTGTTCCATTCGTCGGCCGATTCGCGAACAACCTGGTCGAAATTCCAGTGCGGCAATTCTGCCTGAATATTCAGCCGGGCCTGCTCTTCGCTGACATACGAAATGCCCACTTTCATCAGGATGGTTTTGGCTTTCGGGGTGTCAAACTTCAGGTAAACACCTCCATTGCTGTCGTCAAAAAGGTTGGTTTCTCCGGAAAGTTTTCCGTTTTGCCAGGCCATCATTTTTTCAAACGCCGAATCGAATTGAATGCAGTAAAAAACGGAAATCGGTTTGGGGCGACGGCTGGTTTTATCCATCAGCGCGTAACCCTGAATTTCGGTATTGCTGACTTTTTTAGCCACTCCCTTTACGGTTCCGCTCGGCCCAAGCAAGGTTCCCAGATCAAGTAAAATGTAGCTTTCATCTGCTTTCGGGAATTGAACCCGGTGAAATCCAACGCGGGTGGTTGAAGTCAGTTCGGTTTTTATTCCGTAGCTATCCAATACTACCGAATGGTAGCCGGGTTTTACGGTTTCCCGGTCGTGACTGTATTTTGAGCCATAAACATTTGAGCCCAGGTGTCCTTTGAATTCTCCGTTCACCGGCATTACCGGAATTCCGGACAATTGCCAGCCGTGAATGTGGCTGAAGAATTTGACCGAGTCTTTTTCGTACCGGTAGCCCGAGCCCCAGTCGGTATCGGCTTTGTTGTCGGGACTAAGGTTTACCATCCCAAACGGGCGGCAGGCCGAGGAGAAAAAAATCCATCGCGAGTTTTCGCTGTCGAGGTGCGGATAAACCAAATCGACCGGCCGGGTTACTTTTTGCGCCTGAACAAAAAAGGAGCTCAGGA
>CAYRBM010000013.1:10080-50148 GCA_964422425.1 uncultured Odoribacter sp.
TCATTTATAATTGATCATTCAATATTCATCATTAATTACGGCTTCTTCCGCTTTCCTGAAATTTTTTCAGTATAGCCGTCAATTCCTTTACTTTCTCCGGATTTTGAGCATACACATTGCTTGTTTCCGCCTGATCGTTTTTCAGGTTATACAATTGTCCGGGAGCTTCGCCTTCTTTGGGCTGAATTCGTTCGGGTTGTGAAAATCCTCCGGAACCCAGACCGGTAATGAGTTTCCAGTCGCCTTGCCTTACCACGAAATAACCGCGCGACGAATGCTGAATCAAGGCTTCCGGCCTGATGTAATCGTTCGTTTTTCCCAGCAGCAAAGGAAGAATGCTGAAACTGTCTTCGCCTTCGCTGGTTGCCAGATTTTGGTTGACAATTCCAGAGCAGGTAGCCAATAGATTGGTGAGAACAGTGGTTTCGGAGCATTGCATGCCGGGTTTAATTTTGCCCGGCCAGCGAATGATAAACGGAACGCGGTGTCCACCTTCAAACGCGTCGGCTTTCATGCCGCGGAAGTTGGCAGCAGACTGGTGTTCGAATTTTTCGATGAACGGTGGCTTCCAAAACGGGCCGTTGTCGCTGGTAAAGAATACCACCGTATTTTCATCCAAACCAAGCTCGGAAAGGGTTTTCAGTATTTTGCCAACTTCGGTATCCACCATTTTTACAAAGTCGCCGTATTCGCCTGCGCCCGAAGTTCCGTTGTATTCGGGCAAAGGCAGCCATGGCGTGTGTGGCGATGGAAACGGAATGTACAGGAAAAACGGTTTGTCGGATGTTGCCTGGTTTCGGATAAACGAAATTGCTTTTTGGGTAAACGTTGGAGTGACCTGTTCGAAAACAAAATCGGGACTCATCAGTCCGGCCCGCCAGAATGCTCCGGTGGTGCCGTTAGCCGGATTACTGCCCGGAGTTTGGGCGGTGAGCGGTGCCGTAAGTTTATTGTTTTCGAGGTAGCAGTAGGGCGGCATGTCGAGCGACGCCGGTAGAATGTACGAATAATCAAACCCATGATTGTTAGGCCCGTCGGTTGGAGTCTGCGAAAAATCGAGGGTTTCCGGATTAATCACTTTGATGTTGGGCGAACCAGCCTGAGAATCGGCATTGACACTTCCGGGTTTTTGAACCCAATCGAGGCCGAGATGCCATTTCCCGACGACGCCGGTGGTGTAGCCATTCCGTTTCAGAAACGACGCTACGGTTGTCCGGTCTTTTTCAATCAGCGACTGGCTGTACCCATTCAGTACTCCGGATTTCAAATCGCTACGCCATGAGTAGCGGCCGGTTAGAATTCCGTATCGGGTAGGTGTGCAAACGGCCGATGGTGAATGGGCGTCGGTGAACCGGATTCCCTGTTGGGCCAGCCGATCGATATTCGGAGTTGAAATTTTGCTTTTCGGGTTGTTAACCGATACATCGCCATATCCCAAATCGTCGGTTAGGATATAAATGATGTTCGGTTTCTTCTCAGTCTTAGGTTTGCCTGTTCCGGTGAAGGGAATGCAAATGCCCGACAGTAGTCCGGTTGCCAGCAGTACGTGTGAAGTGTTCATTTTATTGGTTTGTTGGTTTGAAATATTTCTTCGTGAACGACATTGCCGTCAACATCGTAGTGGCAGAATGTGAGGACGGGAGAGCCTTCTGCATAAGTGACTGTGCCCAGTAAAAAGCCGCCATTCACCCGCAGAAAGCGGTGCTCCGGGCGTTTGTCGTTTGGAGGCCAGCCTTCGGCGTGCGAGTCGGAGCCCGGTCCGCAACCAAATTCCCAAAGGTTAGTCCCTTTCGGATGGGTGACGTATTGCCAGTGACGGTCGCCGTTACAAATGTACAAATTGGTGAACTGGTTGAGGAATGCCCGCAATTCGTCGCCCTCGTATTTGAAAATGGAATTTGCGTAGTTGTCTTTTTTGTTTTTGCGGTCGGGCCCGACAATCGGATCCGGCGAAATCAATATTTTAAAGGTGGCATCCGATTCTTTCAGGGTTCGCATAAGCCATTCTTTTTGCTCTTTGCCCAGAATGGTCTTCCCAGGCCCGTCGTCTATGTTATTTGGGCTACGGTAATTGCGGCCTTCGGTGATCCAAATTTGAAGATCTTTTCCCCAGCGAATGGTTTTGAACGGTTTGTCGTTCGACGGAAACTGTTCCTGATCGAAAATTTTCAGGCCGCGCTCAAACGAAACGGCTCCATATGTCATGCCCGGGTAGGCGTCGTTGGTAAGTGCATCGTGGTCGTCTTTCATAAAATAGGTGGTCACCTGTGTGAAGAATGTTCGCTGGAACGGCAAGGCAAACAGGCGGTCCCACTTAAAACGCATCAATTCTTCGGTAAGTGCATAAGGCGCTGGTTTGTCGTAATATTCCACATCGCCGGTATGCACATAAAAATCGGGATACAGTTTGAGCATTTGCGGGTAAATCTTGTGCCCGCTAATGGAATCGTCGCGGCGCGGATAATCGTGGCACGTAACGACGCAAAATTTCAATTCTTTCTGAATGTCGCCGGAAGGAGGAGTGCGGAAATTTCCTTTAATGCTGTCGGACAAAAGCTTGCTTTCGTGATCGCGGGCAAAAAGCTTGACCACATATATGGTTCCGGCTTCCAGGTTTTGCAATTTCCACTGGTGGGTAAAGTTTTTATCCGGATCAACTGCCGACCATTCTGTTTCATTTTTGAGTTCGGGCTTCTGCAACGGAAAATAAACCAGTTTTACTTCGCCCTTTTTTCCGGGGCAAGCTCCTTCCATTTGTTCGAATGTTGCATCTTCGGGAAGTTGCGACTGATTGAGTTGGATTGGATCGTTCATTTTCGCCAGTTCCCTGGCTTCGTCGGCCGAGGGAACCAGAAACTTTTTGCCCGGACGTTTCATTTCCGGAGTGCTGGTCAACCGGGTCCAGATGACGATGGAATGCTGGTCGGCCCAACCGTTGTGAAAGCCGTTTCCAAAATAGGGACCATCGGGATTCTTTTTACTGTTGCACGATAAAAGTTGAATAGCCGCGAAAACCAATAACAAGCCGTATTTTTTTTCCATCGATCAAATTTTTAATCGTTTCTGTTTGTTCATCTATTCTCCTCCTTGTTTCTGTTTGACCTCTTTCACTCCCACCTGGCCAGCCCACTGGTTGTAGGCATCCACCAATTCTTTTAAGGTTTCCTGCCGTTTGGCGCTCAGATCGGTCAGCTCAGTCGGATCGTCTTTCAGGTTATACAATTCCCAGTTGCCGGCTTTAGTTTTCACCAGTTTCCAGTCGCCTTTACGCATGGCTTTTTCTCCGGTATATTCCCAGAAGAAAGGTTGTGACCGGGCAATTTCTTTTCCGGTGAAAGCCGGAATCAGGCTGGCTCCACGCATTGGTGTGATCGGATGGTTATTGATTTGTTCGGGATATTGGGCTCCGGCCACTTCCAGAAAGGTGGGCATAAAATCAACCACATGTCCGGGCTGATCTGTTAACGATCCGGCACCTTTAATTCCTTTGGGCCAGTAAACAATCAGCGGTGTGCGAATACCGCCTTCGTACAGCCAGTTCTTGTAATATCGATACGGCGTATTCGAAACATTGGCCCAGGGCTCTTTGTACGAATCGTAGGAACCCCGCTCGCCAACCGGAATTCCGGGGGCGCCCAAATTTCGTGATGACGCATTTTCGGCACAACCGCCGTTATCGGCCAGAAAAATGATGAGTGAATTTTCGAGTTGATTGGCTTTTCGAAGGGCTTCAACGACCCGCCCGATTCCCTGGTCCATCCGGTCGATCATGGCTGCGTACACCTGCATTCTCCGAATCCACAGGTCTTTGTCTTCGGCATCTTTCCATGGCGGAATTCCATCGGTTCGTGGACTCAATTTGTATTTCAGATCAATAATTCCCAGTTTCAGCATTCTCCGGTACTGCTGGTTTCGAAGCGAGTCCCAGCCCTGCGTAAATTTTCCTTCGTATTTGCGGATGTCTTCGTCCAGCGCGTGAAGCGGCCAGTGAGGCGATGTGTAGGCCACGTATAGGAAAAACGGGTCTTTCTTTTTGGTTTCCGAATGTTTTTGGATGAACGCCACCGCGGTGTCGGAAATGGCGTCGGTCATGTAGAATCCTTTATTGGGCGGAGTCCACGATTCGTTGCCGTAGGCCATCACCCGCTTCCGGGGTTCCTCGATAATTTCGAAATAACTGCTGGCTCCGCTGATCAGTCCGAAATATTTATCGAAACCTCGTTGCAAAGGCCAGTGTTCCTTTCGTTCGCCGAGGTGCCATTTGCCCGATAGGTAGGTGGAATACCCGGCTGTTCGCAGCACTTCGGCGATCGTCACACTGTTTTGATTCAGAAAACCCTGGTACGGGCCGGGCTGAATGGGCGCGTCGGCCATGGTGACCATGTTGCCCATTCCGGCTTCATGGTTGTTCAGCCCCGTGAGCAGAGATGCGCGGGTGGGACAGCATTTGGCGTTGTTGTAAAAATTCCGGAAACGCACACCCTGCGCCGCCAGTCGGTCGATATTTGGCGTGGAGATCGCGCTGCCGTAGCATCCGATGTCGGAATAGCCCATGTCGTCGGCCATAATCAGCACAATGTTGGGCCTGTCGGCCGGTGCTTTTTCTCCGGAAAAGGCATTAGCGCTCCATCCTGTCAACGCCATCATCGACAGGTATTTTAATCCAACGAAGTTTCGAGGTTTGGTTCTGTTTATCATTTCTTTTGATAATTGGGGTTATACTTTCCTTTTTCTTTGAAGCCGGGGAAATCGCGCATGGCACCAAAGCGCGGGTACGACTCAAAAATGTCGCCGTTTCCGGTCATTCGGGGATCGCCCTGCGCTTTTAAATCGGTTTCAAGAATGTTCAGGAGTTTGGCTTTTGTTCGTTGATAATTCGGATCGGCGGCCAGATTTTTCAGGCAGGCCGGGTCGTCCTTAATTTGGTACAATTCTTCCGCCGGACGTTTTTCGTAGCCAAGCTTGAAAAAGTTCGGATATTGGGCGCTGTTTTCAATCAACATCAGTTTGGTGGGCGAATTGTCGATGTCGTGGTAGCCCGGCCATAGCGAATGTTCGCGGGTTGAACCTTCCGGAGCGGGATCGCCTGCCGGCCAGCGTTCGGGTTTTAAGTTCAGGATAAACAGGAACTCTTCGGTTCGGATGGCGCGCGCCGGATAGCCCAAATTGTCGGGCCGTGCCTGCGTGTGGCGTTCCCGTCCGGTCAAAACATAGTCCCTCACTTTTGTTGTTGCCTTATTTTTGCTGAAGAGAATCGGGCTCAGACTTTTCCCGGTCATTTCAGGAACATCTTTGATTTGCGCAATTTCCAGAAATGTAGGCGCCAGATCGATCATGCCCACCAGTTCTTTCACCACTTTCTGTCCGGAGATACCTCTGCCCCAGCAAATGGCCAGCGGGACATGGGTTCCGTATTCCTGAAGGTTGGCTTTGGCATACGGAAAGGCCATTCCATTGTCGGCGGTCACTACGACAATTGTATTGTCGAGCTCTCCCTTTTCCTGAAGGAATCGCAGCATTTTCCCAAGCTGGGCGTCGAACCACTCGATTTCGAGATAATGGTCGAGCACATCACTTTTCACCAGGTTTACATCGGGTAAAAACGCCGGAACAGTTGCGTCGGACAAATTCATGCCCGATTTGACGCCCGAACCTTCTTCGTAATCGCGGTGAGGTTCCTGCCCGCCGTACCAGAAAAAGAAGGGTTTTCCGGCGGGTTTTTGAGCGAAAAAGTCTTTGAAATTTTCAAAATAATCGGTTTTGCTGATTCCCGAAGCCGGCACTTTTTGAAATTTTCGCGAATTGTATTCCGGACCAACCGGGTTGCGGCTCCAGCCGGCATCCTGCCAATTTCCGGGGCCCCAGGGTTTTCCGGTGAACCCGATCTGATAGCCCGAATTTTCAAGCAAGTCCGTAAAAACCGTGTACTTTTTGGGGAAATAGCTGCTGTGCGTTCCGGCTTCTTCGAGCTGCCAAATGTTTTTGCCGGTCAGAATCGCTGCCCTCGACGGACTGCATTGCGGCGCAGCCACAAAAGCATTGGTAAATAAAATTCCCTTTTTCGCTACTTCGTCGAAAGCGGGAGTGCGGATGCCTTTTGTGCCGTAGGCCGATGCGTAAGGATACGATTGGTCGTCGGCGATGGCAAAGAGAATGTTGGGCCGTTTTTCCTCCCGACTTTGGGGTGATTCTGCATTCACTGCAAGGCACGAAACCATTGACAGGGATACTATTCCGGCGAATTTTGTGTTCATGGTTTGGTCTGTTGGTTTAATTCGAAAGTGTTTCTGAGCAGCATTGAATGGGAACTTACTGAAACCGGTTCACCTTATTTTCAAGAGCGATAACCTCAAAAACAGATGGTTGCAGGTTTCCCAGACTGAACTTACCACGCAGCAAAACAGTTTTTGAATTTAGCGAAATTGCAGAGAAAATGATCCATATAAGAATTTAATGTGGTTATACAGACCGATACGATTAAACTTATTCGATCGTCTTCACGAATTTTGGATCAAGATCGAAAACCGTTTTTTTAGCATTTCGCAAAATCAATTGTTTGTCCTGATCATCCTCGGTTATCTGGAATCCGCTTCCCTGTACATTGGAAACATCGTCGAACACGTATGCCGGCCGATAGTCTTTTACTTTTGCTTTTACGCGAATGTTTTTCAGGGTGATGCCCTCGGCATGGCGCACATAAAATGCCCACGAAGGTAATTCACCCCACATCGAAAACTCCGGATAATTGGCAGGATTCTCAGGAACCCGGTCTAATTCAGTAACCGGAATACAGGCAATTTCCTTTTTCCCGGCGCCACCATAGGTAATTTCGATGTCTTCGAGTGTCACATCCTGAACAGGGTACCCGGGAAGACCGACAATTGAAGACGGAATCAGGTTGTAAGGCAAAAACGGATGGCCGTAGATGTGAAAATGCGAAGGTCGTTTGGGCATTTTATCTTCACCCGGACGCAGGTGATCGGGCGGACCTTCAATCGGGTAGCCCTGATCGGGCTTATAGAGCGGCACTTCGGCTTTTACATGGGCAATGTAAACTCCTTTCAGCGTACCGATTTGTCCGTCGGTATTCCGATGTCCGCGGCGGATGAAAATAGCGTTGCCGGTATTTTTTGCGTCCACATTCTGAATGTCGATGTCTTCCAGAATACCACCGTCAACCGACTCAAGCGCGATGGCCGAGCGGTAGGTGTCGAAAACCATAAGGTTGCGCACTTTGATGTTTTTAAATCCTCCGGCGGAAGCGGTTCCAAATTTTAGCCCGCTGGCGCTGGAGCGAACGGTGCAACTGTCGATCCAAATGTTTTCGCACAGCGATTTGGGATTTTCCGATTTCAGGCAAATGGCATCGTCGGCCGAATTCACAAAGCAGTTGGTGATTCTCACATTTTTGCAGTCGGTAATGTCGAGCCCGTCGTTGTTCCAGTAGGCAGTGCTTTGCACGGTTATGCGATCGATGGTTACGTCGGTGCATTCGCGGTAATCCTGTACCCAGCTCGACGAATTTTTGAGCGTGATGCCAGTAACTTTCACCCGGCTGCACGAGTCGATGGTTAAAAGCATGGCACGGGTTCCCGGCCGTTTAACCAGCCACAATGTATCTTCTTTCAATTCGCCGCTGCGCAGTTTTTTGAAAATATCCAGCATCAGCTCCTGTCCTTGTCCGTCGATGGTTCCCTGTCCTGTGATCGAAATATTGCCTTGCTTCATTGCCCTGATCAGCGCCGATCGCCTGACTGGGTAGTCGGAAAAGTTGGTTGAACCCAACAAGGTAGCACCTGCCTGCAAATGTAAATCGACTCCCGATTTCAGAAAAATGGTACCGGTAGCGAAATTTCCGGGGGGCACGACCACCTGTCCACCACCTTTTGCAGAAACTTCGTCGATGGCCTTTTGAATAGCCACTGAATTGTTTGTTTTTCCATCAGCGACTGCGCCGTAAGAGGTAATCAGATTTTGGTTGCCAGACTGGCACGCCAGCAGGTAAAAGAAAGCAAATATCAAAATTGAAAATCTGGTAATTTGGTTTCCGGAGAATGTTTTTTTGATCATTTCGTTTATGTTTTTTTGGTTTAGGTTAGTTGACTTTCTTCAGGAGTTTTTGGTCCATTTTCAGGTCGGCATTCTCCACATTTCTAAGAATAACCTGCGGGCCTTGATCTTCTTCGGTAATTCGGAGTTGATCGATTTTCAGGTTTTTTACATCATCAAAAACAAATGCAGGGCGATAGTCGAGGGCTTTTGCCCTCACTGAAATGTTTTTCATCGTCAGGCCTTCCACATGGCGCACATAAAATGCCCAGGCAGGTAATTCTCCGAACATCGAAAATTCCGGATATTCAGCTTCCACTTCCGGAATATCTTTCAACCGGTTGACCGGCGCATAGGCCAGTCCGTCGTTTCCACGACCGGGATAGGTGATATCAATGTTTTCCAACGTCACGTTTTCAACCGGATGCCCGGGAATTCCGGTGATCGAAGCCGGAAAATGATTGTGGAAAAATGGCAGATTGGGACCTCGCAACTCGTATTCGCTGTCGGGCCGGTCGAATGGAACTTCCACCTTTACATTTCGGATGACAACATTCCGGAGCCGACTGTAACGATCGTCGGTATTTCGGTGACCCAAGCGAATGAAAATGGCATTGCCGGTGTTGGTGGCAGTAATGTTGCTGACGTCAATATTTTCGAGCAGGCCGCCGTCAACGGTTTCGAGGGCAATGGCCGACCGGTAAGTGTCGTACACTTTGATGTTCTCAATTTTGACATTTCTGAAGCCGCCTGTTGACGCTGTCCCAAATTTCAGGGCATTGGCGCTGGAGCGAACCGTGCAGTTGGCGATGTAAATACTGTCGTTCCAATGATCGGTGGCGTGCGACTTCAGGCAGATGCCGTCGTCGGCCGAGTTCACGAAACAGTTGGTTACGCGCACGTTTCGGCAGTCGGATATATCGATTCCATCATTATTCCAGTAAGCATCGCTGATTACCCGAATGCTGTCGAGTACCAGGTTTTGGCACAAGTCGTAGGTTTGCACCCAGCACGAGGCATCTTTTATCGTCACTCCGGAAATACGGACGTTTTTGCATTTCACCATCTCGATGTTTTGCGGGCGCATCACTTCGTTGGGGCGTTTCCGTTTCAGGTTATAAAATTTCGGATCGAGCTGCCCCACGTAATATAAACTATCAACGTTTAAGGCCAGTCGCCGGCCCTGCCCGTCGATGGTTCCTTTGCCCGAAATGGCAATGTTGTTCTGTCCGTCGGCTAGTACCAGTGCTTTCCATCGGTTCAGACTTTTGTACTGATGCGGGTCGGTACTTCCCAGTAATACGGCATTTTTCTGAAGCTGCAACTCCACTCCTGATTTCAGAACGATGCTTCCGGTTAAGTAGTTGCCTTCCGGAAAAATGAGCTTGCCGCCACCTTTGGCAGCCAGTTCATCGATGGCGGTTTGAATCACCGTTGTGTTCAGTGTTTTCCCGTCGGGAACAGCGCCCCGTTTTTGAATGTTGTATTCGGCTGAAAAAACCTTCAGGCCAATAATCAGCACGATTGAAAGTGCAGTTAATCGTTTCATGAGCAGGCTATTTAAGTTTAAATTCAATTTTTTCTTTGTGTTGAGGGATAATCCTGACCGGACCGATCAGGCCAGCAGCCAGTTTTTCCTTTTCGCGCATCAGGCTGCCGTCGTGCCACCAGCGCGCGTCGCGGTTCGAAATATTGTCGTCCAGAATGTTCCAGCTGGCTTTGTTAGCCAGCAGATTGGATACCACCAACGTGATTTCGTTTTCGCCCGGTTTTACAAATGACGTAATATCTGCCTGAAATGGCGGCCAGGGAAAGAAGGTCACCAACTTCCCGTTGACCCAAACTTCAGCAAAATAGTTGACCGTTCCGAGGTCGAGCATCAGCCGTGTTTCCCTTTTCAGGTATTCCGGCGTGATTGGCACTTTTTGGGAATAAATAGCACGACCCGAATACCAGTTGAGTCCAAGTTCATTCCACCAAGTCAGGGGCAGATCGGTTTTGCCGCACAGCAATTCAAGCGGACGAATCAGTCCGCAGGTTTCATCGGTTGCATCTACCCGGATTGCCAGGTTATTGTTCCCTCTCCGGAGAAATTTTCTGATGTCGGTCGTCTCTGCGGAATTTTCAAAACCGACGGCACTCCCGTTGACAAACAGCGAATACTTGCCTTTAATTTCGGGTTTTTGAATGGCTGTGATTCCCGGAGGTATTTGCTGCCGGTACCAAACGACGACCGGATATTTAAGCTTTTGCAGGGGATTGTCAATTTTTCCCCACACGCCCATCGGCGGATCTGCCAACTGAAAGGCCGGTTTCCAGTCTGAATTTCCTGTCGATACCTGCCATGTGGAATCCGACCTGATGGAAAGTTTTTTCCCGTTCTTCAATAAGAAAGAGCCTTGCAGAAGTAAGCCCCTGGTGTTGTTGGTTTTTATTTCGAGCAGATTGGTGCCTGTTTTCAGATAGGCCGAAAGGTCGAAAACCTCGGCAACTTTCCAGTCGGCATCTTTTGCAATAACCTTGTTATTGATCGACAGTTCGTAAGTTTGATCGCCGGTGATAGCCAGTTCAGCAGTTTTTACCGGCGATTCAATGGTAATTTCTTTCCTGAAAGTGCGGGTGCCTCCTTCGATAGCGGGCAAATGGCTCGAGCAATCGTAATAGCTGATCCACCAGGCATCCCAGCCACTGAGGTACCGCTGAAGACCTGTTTTTTTGTTGAATTCGTCGGAAACTTTAATTGTTTTCCATCCAGAGTAGTCGAAATCTGCAGCCGACCATTTGTTAGCCGATCCTTCATTTGGCGATCGTTCGGGTTGAAATTTCATCACCGGAAGTTGCAAGGTATCTCCGTCAATTGAGGGACTCCAACGGTAATCCAGTGCATGTGGCGCCAGTTGAAACTGCCAGTTCGCGGAGAGCGGAATTTCGGATAATGATGATTGGGTTACCAGCTGTTTTTCGATACGCTGATTGTTTAACTGGCAGACGATCGAGTGGTTTTGTCCGGCACCCGACCAACCTTCAATTTTCATTGTCTGCTGGTTTTTCGAAACCTGTACATCAAGCAGTGTGGTTGATTCCAGAATTCCGGGAGAAGTTGCCGGTTGCCCGGGTTCGACGACGAGGAAAAAGCTTTGGCGTGGAGCAAATTTTAAGCTTAATTCGAGGCGCTGGCTGTCGATCTGGTAATTCTCGAATGCCCGGATTTCTCCGGTCTGAGGATCCCAAATGGACGGAGTTCCGATAGCACGGAGAGAAATGTTGTAGTTTTCTTTTTCATTGCGGTCGTTCACGAGCAGAAAAACATCGAACCCATCGACTTCGCGATGACTGAACTTCAGGAATCGTGCATTTTCTCCGGTTACCACAACGTCGGGCTCAATTTGCTGGTTAATTATTCGGGGGATTTCGCCCATGAAACGGGTAAAGATGGCTTTGCCTCCGGAGGAAATTGTTCGGGTGGTGAAGTGCTCTGTTTGTGCCGGGTTCCACTGGAAATATTCTTCCTGCCGGAGGTTTTCAGGATAAAAACCAAACCATTGTTTCATTTTCGACCTGATTTGCTCGTCGTGGCCAGACCCGGACGAAGAGCGGGAAGGAAGACTTTTAAGGGAGATCAGCGTTCCGCCGCTGGCCAGAAAATCTGCTATTTTTTTCAAAACGGCGGGACTAATGGTTTGAACGGCTGGTAAAATCAGTACCCTGTATTTTCCTTTTCCGGCTAAAATCCGGCCATCAGTAATCTGCGCATTCTCGAGCGAGGTCGGATCAATTACATTGTAAGTGATGTGGTTATCGAGCAAGGTTTGCTGAACACTTTTGTAGAACGAATCGTCAACTGGCTCGGAATAGCCGCCTGCCCACAAATCGTTGAGCGGGTAGAAAATGGCAACATCACACACCTCGCGTCCCTGCGAATTCAGGTAAGCAATGCGGTGTCCGAATTCGGCCAGCGGTTTGAAATATTTCCAGTAGGGATTTTGGTAGAACCAGCTTGGCGGCCAGTCGGCCTGACTTTCGGGCGAATTCATGGTATAATGGAAAAGATGGGGTATAAACATGTTGATGCCGTAAACTCCCAGCATTGACAGGCCATAGCGGTATTCTTCGGGGGCAATGCCGTAGCCGCCGCTACCCAGCGATTCGGCCATGTTGCGCTTGCGGTTGTACAAGTTCGCAATCGAATTGATTTGCCTGAGATTATACCAATCCACCATTCGAGGAAAACCGTAGCGGAATTCCTCGTTGTCGGCGCCCGGAACCTGCAATTGTCCCATCGTCGAAAAATAATCGGACTGCCGTTTGTAGTGAAGCATTTTTTCGGTGGTGTGCCCGGTTGCCCAAATCCTGTGTTTTTCGCACCAGTCGGCGTATTGCCTGAACCATGCCCTGATGTACAATTGCCGGACGACATCAAAATAGTCGGTTCGCGCTTTGGTCGATTTTTCAGGATCGTTCAGCACCAGCAGCGGAAGAATATCCGACAACTCGTAGCCTTTGATTGTTCGGAACTGGTGCAGAAAATCGTCGGTCCAGAAAATGTTGTTGCCCATTTTGGAATTGTTGGCATAGATCTCGTCGAAGAAAATGCCCGGGATGGTTTTTCCGAAGTATTTGCCGTACCGACGGTAGTATTCTTCATGAGTAATTTTGATGAACTGCGCCACGGCAGCCGAGTCGAGGTAGTCAATCTGTTCGTTCGGATCTTTGGTCATTTCGAACGAAATGATGGTCCATCTTCCGGAGGGAACTTTCCATTCGGTTTGTCCGCTCAGATTTACCTGGCTCCCGAAATCGTACTGTCCATTTTCGGTGGTTCTTCCGGCGTAAATAAATATGGGTTTGTACTGAAGATTCAGGTGAATGGTTTGCGGTCCGACAACTTCCATTTTCGAATAGAAAAGCACTTTTTTGACGAATTCCTCCGGATTGGCGGCTACCGTTCGGCCACCGGCGCTTCCGCTGGGCCACTTGTCTTCGTCGTAAAGGCAGGCCAGAAAACCTTTGCGGGCAGCATAGTTCATCACCGTGTCCATCGCCTGCCAGAAACCATCGGAGAAATAGGGCGTTTCGCTCTCATCGAGTCCGGCGCGGGCATGGAGAAAAGCGCCCTGAATACCTTTTTCCAACATTTGGTCGATTTGCCATTTCAGTTTGTCGGACTTGAGCGTGCCGTTCCATGACCAAAAAGGCAGCAGGCTGTATTCGGCCGGAGGATTTTTGAAGTTCTTCTGCAATTCGCTGACCTGCGCCCAGGTCGGGAATGGCGAAAAAATCAGGAGCAAAATGTAAATCGTCGATCGGAACTTTGCCATGTGCTGTATTTTTTAATTTGCCTGAATTGTTGCCGGAAACATGCGCATTAAAACGACTCCATGATGGGGAATGCTGCAACTGAACGACCGTTCAAACTGCCCCAGATCTTTTTGCCTCCACACATCGCGAAGATTCCATTTTCCGGATAAACCGGCTTTTGCAAAATCGAATGAAAAATCTTTCACAGTTTCGTCGCCCCAGCGGAAATACGATTCCGGTGTTTGGCCATAGTTGTCGGTATAAAAAAGACCCAGAGCAAAAGAGCCGTCTTCCATAGGCTTGAGCCATATTTCCACGCCATTTTCATTGGCAACCAATCGTGCAGGTTTTCCCAGCGGATCCTGATTTATTTCGATCACTTCGTCGTTCGATAATAAATTCAGGGTAAAATCGTCGAGTTGCTCTATCGGGCAGCCAATTAGCAATGGAGCTGCCAGCAAGCTGAAAATGCTCACGTGGCTGTATTGCTCGTCGGGAGTGAGGCGGGTTGGATGAATTTTCGGTCCGATGCTGACGTTTCCCAAAATCATCATATCGGGATCGTTCCAGTGACCGGGGCCGGCAAAAGGTGCCCATTTGTCGATGGAGAAAGCCAGCGGATACAGACTGTTCCAACTGTCTTTGATGTCGGGGCCGGTGCGCCAGGCGTTGGTGAGTCGTGCCCAGTCGGCAGCCTTTTCGAAAGGCGCATTGTTCGAAATACTGAAAACAATATCCCTTCCTGAATTTTTAAGGGCAGCGGACATGCGTTCAGTAGAATTAACGTCGATACGCCAGTCGTATTTCAGGTAATCGAAACCCCATTCGGCCATTTGCCGGGCATCGTTTTCTTCGAACCGGTATTTCCCGATGAGGCTGCTTCCTGTGCGTTTGGACTTGTCGGGCTGACAGGTTTCACCGCCCTTTTCAAAGTCTGACGAAGCCCCGATATACCCGGCATAGCTGTAAATATAGGGGGTGGAGTAAATTCCGGCTTTTAGTCCCAGCGAATGAATATAATCGATCATCTCCCTGATTTTTGGAAATTTTTCGTTGGGCTGAAGTGCCGTGAGTTTGCCTCCGCGTACACCCTGCCAGGTATCGTCGATGTTGATGTACGACCATCCGTGATCACGAAGGCCTTTGTTGACCATTGCCTCGGCCGAAGCAATCACTTTTTCGCGATCGATATTGTGAGCCCACGAGTTCCAGCCGTTCCACCCAATGGGCGGTGTCAGGGCGATGGTGTCGCCGATTTTTAGGAGAAGCGTTTGCTTAGCTTCACCCAGTTCATTTTTTGCTTTTAATGTGATTTTGAAGGTTTCTTTTTTTGCAATTTTTCCTGAAATGATGCCGGTTTGCGAATCCAGCACAAGTCCTTTAGGCAGGTTTTCGGCCGAAAACTGCATAGGGCGTTTCCCGGTGGCTGCAATGGTATATAAAACAGGATTACCAGGTGTGGCTCCAAAAACTTTGGGTGAATTTATTCGTGGCGTTTCGGCCGGGGGAGGAGTGAGGATGTATTTTTCGCCTGAATTGGGAATGGGTTGTGGAATGCTGTCTCCAATCATCAGGAACTGCGCATTCGCCCAATTGCAATAGGTTCTCTTGTTGTTCAGTCCACCAATATCATCAGTGACCAAAAGTCCGAGCCGACGAATTTCGGTCACATCAATATCCACTTTTCTGGCCCGATCGCCGATGCGCATTTTGCCGCTTTCGAACAATATCTTCCGGTCGCCTACCACATAAAATTTTTGAGCGATTTCCTTGTTTGCCTTATCATCAACGCCCACTTCAGCGGTGAAGCGTTTTGCGTTTGCATTCAGATCGAAGAAAAACACGCAGGGTGTAATGCCTCCAACTCCACTCTGATATGTTTTTCCGGCGATGCGAATGGTGTCTGATAAATAGCTGGTTTTAGCTTTTACCGGGCGAATTCCCTGCGAAAATGATTCCAGCGGTAAATCGTCGATCCAAACGATCGTGGTTTTTTCGGTACAGGCGACAAAGGCTAATACAAGAAATAGAGCAAAAAATTGAAATCGGTTATACATGGTTTAGTTTTTTTGAAAGTTTAGGGTTTGCAGAGCCGCAGGAGAACGACGCCGTGATGCGCAATTTCGGTTTCGAACGAATTTTCGAAAACACCCAAATCTTTTTGCCTCCAAACGTCGCGTAGTTTCCACGTTCCGGATAAACCGACCTTGGTAAAATCGAAAGCAAAAGGTTTCGAAGTTTCGTCACCCCACCGGAAGTAGGATTGCGGGGTTTGCCCAAAATTATCGGTATTGAAAAGGCCAACTGCAAAGGAACCATCTTCGAGTGGTTTGACCCAGATTTGCACACCACCGTCGTCGGCTGCCAGTCGGGCGGGTTTTCCTAACGGGTCCTGATTGATTTCGATCACTTCGTCGTTCGTCAGCAGATTCAGGGTAAAATTGTCGAGTTGTTCAATCGGGCAGCCAATGAGCAAAGGTGCTGCCAGCAAACTGAACAAGCTGACGTGACTGTATTGCTCGTTGGGTGTTAACCGTGTCGGGTGCATTTCGGAGCCAGTGGTTACGTTGCCAACAATGAGCATATCGGGGTCGTTCCAATGACCGAGACCAGCAAAAGGCGCCCATTTGTCGATGGTAAATGCTGAAATGTAAAGGCTTGTCCAGCTGTCGCGAATGTCGGGTCCGGTGCGCCAGCTGTTGGCAATGCGCGACCAGTCGGCAGCATTGGTAAACGGTGCCGAATTGGATAAACTGTAATGGATGTCTCTTCCTGAATTTTTGAGTGCCACCGACATTCGTTCAGCCGAAGGAACTTCGAGCCGCCAGTCGTATTTCAGGTAATCAACTCCCCAGTCGGCCATTTGCCGGGCATCTTCGGTTTCGAAACGGTATTTCCCGATGTAGCGAAAGGCCCGTTTGTTCTGCCGGATGGAATCGGTAAAAGCGCCGTTCTCAAATTCTGAAGATCCGCCGCAATAGCCGGCATAGCTCGAAATCCAGGGCGTGGAATAAACCCCGGCTTTCAGGCCTAACGAATGAATGTAGTCGATCATTCCTTTGAAATCGGGGAATTTTTCGTTGGGCTGAATGGCGTTGTATCTTCCACCTCGCTGTCCTTGCCAGGCGTCGTCGATGTTGATGTAGGTCCATCCATGATCGCGCAGCCCCATGTTGACCATCGCGTTGGCCGAGGCAATCACTTTTTCGCGGTCGATGTTGCGGGCCCACGAGTTCCATCCGTTCCAGCCAATGGGCGGAGTTAAGGCAATGGTGTCGCCAATTTTGATGGTTAATTCTTTGGTCGCCTCACCAAGGTCGTTTTTTGCTTTCAGGATGGTGTGGTAAGTTCCGCGCTGGGTTACTTTTCCTGAAATGATTCCGGTTTTCGAGTCGATGGAAAGCCCGTTGGGAAGATTATCGGCGGAGAAACTCATCGGACGATTTCCGGATGCTGCAATGGTGTACAGGAATGGATTTCCGGGAGTGTTCCCAAATATTTTGGGCGAATTGATTTTCGGTTCCGGTGATGGTTCCGGAGTTAAAATCGTTTTGATATCGTTGTTGGGAAGGTGTTCCGGAAGGCAGTTTTCCTTCATAACGAGCCGGGCGTTGGCCCAGTTGCAGTAGGTGCGATTGTGTCCTTCTGCTTCGTGCGTAATTAGTAGCCCCAGGCGCTTGATTCCTTTCAGGCTGACATCCACTTTCCGGGGTTGATCACCTGCTTTCATTTCGTCGCTTTCGAAAAGTATTTTTCGGTCGCCAATCACGTAGAATTTCACCGGAACGGTTTTACTTCCGCTGTCGTCGGCCCCAACTTCGGCCATAAAATGACGTGCATTGCCATCGAGCAAAAAGGCCAGCACACTGATGGATTGGGCGCCAACTCCACGGTCGTAATACCTTCCGTTCATTTTCATCGAGTCGCCCGAAGCACACGTTTTAGCCACTACTGCCGGAATACCTTCTGAGAAGGATTTGATTTTCAGATCGTCGAGCCAGACAACGGTTGTTTTTTCGTGGCAGGAGATCAGGTTCAGTAAAATGATTATCATGGAAAGGCGCTCGGTGAAGGCTTTAGCGAAAAAGTAGACAGACCTCACCCGAAAATGAAGAATACGATTGATACTTGACGAAAACTGTTTTTTCATCAGGTTGGTTTTTAAGTTGGTTTATCAGAAAAAAGGATAAAAAATATCCGGATACTGTTCGATCAGGAGTACCGTGATGGAGAAAATTGGTTGGGCAAAAAAAAATGGGAAAGAGAGAAGAAGAAACATTCTTCTTCTCTCTTTTTTCTAATGATTAGTATCCCTGATTTTGAGAAATGGCAGGCGACGAACGATCGATTTCTGTTTGTGGAATCGGACGAACCAGATGATAATCGGCAATTTTTGCTGTTTTTTTCACCCATGGATTCATCTTTTTAGCACGTTCGATGAGTTTTCCGGTGCGTTTCAGATCCCACCAGCGGTTGAATTCACCCATCAGTTCGCGGGCACTTTCGTCCAGTAGCATATCGATGGTCAGATTACCGGCAGTTGCCCGGTACGAAACGGTTTCCATTGAAGTCAGATCTTCCGGGTATTTGGCACATTTAGGATCAACACCAACACCAACAGCACGGTCGATGAGTTTGTTGTAATAAACATCAGCTCCGCCCAGTTTTCCGCCAGTAGCTCCTTTCAGGATGGCTTCAGCAGCAATCAGGTATGCTTCAGCCGATCGGAACAATGCAAAGTCGAACGTTCCATAGCCGTCGCCATATTGGATTCCAGGTTGCCAGAACTTCCACATCAAAGGAGTTAATCCGTTCAAGCGGGTAGTTTGTGCGTTTCCGTATTCATCAACCGTAATAACTGTGTATTTCTTTTTACCCCCCTGATCGATTCCGCGCTGAGTAGCAGAGATTGCTTTATTCCATGCCGGGAAATAAGCAACTGTATCGCCTTTCGCATAGCTGATTTTCAGGCTGGCGTCGGTCAGACTATATCCGTAGTTAGGAGCGTCTTTCAAGGCGTATTGTGCATCGACAAAATTGTGGGCATAACGACTGTCTTTATCCGGGTCGAATAAACGATACATGGCAGGAGTTACCACGCAGTTGGGTAAATGGCGGTTATAATCGCTGGTTCGGCCAAGGTTGCCCGGAAGAGTTTCTCCGCTCCCGCCGAACATGGAGTGATAATAGTTTCCGGGTTGTCCGGCGACTTCATTCGTGTATGTTAGTACGTCGCTGCTGTACTGAACGGCAAATACCACTTCGCTGTTACGATCGTTTTGTGCTCCGGTGTATTGTTTCAGCGGATTTTCGTCGTGCAGCGGGAACAACGTTTTGTATTGCGCTACCAGCGGATAGGCTGCAATTACTTTGTCGGCCCAGTCGAGTGCACTTTTGAAATCGGCGCTTGATCCGCCCAGTGAGTTGTTGTAGTTCCAACCCCGAGTCAGATAAACTTTGGCCAGCAGGAACTGTGCTGCGCCTTTGGTTACGCGGCCGTAGTCGGTTGCAGTTACCGGCAGAGCTGCCTCAGCCTCAGTCAGATCTTTTAAAATCTGGGTATAAATCTGTGCGGCCGGGACTTTAACAATTGCCTTATCCGCAGCAACCGTTTCTTTGAGTGGCATCGGAACATCGCCCCAGGTTTGAACGAGATAAAAATAGCTCAGGGCGCGCAGGAATTTGGCTTCGGCGACACGGGCAGTTTTTTTGGTAGCATCGGCATAGGTAATACTTTCTGCACGTTCAATGGCTGTGTTCGTTCGTCCGATTTCACGGTAAAGAATGTCCCAGAAACCTGACAACTCACCCAACGATGAGTTTAGTGTGACGTCGTACATTTCGAAAGGTGAAGATTGTTTCACTGCCGGATTGCTCCATCCGCCCTGTGTGAAAATGTCAGTACCATTTAATCCCATGTTAACGGTATTCTGAAATCCGATGATATCGCGAGTCAGCGGATAGCATGATTTTATCAGGTCTTCAAATCCGTTTTCGTTGATGACATAGGAATCGGTAGTGATATTTGAAATGGAATTTTCTTCCAGAAAATCCTGGCATCCGCTACCCATCATGATCAGTAAAAGGGCCAGAATGGAATGATATATTTTATGTTTTTTCATGTCTGTATGATTAATCGTTAAACCGTTTACTGTTAGAATGATAAGTTTACACCAAAAAGATAAACTGAGTTGGGAACGTCATCCTGGTAAGTTCCGGAGTTGAATTCAGGATCCATCCAGATGTTTTTTTCCTTGGTAAATACAGCCAGATTGTTGGCCTGAACATAGACGCGCAGATTGCTGAATTTAATCTTATCGAGCAAAGTTTTCGGTAGATTATATCCCAGGGTCACATTCGAGATTCTCCAGAAACTGGCGTCTTTGTATTGAATGGCTTCACGATAGGGGTTCGACTGCCAGACTCCAAAGTAATCGTTTGTCGGGTTTTCTTTGGTCCAGTAATTCAGGTTAAGACGATTATAACGGTTGCTGCCCAGTTCACCCATGGTTCCCGAGAGCAGAGCATTTCTGAACTGGACGCCCTGACGGGTATAAATGAAGAACGATAAATCCCAGTTTTTGTAGGTCAGGTTGTTGGTCATACCTGCAATCCATTTGGGTAATTCACTTCCCAGGATCACACGGTCGTCGGCATCGGCTGCACTCGAAATTTTGCCGTCGGCAACCACATCAACAACTTTCACCGATCCGGGTACCTGTCCGTATTTGGTGGCTTCTTCTGCTTCGTCGAGCTGCCAGATACCGTCAAATTTATAATAGTAGTTCGAGCGTAACGATTCTCCCACAAACAAGCGGTTGGCAATATCTTTAGTTACTGTTCCGCCATAAAGCTCCAGAATTTCATTGTGGTTGGTCGACCAGTTGAGATTGGTTGTCCAACGGAAGTCTCTTTTCTCAATGTTTACTGTGTTTAGCGAAATTTCAACACCACGGTTCAGCAGTTTTCCGACATTGGCAGTTACTGCGCTAAATCCGAGTGAAGTTGGAAGAGCTACGTTTTGAATCAGGTCGTTGGTTTTTTTGTTGTAAACTTCCACGTCCATCATGATCCGGTTTTTCAGGAATCCCATGTTCAACCCGAAGTTGACTTCGGCGCTGTTTTCCCATTTTAGTTCCGAGTTGCCAATGTTATTGGGTGTGTATCCGTAGGCTGCAGTTCCATTAAAGTCGTAAGCTGTTTTTTTCATGTACGCCTGCGTGCTGTATGGTGAAACCACATCGTTTCCTACTTCGCCATAGCTCAACCGAACTTTCAGGTCGGAGAAAAGGTTCAGATTTTTTACGAAAGTTTCTTCGCCAGCGCGCCATGCCAGTGCTACCGACGGGAAGAACGCCCATTTGTTACCTTCGGCCAAAACAGAAGAACCATCGTATCTGCCGGTTGCCGTCAGTAAATATTTGTCGTTGTAGGTGTAATTCACACGGCCCATAAACGAGAGAATTGAACGTTCGACCAAACTACTGGTTACGCCATTGATGATTGCTGCTGTGTTGATGGCATACCAACCTGAATTATATGGCAGGTTTTCAACGGCTGCTGTAGATGCTTCAAATCTTTCCTGAAGGGCACTTTGGGCTGCGGTTATATTGAGGTCGTGTACACCTATTTTGGTTTTGTAGTTCAAAATGTTGTCCCAGGTGTACGATCCGTTGATGTTGTATGCATTGCTGGCAATGGGCAATTTATTTAAACGGGCCTTGGAGTCGGCGCCACGGAATTCGCCTCTGCGGCTATTGAGCATCGAAGCCGATAACGACGATTTAAATGATAAACCTTTCATCGGGGCAATCTCGATATAACCGTTACCCAGGAAATTCGAAATTCGGGTTTCGTCCTGGTAATTGCTGGCCTGTACTTCCAAAACAGGGTTCTGAATCTGGGTGTCTTTAATCCCCATCCAGAACGAATATCCATTAACATCTTTATCGTTGGTTTCCGATGGATTAACCAGTTCGTTGTAATAAACCGACCCGGTTGGACGAACACGGTATGCACCGCGAAGCGTTTCATTCGATCCCAGATTTTGTATGCTGTAGGTGTAATAGGTGCTGAATCCTACTTTGACAACGTCATTCAGTTTACTGTCCACGCTTCCTTTCAGGTTGTAGCGTTCGTATCCGGTGTACAGCAAGTTCCCTTTTTCGTTGAGGTAGCCTGCCGAGAAATAGTGGGTGGTATTTTCATTTCCTCCTGAAAGGGCTACTACGTGGCTGGTTTGTGCCGAAGGATCAGTGACGAGATCAACCCAATCAACCGATTTTCCGGCCTGAACATTGGCTAATTCGGTGGCGGTCCAAACCGGGTTAGCCGATGGATTTTCAGCCTTTACCACATCGTTGTATGCACGATAAAATTCTTGTGCGGTCATCAGGTCGGGAAGGTTTGAAGGTACTTTTACACCCACATAACCGTCGTAGGTCACTTTCGTTTTTCCGCGGGCACCTTTCTTGGTGGTAATAATGATTACGCCGTTGGCTCCGCGCGAACCGTAGATTGCTGTTGCCGATGCATCTTTCAAAACGTCCATCGTTTCAATGTCGCTTGGGTTGAGGGTACTTAATTTTCCTCCCATCACTCCGTCGATTACAACCAGGGGTTCGCTGCTGAAACTAATCGAATGAACACCACGGATATCAATGGTATATTCCGATCCGGGGCGTGAGTTGACTTTGTTGACATTAACCCCGGCTACCTGACCTTGCAAGGCTTTGGCTGGCTGAACCGGATTGGATTTCACAATCTGATCGGATTTTACAGAACCGACTGAACCGGTAACATCGCGTTTTTTTGCTGTACCATAACCGATAGCTACTACTTCTTCAATGCCAATGGTTTCTTCTTCAAGAATAACGTTGAACGTGGTTTTGTTGCCAATTGCAATTTCCTGAGTTTTCATTCCAACGAAAGAGAAAACCAGCGTTTTGGCATCCAATGGAACGCTCAACTGGAAACTTCCGTCGCCTCCGGTAACGGTTCCAACACTTGTACCTTTAACGGCAACTGTCACGCCCGGAAGCGGGTCGCCGGATGTCCCGGTGACTTTTCCTGAGACTTTGTTTTGCTGAACCATTCGGCTGCCAATCATCGATTCGGTTTCGTTGGTGGTCAGAACAATTTGCCGGTCGCTAATCGTGTACTTGATGTTGGTGCCGGCAAAGAGGGCGTCTAAAACACTCTCAATTTTTTGTCCTTTTACTTCCAGATCAACCGTTTTGTTGGTTTTAACGAAGTCCTGATTGTACAAAAAATAGAACTCGCTCTGGTTTTCAATTTCATTTAAAACACTTTCCAGAGTAGCCTGATTAAATTTCAGGGTCAGCTTGGTTTGCTGCGAATAAGTGTCGACAGCTAAAACCTGCATTATGCTCAGGAAAAAGAAAAATACGCTCCATCTCATAATGAATAGGCATTTTTTAAGGGCGTAGAAATCCCACACCCTGGGTTCTCGATTTTTTTTCATAGTTTTACATTTGTAGTGTTACTTAAAATTTAAACCGTTTTTATTCGCTACATGTCGTCAGGAAAGTACTACCAATACTTTCCTGATTTTGTTTGTATTGCCTTGTTAGTTTATCTTTTTTCTGGTGATGGTTATCGATCGTTTTTTGAATATGCCATTATCGCCCAACTCCCTGTTGTCGAATGAATACTGAATTGGGGCGGTCAGCGAGATCAGACGGATGACCTCTTCAACCTGTTCTTCTTTAAACGTTGCACGGTAGCGGAAATTTGCCAATTCTTTGTCTGTAAGTTTGAAGTCGACATTGTACCACCTGCCCACACGTTTCAAAACTTCCGACAGAGGTTCGTTTCTGAATACCAGAATTCCATCTTTCCACGCGCTAAACTGATCGGCATTTACATTTTGAATGGTTCCCGCCTGCACTTCCTGGTCGAATGTGAATTTTTCATCAGGCTTCAGCTCAACGGCAAACTGCCCCTTCGAGCCGTTTACCTTCACTTTTCCTTCTTTTAATACCACGTCAGTCACTTTTTCGTCGGCAAATGCGGTAACATTAAATTTTGTTCCTAAAACCTGAATATCGAGGGCCGGAGTACTTACCACAAAGGTTTTGTTGTCCATTTTGGTTACTTCAAACCAGGCTTCGCCAATTAGCCTGACTTTACGGTTTTTTAGAATGTCGGTTCCATATTGAAGCTGCGAACCGCTGTTGAGCCAGCCTTGGGTGCCGTCGGGCAATTCGAAGTGTGTGCGGGCGCCGTGGGGCGAGAATATTTCGATATTGGTAGCCGATAATTGATCGTTCGGACGGAAAAATGTGGAATAAACCGAGTAAATAAGCAACGGAAGAATCAGTATTGCGGCAATGCGCGAATAGACATTCAGCACTTTGGAAGAAAACCGGGGGGTATCTTTTTCAGTAGATATTTTTTGCCTGATATTTTCAAAAACAAGGCTCAGGTCTTTTTCTTCGAAATGGTCGGTCGAAAACTCGTTCCAATGTTCCCTGATGGCTTCGCGTAGCTCATTTTCATTTTTTCGGTCGCCAAACCACCGGCTTACCTGGAGGTATTCACCCAAAGAGTATTTCCCTCCGGCGAATTTTTTCAGGATTTTATAATCAATTTTTTCTTTCATGTCCAGTCACGGTGAGCTGTTTAGTGACTGTTATATCCTGAATCAGGAAAAACCCCTATTCAGAAGACGAATATTTTTCGAGAAAAATGCAGAAGAACAACATTTCTGAAATTCGGTCGCTTCCAAATTCTTTTTTCAGATAGTTCATTGCTTCAGTAATCTGGTTTTCGACAGTTTTGGGCGATATCTCCATTTCGAGGGCAATTTCGCGAACCGACTTTCCTTCTTTTTTCCGTTTCAGGAAGATTTCGCGGCGCCGTTCGGGCATGCCTTCAATTAACCGATCGAGCCTGGCAATCAGTGTTTCAAAGTCCGGATGGTTTTCAAGCGAGGAATTTTCTTCTGACAGTGATTCCAGTAGATTAGTTCTAAAACGCTCATCGCGTGCTTTATGGTTGAAATGTTTCCGGATAGCGTTAAAGGCAATGGTGAACAAATAAGATTGAAAAGAGGTCTCGTTTCGCAGTTTATCACGGTTTTCCCACAATTTCAGGAAGACATCCTGAACAATCTCTTCGGCCTCGGCTTCTGCTTTGAGGTATGAATATGAAAACCGGAACAACTTTGGGCTGTATGAATCAAATAGCTGTTTAAAGGCGACTTGAGAGCCGCCTCTTAGCATACTGATCAATTGCTGTTCGTTATGGACTGGAATATTTTTCAACGATAGTTTGTCAGGTTGTACTGCAAATGTAAGATTTATTGCCGCCCTCAGGTAA
Source organism: uncultured Odoribacter sp. (assembly GCA_964422425.1). Lineage (GTDB taxonomy): Bacteria > Bacteroidota > Bacteroidia > Bacteroidales > Prolixibacteraceae > Aquipluma. Next base: position 34,771 of record CAYRBM010000013.1, read on the forward strand.
GGCTCGTTCGGGACAATCTGTGCCAATTCCCATTTTTAGACTAAAATTGCCGGAAACCGACGTGCTTTCCGCTGATTTCTTTTCCTAAATCGTTGCGATCGCCGGGTTCCCGGCAATTTGTTTTGCGCTTTTAGCCGATTGCGCTCTTATTGAAATTTCTCCTGAATGGCCTTGAGTTCGAGGTTGAATAAGTCTTTCACCACTTTCGCCAGATTGGCTTCACTGCCCTGCAGGTGCACTACGCGCTGGACGTGTGTCAGCGTTTCGCCGGGCCGGAGGTCGGCGGCTGGCGAGGAGGTTTCGATTTCGTAAAACGGGCCCATAATCGAACCGTCGGCAACCGGCCCGTCGTTGTACGAGTTAATCGCGTCTCCTTCAAACGGATTGTCCTGCTGGCCCCATTTCGAGTTGACATAGGCTTTGGGCTCGGTTGGAAGCGAACACCACAGCAGTGTCAGCACTTTGTCTTTCGAGTCGTAACTTCCGCAAAGTTCAGTAGCCCTTGACGGAGGAATGCCAATTTTGCTGCGCAGTTTGCCGTCAATCCTGAAATAAACCACGCCGTTTTCGGCCATCAGCCTATCGGCCGGAACTTTGCCGAAATAGTCATCGTTCACAATGGTTCCGCTGCCGCTTTCCTTGTATGGAATGAAGACCGTAGTGGTTGGCGATGGATTAAACATGCTAAGCATCCAGATCGAAAGCAGTCCTTTTTCTTTGGTCCATACTTCGTTGCCCTGGTTGGTGATGCTGTTTTCCGACTGATAGGCCACCATATTCAGCGAATCGGGGAAATCGGTTTTGAACAATGTCGCCATCGTATCGACCGACAGCAACGATACATTTCTACGAATCTTCAGGTTAAACTCGCTGCCCGAAGTGTTTTTCAGGATGGCACTTTTCTCGAACTTTACTTCCGTCGCGGTTTGTTCCTTCACTTCGAACGCTTCAGTATCAATCAGTGGCGGAACATCCCAGTTTTCGAAAACCTGCTCTTTTCCCTCTGGAAAATAGATCGAAAAAGGTCCGCCTTCCGGTCCCAGCCAAAAGCGTTCTTCGCCTCCGTATGGATTGAATTGCGAACTGGCTTTGCCGGCTTCGATGAATTTATAGTTGATCCAGCCAAAACTTTTTCCAGCGTCACCGTTGGCTGAACTGGTCATCACACGGCCTTGCAGCGCGGGAGAGAGCATCAGGCAGGCTTTCCCGCTTTCGTCGCGCAGTTCAATAACTTCCATTTTGTGCTCTTTCATAAAAGCTACATCATACCCGTAAGTTCCGGGAATAGTGTCGGTTTTTTGGTCCATCGTTTTTGCTTTTTTTGATGCCGGAGCGTTGCAGGCCGTCGTTGCAGCCAGCAGGATAACTCCTGAAATGAGGATTTGTATTTTTTGCATGATTGTATGTTTAATTGACTTCCAATTGTTGCCAGGCTGGTAATTTCGGGAACTTGCCGTGCGGATCGGTTTGGTACCAGAAACAGGTTGAGGCAATATCGGATTGCTGGGGCAGGTAGCGTCCGCCTTGTCTCCAGCCTAAATCCTGAATAGTAATTTTCAGGTCTTTCTCGAAGCGAACGGGATCCATGATGTGCCAGCGATACAACCCGAAGCGCTGCTGCGATTTGTAGGTTCCGTCGGGACGGATCACCTGGTGCAATCCGGTGTAAGGCGTGCAGAATTCCTTGTATTGGCCGCCGCGGTCGAAATTGTACGATCCGCAGAAATAGTCTTCAGTACCGGTTCCGCAGATGGTTGGGAATTTGGTGTCGCCGTCGATGAAGAATTTGATCTCGCCTTCGCCCCACCAGCCATTGTTGTTGACACCCCAGGCCAGGTAAACACCCACAAACTGACCTTTGCCTTTGATGTTGTCGACAATGGTGTAGTCGGAAGTCGCATTGGGATTGGTACGACGGAATTGAGCATGGAAATAGGCGGCATCGGCCGGTACTTCAGTCAGCGTGTAATCAACCTGGTAATACAATGTCATGGCATCTTTGTCGTTGATGTTCTCCATCGTGATTTTGCATTTTTTGCGGAATGGCATCACCCAGTAGCAGTTAAAGGCACTGCCGGGATTCACGCAAACGGGCATCGAAACCAACGGTGCATATTCGCACCAGCCCATTCCGAAGAAATCGCCCACCGGGCATTCTACGGATGGCTCGGTTTCGTCGTCCCAGTAAATGCGGATGATCGAGAAGCGCCAGTTTCCGGTTGGAGTCATCCAAATGTGCTGTATAGCGCCCGGACCTTCAATTTCGGCCATCGTAAAGGTTTCGCCCGGCTGAATGCGGACGTAAGGATTTACCTTCCAGCCTTGTCCCAAATCGCGGGCAGCATTGAAAGCATTGGCCGTATTGGGTTTGTCTTTGTCTTCGGGTTTGGCCATGCCGCCTTTGCCCTTTTCGCCGGTGAAGTTTTCAGGAGAAATGGATCGGGTTTTAGCATTGGATAAACGAAACAGATTGCCCATATTCATATCGAGCCCGTTGAACGACGACTGAGCAAAGATCTGGCAAGCCAGAAAAATGAATCCGAGAAGTAGTCCTGATTTTTTCATGTTGTGTTTGAGTTAAATGGTTGAGCTTAATAGTGTTGAAATATTGTTGTTGATTGATTATTCAGATTGTCGTTTAATCAGTTTTGGCGCAATCCTGACCCGGCAGATTTTTTCGGTTCCCCGGATTTGGTCCAGCAAAATACGGACAGCTTCTTTTCCTATTTCTGCGAGTGGTTGTTCGATGTAGGTAATTGGCGGCGTAAAAAAATCGAATGCCTCATTTCCGTCGAAGCCGATTACAGCCAGATCATCCGGAACTCTAAGATTGTTGCGGCGAATGGCATACATTCCGGCGATAGAAAGTGTGTTGGTGGCAAACAAAATTGCTTCTGTTTCTTTCCTGCTAATAATTTCATCCATTCGTTTTTCGAAATTACCGGTATGGTAATCGATTTCTTCCACGCATATAAATTCATTCCTGTTTAGGCTTGCCATGCCTTCGCAATATCCACCGATGCGATCCTGCATGTGAGAAAGCGGCGATTTGTATGCAACCATCGTAATTTTCTGGTATCCTTTGTTGATCAGGTGCAGAGTTGCCTCGCAGGTAGCCTGATGATTATCTAGTACGACGTGATTGCAGTAAATTTCGGGAAACTGACGGTCGATTAAAACTAACGGAACATTTCTTTGAATAAGTGACTGAACGAGCTGATCATCACCATCAGAAGGAATAAGAAGGAAGCCATCAACCTGTCGGTTCAGGAAGGTTTCGACCAGTGAAGCTGATTTTGAGCAATCTTCATCAGAACTTCCGAGAATGACAATATAGTTGTACCGGCTGGCTTCGTCTTCGATGATACGTGCTAACTGACCAAAGAATGGATTCGCAATGTCGGCCACAATTAATCCTATGGTATTTGTAGCGCCTTTACGCAGGCTGCGCGCAATCTGGTTGGGGCGGTAATTCAGCTCACCGGCGGCCTGCCTGATTTTTTCGACCACTTCTTTTCCAACGCGCTTCTCCTTTTCCTGACCGTTTATAACGTACGAAACCAAAGCCGTAGATACGCCGACTTTGGTTGCAATGTCTTTTATCGAGACGCGTTTGGCCATTCAGTTGGTTTAGGTTATTTTCCGGATAGTTTCAGCTCAGACAAATATATGCTTAAACGTTTAAACAGCCGGCTAAACGCATATATTTTTTAGCATGCGGAAACGCTTGAATTCATATCTTGAATTCAGGGAGGTACCTACTTATCAGTGATTTTCGAAATATTTCGGTAGAAACAGAGTAGAATTGAGATGGTTAATCGCAGTTATTCCACATAAAGAACCAATCCTTTCAGGTATTCGCCTTCAGGATGGTACATGTCAACCGGGTGGTCGGCAGGTTGAACCAACTGATTTAGAATACGCACTTTGCGGCCTGAAATGGCTGCTGCCGAAAAAACTGCTTCGCGAAACTTATCTTTGGGAACGACCTGAGAACAGCTGAATGTAAATAGGATTCCGCCCGGGGCAATTTGCTGAAAAGCTTTTAAATTGAGTCGTTTGTAGCCTTTCAGTGCCTGAGGAAGTGCGCCGATGTGCTTGGCAAAAGCGGGTGGATCTAAAATAATAAGGTCGTATTTATTTTTGCTTTCGTTCATAAAATCGAAGGCATCGGCCACGAAAGCCTGATGACGCGAATCATCCGGAAAATTGAGTTTCACATTTTCATTGGTCAGCTCAATAGCTTTGGCCGAAGCATCGACGGAATGCACCAGTTGGGCGCCGCCACGCATAGCATAAAAAGAAAATCCGCCGGAATAACAAAACATATTCAGCACATTGCGGCCATGAGCATACTCCTGCACTAATCGGCGATTTTCTCGCTGATCGACAAAAAAACCGGTTTTTTGGCCTTCAACCCAGTCCACTTTAAACCGATTTCCATATTCCTGGACTTCAAAAACTTCGGATTGGCCCAACAAATATTCATCTTTGGCATCCAGTCCGGCTTTGAAGGGCACGGTTTTTTCACTTTTATCATAAACGGCAGTCAGTCGTTCTCCGAGCACTTCTTTCAACGCTTTTGCAAGCATGTCTCTGATCAGGTACATCCCTGCTGAATGAGCCTGCATAACAGCCGTTCCGTTGTAAAAGTCAACAATCAGGCCGGGTAATCCGTCGCCTTCGCCGTGAACCAAACGGTAAACATTAGTCTGAGGGTTGTCAACCAGTCCGAGTTTTTTACGCACATCCAACGCGCGCTCCAGTTTCGTTTTCCAAAAATTAAAATCGGGCTCTGTTTTTTCGAATGAGAAAATACGAACCGCAATTGATCCAATCTGGATATGTCCCATCCCCAGGAAATCTCCTTTGTTTGAAACGACTTCAACTACATCGCCTTCTTCCACCCGGGCTGAAATTTCTTTGATGGCCCCGGAAAAAATCCAGGGATGAAAACGCTGCAACGACTGTTCTTTTCCCGATTTCAGAACAACCTGACTGTATGCTTTTGTCATGTTTATTGCTGATTGAGCGATTGGTAAATCTGGTGCGAAACCCAGGCATCAGTTGCGGCATAAACCTGTTGAGCTTCAGTTAGCTCGGGCGCTTCCCAGTTTGTGATGCGTTGCGATTTGGATATGCGATAACCCAATACGATGGCCGATAATTTTTTCAGGCTGAAATCCTGAATGCCAAATTCCTTGACATGCTCCTGAAGTTCGATAAATCCATCGGGTTTGAATTTGTTTAGCTTTTGTAGGCCTTTGATGTCGTCGCGGATAGCAACTCCAACTTTGCAAATCTGTGGATTTTCAAGAATGCTTTTCAGCCCGTTTGGTAGTCCCATTTTGTTCAGCCGAAATAAAAAAGCGCGATCGTTGGTGGCAAGCTGCAATAAAGCAACTTCGTTGACAACTCCTTTTTTGAATGCTGGTTTGGTTTCTGTGTCAAATCCCAGCATGGTTTGCCGAGACAAATATTCAACCGATGCCAGATAATCTTCCTTCGATTCAATCAGACTAATTTTTCCTTCAAACTGAACGAGTGGTAACTCAGCTAATTCTTCTTTGTCAATACTTTCCTTAAACATCATTTACTCTCCCTGATCGAAAAACCGGTTGTTGAGCCAATCGGGTTTATTATTGGTGTGTTTTATTTCATTCTGTTTTTTTCGAGGGGCCAGGGTGTCGTCGTCTTTTAGATTTTCGCTGTAAATCAGGTTGTGAACAGCCCGAAGGCAATTCACCAGTTTTTGACCCCAATACTGGGTGAAATTTTGCTGGCATTCGCAAAGTGCCTGCTCCATCACCTCTTCATTTAGTGTGCGAAACGACATCACCAGATCTTTCAGGTCCTGGTAAATGTCAGCCACGTTCTCAGCAATGCTCGACGTCAGTGCAGTTTCGCTGAACTGCATCCCGGGCAGAAATATTTCCTGGTAGTCGTCGTTGGCACCGGTTAGTCTGAGGATTTTCTGCTGAATCAGGTTGTAATCTACTTCGGTCACAAATTTCTCCAGATCATCTTCAAATTCAATCTCGAACCTGGGCAACAAACTGGCTTTTAGGTATAATAGAGGCAGCATTTTTTGCAAGCGGCTCAAAAAATCAGCAGAATCAAAATCCTCTGACCTTTCCAGAAAACTGCAAAATTCGTTGGCAACCGTTATCAGTTCAATTACATTTTTGGAATAAACCACACTATTCAATCCTTCATCACTCATGAAAAACGTTCTTGAAATATGCGACAAAAGTATAAAGAATTGGTTCTATTATAGATAGTGAAAAGAAAAAAAGTTTAGATGGGCTAAAGTTCAGAGTGTCTAAAGTGCAATAAACAAAGCTTTTTTGCCATCCCGGATTCAAGGTTCTAAACTCTTAACTTATCGAGCTCCAGTTGAATTCAGTATTTTTCATCTTCATCAGGTTGTACACCAGAAGCTGATTTTCATGCTTTTCAAGTTTGGGGTCTTCGTCAAGCAGGTCGGAAGCCTGATTTCGTGCGTGTTGAAGAATTTCTCCGTCGCGACCAAGATTGGCAATTTTCAGGGTAAAACCTATCCCGCTTTGCTGAGTTCCTTCCAAATCGCCCGGACCACGCAATTGCATATCTACTTCAGCAATTTCAAACCCGTCATTGGTGCGCACCATCGTTTCCAGACGCTTTCTGCTTTCATTGCTGATTTTGTATGACGACATCAGAAGACAATAGGATTGTTCGGCCCCGCGTCCGACTCGTCCGCGCAACTGATGCAACTGAGAGAGACCGAAGCGTTCAGAACTTTCAATAATCATTACCGACGCATTGGGAACATCCACTCCAACCTCAATCACTGTGGTTGCTACCATAATCTGGGTTTTTCCTTCCTTAAACAGTTGCATTTCGGCATCTTTTTCTGAAGGTTTCAATTTTCCGTGTACCATGCTGATGGAATAACGGGGAAAAACCTGTTTCAGCAGTTCGTATCCGTTCTCAACATTCTTCAAATCGAGCTTTTCCGATTCTTTAATGAGCGGATAAACGATATAAACCTGCCTTCCGGTTGTTACATGTTCCCGAATAAATTCATACACCTGCTTTCTCCGGTTTTCGTAAAAATGAAGGGTTTGAATTGGTTTCCGGCCAGGAGGAAGCTCATCGATTACAGAAACGTCCAGATCGCCGTAAACAGTCATGGCTAATGTTCGCGGTATCGGGGTCGCTGTCATTACGAGCACATGCGGAGGAATAAATTCGTTCTTTTTCCATAGTTTGGCTCGCTGAGCTACTCCAAAACGGTGTTGTTCGTCAATAATTACCAATCCCAGTTTTTTGAAATTTACCTTGTCTTCAATCAGGGCATGGGTGCCAATCAGTAATTGCAAGGAGCCATCTTCCAGATGTTCATGGATTATTTTCCGCTTGGAAGCTTTGGTTGAACCGGTCAGTAACGCAATTTTAATTCCCAGTCCATCAGTCATTTTTTTGATTGAATTGTAATGCTGAATAGCCAGAATTTCGGTTGGCGCCATTAAACTCACCTGAAATCCGTTGTCAAATGCAATGAGTGCCGTCATGAGGGCAACCAGCGTTTTCCCGCTACCCACATCGCCCTGCAGCAAGCGGTTCATTTGTTTTCCGGAGCCCATATCTTTCCTGATCTCCTTTATTACTTTCTTTTGGGCGTTTGTGAGTTCGAAAGGCAAAAATTTGCTATAAAACGTGTTGAGGTTGTAGCCTACCTGCGAAAATACAAATCCTTTAAAAGCGCCCTCCCTCTTATGCTTCAGGCTTAAAATCTTTAGCTGAATATAAAAGAGTTCTTCAAATTTGAGTCGAAATTGGGCTGTTCTCAGGAGTTGAGGATTTTCAGGAAAATGCACTTGTTTTAGCGCAGCAGTCAGAGGCATTAATTTCAGTCTTGAAACAAGATGTGCCGGAAGTGTTTCAAAAATTTTGCCTTCGGAGAGTCCCATCAGGTTAAATTGCAGTTTATTCAGAGCTTTACTCGTCATAAACTTCTTTTTCATAGTTTCGGTAGTGTTGTAAAAAGCCTGAAAAACCCCGGTACTCACTGGCTTACTGTCGGCTGGCTCCAGTTCGGGATGAACAATGTTGATTTTACCATTGAATTCTGACGGCTTTCCAAATACAATGTATTCAACATTGGGCCGGATATTCTGAGTGACCCATTTTATCCCCTGAAACCACAACAGCTCCAAAACTCCGCTCTCGTCGCGAAATAATGCGGTTAAACGCTGTTTTGCCTTTTCTCCAGTTGTTTCAAACCTGAAAATTGTTCCTTTTAGCTGAATATATGGCATTGTGCCTGTTACCTCCGAAATCTTGTAAAACTTCGTCCGGTCGATGTATTTGTAAGGAAAATAGTATAGAAGATCGTTGAAGGTAAAAATGCTCAACTCCTTTTTGAGTATTTCGGCACGTTGCGGTCCAACTCCGGGTAAAAACTTAATATCCTGATCGAGGTATTCCGACATGTGACAAAGATAAAAATTATCCGTGTTTGCCAGGTTAGTGCTTTTTCAGTAAACGCGCATAAATTTGATTTCAGAATAGGCAACAAAAACAGAAAATTGCGGTTTTAATCGTTTAAACTACTTATTTTAGCCGGAAATTGGAATCGTGCATTTGTAATGAATTAAGCCGGTCAAAAACTAATGAGTTCAAAAACATTTAACCCAAGCCAATGGAAACAGTTATTAAGCTAGAGAAGATTGTTAAAAACTATAAGATAGGAACTCAGGTCGTCAGAGCTTTGCGCTCGGTATCGCTCCATATCAACAAAGGCGAATATGTCGCAATCATGGGAGCTTCGGGTTCCGGAAAATCAACATTGATGAATGTAATTGGCTGTTTGGACACACCTACCAGCGGATTTTATGAATTGAATAATCAGGATGTGAGTCACCTTTCTGACGATCAACTAGCCGAAATCCGGAACAAGGAGATTGGTTTTGTCTTCCAGACGTTTAATTTGTTGCCACGGAATACTGCCCTCGAAAATGTGATGTTACCGTTGGTGTATGCCGGGATACGGAAGCAGGAGCGCATTCAGAAAGCTGAGAAAATATTGACTGAAGTTGGTCTGGCCGATCGTATTGAACACAAGCCCAACGAACTTTCAGGAGGACAGCGTCAGCGAGTAGCTGTTGCAAGAGCTTTGGTAAATAATCCATGCATCCTGCTGGCCGATGAACCGACCGGTAACCTCGACTCAAAAATTTCAGAAGAAATTATGCAGTTGTTTGCTGAAATTCACCGCAAAGGAAATACCCTGATTGTAGTTACTCACGAAGAAGATATTGCCCGTCACGCACATCGGATAATCCGACTGAAAGACGGCGAAATAGAATCGGATTACATGAACCCAAATCCGGTTTATTAAATTTATTGTTGCGGGTTACGTGTTACAGGTTTCGGGAAATATGTAATTCGTCTCATGAGACTAGAACCATTTACTGTTAATGCATTCGGATGAAAATATACACTCGCACCGGAGATGACGGAACTACAGGACTGATCGGAGGATCACGAGTCAAAAAGTACAACATTCGGCTTGAAGCTTATGGAACCATTGACGAACTTAATTCCTACATTGGGGTAATTCGTTCGTATCAGTCAGATGAGCATACTGATGGAGTACTTGAAAAGGTTCAGAACAAGTTGTTTGTTATTGGTGCCAATCTGGCCAGTGAAGATGCCTCGGGTTTGGTGACCAAGCAATTGCCTTGCAGGGCTTCGGATATTGAAATGCTTGAACGGGAAATGGATCGGATGCTGGAGGTTTTACCTGAACTACGGAATTTTATTTTGCCTGGAGGAAGTCAGGCGACCTCATTCTGCCATGTTGCCCGCACCGTTTGCAGAAGAGCAGAGCGGCGCATTGTTGAATTGTCGGAAAAAGCTGAGGTCGATACTAATCTGATCAAATACATTAACCGTCTTTCCGACTATCTTTTTGTGCTCTCACGCCAGATTTCGATGGATCAAAAAACGCCCGAAATAGTATGGTCTCCTGAGATAAATGAATAAAATGAATTAATATTTGCACAATTCGTTTTTTTCTTATATTCGCAGGAGTTTTAAAAAAACTAGTAAAAACCTCATAATTTCTAAACAATATGTACTGGACACTTGAACTAGCCTCTAAATTAGAGGATGCCCCCTGGCCAGCAACGAAAGATGAATTGATCGATTTTGCGATCCGCAGTGGTGCACCTCTCGAAGTTATTGAAAATTTGCAGGAGATTGAAGACGAAGGAGAGATTTATGAGAGTATTGAAGACATCTGGCCAGATTACCCCAGCAAAGATGATTTCTTTTTCAATGAAGATGAGTACTAATTTTCGGTAACCATAGAAAAACGCAAGGCTGAAAGCCTTGCGTTTTTGTTTTATCTTCTTGGGAAAGAAATCATTTATCAATTTCATTCACGTAAAAATACCTGATTCGGCAGGCTGTCCCTTTGCTTTGCGCATTTTTTTCGGGCAGAACACGGATTTCCAATCGGTGTTTTCCTTCATCCAGTCCGTAAGCTAACGTTAAAAACCAGGGTAAATGCAACTGCGAGCTCCATTGGGTAAACAAATCCTGCGTTTTCCATTCACCTTTGTCAATGCGGTATTCTATCATTCCGGCATCCAGTCCCGAAGCCACAGCAATTCCAATTGCATTTCCTTCAAAATCAAATTTCATTGTTCCGCCGGGGGCTTCGGCAATTAGCATTGGTACTTTCACGAAATCGGGGCGCGTTCCGGTTTTGTCGGCAGGAATCCAGTTTTGATCCGCTTTCCAGCCTTTCGCAATTTTATTCTGAACTGCCGGAATTAGCACACCTTTGTCGTAACATGCTTCGGCTAGTTTCGCCGGAAGAGGGTAAGCAGTCAATTTATCGTCGTCGGCCACAAAGCCGCCCCAACACTGTTCCATAAACGACTTCATCGACTGAAAATAAATATGATGCCCGAATGGAGAAGGATGGAGATTTTTGAAATCCTTTTCCCATGTGAATTCGCCGTTATCGATTCGGTCAGTCACCTCTTGAGCCAGATTGATGGTCGAAACATTGTAATGAGCTGCTACTTTTTCGTGGTTCAGAATTTCAGGTGGGGTAGTTCCTTTGCGGTATTCGGTCATTTTTTCCGGATCAACAAAGTGCATGATTACAATGTCCATTGCCGGATTCGATTCGCGGGCATGACGAACAATGCCTTCCATTCCCAGAATTTGTGTTTCAGGGCCAAAACCATTGACCCGGTCGTTAACTGCGGCATCTTCAAACAGCAAATCAACTCTTCCTTTGGCCAGCACATCACGCTCGAACCGGAAAGCTCCCGGAGTACTTCCCATCGAAGAAATTCCTGCAGCAATAAATTCAAATTTGGTTTCTGGAAAGCGTTTTTGCAGGTAAGCACAAATGCTGTCGCGCCAGCCACCGCCCTGTGTGATTGAGCCGCCTAAAAATGCCACACGTCCTTTCTTTTCGCGCTCGAAAACCATTTGCGCATTGTGCAATTTGTTGCGCATCGTGTGGTAATTCCGGCTATCCAGTTTGGGGTTGACTTCCGGATAGCTGTTCCGGATGAAATTAGCGCCTGCATTCAGGTCATCAATCGGGAAATGATGGCCCTGAAGTGTTTGCTTCCCTTTTGTATTCGGATAAATCGTGACTGGTCCACCCAGCCGAACGTATTTGTTGGCCAAGATATAGGTGTTTTCTTCATTGGGAACTATACTGTCGTGCAACCCGATCGAAAAGAACAGTGGAACTTTGGCAGAAGCCAGTTTTTCCAGGTTGTCAATAGGATTATCGGCGTATTCCAAAGCTTCTTTTTCGCTGGCAAAGCCATAAATTTCCTGAAGTTGCTTCCAGGAAGCAGGATCGCCCGAACCAGAACCTTTTCCTCCCGGCCAGCTTTTAAAATCGCATACCGGAGCTTCGGCATAAATGCAAGCAACCTGCTCGGGATATTTCTTTGCAAAATTGAAAACAAACAGTCCGCCACGGCTCACCCCTTCGAGCGCTACTTTTTTGCTGAGTCCGTATTGTGAAGTGAGGTAATTGTAAAAGTTGTTCCATACATCCATCGCCTGGGGTGCACCAAACATGCCGTCGGTGTTTACATACACCACATGAAATCCTTTACGGATCAAAATGCTGTCCATTTGGTAATGCCACTCAGGGAAACGGGCGCGCCAGATCCACGGCTTTCCTGGCGCAGTTTTGTCGGGTACGATGATATGAGCATTTCTCCTGTCGATCTGAAAATCATATCGGGTAAATCCATGCCAACTCGATTGTTTTCCCGGATATTGTGCCTGAACCAAATCTTCTTCTTTCCCTGTCAACGCTTTGAAAATGGTCTGAGCCATTAGTCCGGCACCTTTGGCGTCAGGGTGAATCTGGTCAGGGAAAAGTGATGATTCTCCGGATAGGGCTGCGTATAAATCGATAACCGGAAGATTTTCCTCTTTGGCAAGCTTTTCTACTGCCGGAATTACCCCATGAACAATGATCGAATCGTTGATTCCCCAGCGGTTACCATAGGCCGGAACTGGTTTGCAGAGGTATATTTTAGGGTGAGACGACAGCGCTTTCAACTCTTTGACCATCGACCTGTAATCGGACAAAAACTCTCCTGAATATTTCCAGTTCTGCGGTTTGGTGTCGTTGGTTCCGAGTTTGATAATGACCACATCGGGCAAAAAAGCTTTGGCCTGTGTATAGGCTTCTTCGTTCCAGAATGGGAAATCGCCTTTTTTCAGCAAAGTTCGGCCACCCACTCCAAAGTTGCGAACTTCCCATTTTTCCCCCAGCATTCGCGCCAGTTGCGAAGGATACGAATCGCGCGGACGATCCGGAATTCCGGAGCCATAGGTAATACTGTTGCCGATACAGGCTACTTTAATTGGGGCAGAATATTGCGCAGGATCGAGGTGACAGGCATTGAGCGAGTTCACCAGGAACAACAGAACGAGTAGTGTGGCAAAAAATTTCATGTCGGTTAGATAGTTGGTTTTAGGATAGGGATTTCGTAAATATCCTCCAATATTAGAAAAGAAATTTCCTGATTTGCGGCACAGACGCATAAAATTTTCAGGGGCTTGCAGAAGTTTAACTTTGCAGGCCCCTGAGAATATTGAAAATGCCCTAAATGTATCTGTTTTTAGGGTTTAATTTTCTGATACAACCCCTTTAACTTTTCCTGATAGATAGTTTTGATCTGCTCTTCATTTTCCCCGATTGGTTTTACAGGAATCAAATCCATCACTTCGCCGGGAGTCATTCGCGAACGGTACATGGTATTAAGGGCTGCATTTAGTGTTTCGTAAATGCTTTCGCGGCATTCGCCCAAGCTTAACCCAAATTCGGTTCCAATATTTTCCAGCTCATGCCATTGAAACCAGAAATAGGTTGGAAGCATGGCAGAAAGTATCGCATAGCCCTCAAGTTTTTCCTGAGATGTTTCGAACGTATGCCCCAGCAAGTTCAGCATTTCCTGAATGTACCACTTTTGGATTTCGGACATTGCAGGAGAAAAACTCACTGGATTAAACCCGTGGTTGATGATCGAAGTTGCATTGGGAATTAGCCGGATAATCTGTTGCACGTTGGTCAAAACGGAAGCTATTTTTTCGATGGTAATTTTGGGCGCCAGCGAAATGAAAATAGTTTGATCGGTCAGGTCGTTTTTAATCAGCTCCAGCGTTTCCATAATTACCGGCGGATGCAGAGCCAGAAGTACCACATCTTTTTTAGCAGCTTCACTGGCTGAAGTAACAACTTGAATAAACGGGAACTTTAGCTTCAGGTTCTGAAGAGTTTCCTGATTGGTATCGAAAACAGAGATGGAATCGAAAATGGCTTTTTTGTTGACAAAGGCCTGCAGAAAAATCCGGGTAATCCGGCCACCTCCTATAAAACCGAGAGATTTTGTTTTCATGATGATTGATTTTAATCGTTAGTCTAAATATAACAATTACCAGACTTAATTAAAAGATATTCTGCACATAATTTGCTTCAAAACATTCAGGAATAAAAGCCTAAATCAGAAGTAATTTCTGTATCAGATTATCCAGTTATACAGGTATCCCAGTAAGATAATAAATACGGTTATCGTTCCGAAGAAGACACCGATAAGTTTCCATTGCATCACTTTTTTAAGCAAAGTAGCTTCGGGAAGAGATAAGCCAACCACAGCCATCATAAAAGCCAAAGCAGTTCCGAGCGGAACGCCTTTTGCTACAAAAACCTGTATGACCGGAACAATCCCGGCGGCATTGGCATACATTGGTACAGCTAATATCACGGCTAATGGTACCGCATACCATTTATCAGCTGAGAGATATTCTGTAAAGAAATTTTCAGGGACATAGCCATGCATTGCAGCACCAATTCCAATCCCAATTATAACATATAACAAAACCTTTCGGACGATGTCCCACCCCTCATGAATAATTGTTGGAAGTCTGTCAATGAAAGGTGTTCTGTCTATTTCCCATTGTTCTGATTCCTGTTTGGATGTTGCTTGAATCTCTATTACCCAGTCCGATAAATATTTGTCGAGTTTCATTTGTCCGAGTATAAAACCTCCGACTATTCCCAGCAAGATTCCGCTTATGGCATAAACAAGCGTAGCTTTGATCCCGAACATACCGAGAAACATGGCTACAGCAACCTCGTTTACCAGGGGGGATGTGATCAGAAATGCAAATGTTACTCCCAATGGAATTCCGCCTTTCACGAATCCGATAAAAAGGGGTATAGAAGAACAGGAACAAAATGGTGTAATTGCTCCAAATATCGATGCAAAAAAGTACTGAAGCCCATACATTTTTTTTGTGGTCAGGTAAATGCGAAGCCTGTCAACCGGGAAATAAGCATTTACTATGCCCATCAGCGAACTGATGAGAAACAACAAAATCAGAATTTTAATGGTATCGTAAATGAAAAAGTTGATAGATGCTCCAAGGTGAGAATCCTCATTTAATCCGATTAGACCAAAAGTTAGGTAATCAACCAAAAGCTGAAGAAAATAATACAGAACAATTATTGCTGGTAATATTACCGCTATGGAGGCAATGAGTTTTGCTTTTTGTCTTTTTTTCATGTTTTTAGAACAAAAATTGTTCGTAAATTGACGAACAACAAAATTAAATTTTTTAGAAGAACACCCTAATAATATAATAGATACCAACAAGGATGAACAAAACGGCAACCACACGTCGGAACCAGATTTCGAAATTCTTCATTTTGTTGTAAACACCTCCGATTGAACTAACCGAAAAGGCCAGTATCCAGGCAAAAATGATTACGGGGATTCCGGTTGCCAATGCAAAAACGATAGGAAGATATAAACCTGACGCACTTGCAACAGT
>CAYRBM010000014.1:0-49887 GCA_964422425.1 uncultured Odoribacter sp.
CCAGTCAGGTGAAATACGGGGTTTGTGCCCGCGTTCAGAAGCTGTCAGAAATTCAAAGTCAAAATGTCGGGGATCAATTTTCAGGATTGTCAGCTTCGAATCGTTGACCACCGATTGGTCAGGCGCATCAATTTCAGCGTACCAAAGGCCTTCCATTAGCTCATTCCACGGAATTTCACTAAAGCGGGATGCCTGAGCTTTTAACGAAAGACTTATCAGGAAAAACAAAAAGGTGAATTGAATTTTACGAGCGGGGTGGTTCATCCGTAAAATCGAATTTGGCATTTTTAAACGGAAACAGATCGAATAATTCACCCGAATAATAGAACTCGTAGGCCACCGCACCGAACGAGTATCGCTGACCTTTAATGTTTATACCAGACCCGCCCACCATAGGATTTTCCTTAGGCACCGACGCTTCAAAGCCAATGTTGAACAAAGTGGCCAGTATTTCAGGACGCTCACTGATTGGATAACCCGCACGCTGCCATTGCACGTTCATTTGTTTCACATTTAAGGCGGCATACAGGTACGAATAAAAATGGTCTTTGTAGGAAGTGAGCCGGGTAAATCGTTCCTGCGCAATATTTGGTGTCCGGAAATCGAGCAAATTTTCGTAAGGTTTACCCAAATAGAAGACAGAGGTACTGTCTTTCAGGTTTTTCTCGATGGTTTGAGCAGTTGGAACTTTAATTCCGGTGACTCCGAGTGAAAAAGTAGTTTCAACCGATAATATTTTTAGCGGTCCTATCCATTTTTTATAGGCTTCACGGCTCGAATTGAACAAACGAATTTGCTCCCCCACCAACACCGACACAATCAGTCACGGCTCAACACCGGTTAAATGAGCAGCCGAATCAATCAGATGCTTGTCTTTGGCAACAGCCAGTTTAAAATCCTGCCATTCCGGAATATTCATCCATTTAAAAGCACTTTGGGTCTGAATTTTCGATTGCTTAAGATCCGAACTTTCTGCAAAACGATTCAGCTCATCATGATAAGCGGTATTGTCACGCAAATAAAGGTTCACCGCTTCGATCATTCGGTGTGCTTCTTTCAGATTCCGGCTTTGATAATAGGCATTCTGAATGTACCAGGCATTAGCCGGATAATACTTGCCCAATACCGAAAGATTGTGAAGAAGACGGGCTTCCGAAAAATCAACAGCAACGCTGTCCTGATCAGAACCACGTCCATATTTCTCTTTTATCTCCTGAAAATAGCGGTCGTTAAGATCAACCACTCCCGGATCATCGGTCAGGTGAAATTTCACGGCCAAAAATGCGGTGGTCAAACCTAACCCTATAATTGCAAAAATTCCAACTGCCCCAATCCCTAAATACCTCAAAATCTTTAGAAAAACTTTGTTTTTCATGGCTAAACTTCTCCACTTTAAAGTTGCCGCAAAAGTAAAAAAAGGTGTTATAGTTTGTTAAAATGTACCTAAGTGTTAACAAAATATTCAGAAAAAAGTAAGAAAAAATTTATCTTCGCTCCCCGTTCAAATTTTTGAGCTAGTTATTAACCCAAATTTTGAAGATGAGAATATTGAATCTGATACTGATTATTGGCCTGTTTTTTTTTACTACCTCGCAGGCCCAACAAACCATCCCCGATACAATTTCCACCCAAATTGAGATAAATGAAGTTGACTCCTTGTTGGATATTGCCGAAGAATTACCCGAAGATTCGCTGAAAACGCTGGACGAGACACTTTATAAAAATGTTTGGAACAGCACACAAATCAATTATCCAACCCATACACTTCCGGCAAAAACCGATACCATCAGCATCACTTTCACCACGCCCGGAGGAAGTTCTTACGTTCATCCGGTGAAAGGTAAAGTCATTTCAAAGTATGGAATACGTCGTGGAAGAATGCACACCGGAACCGATATTAAGCTCACCTCGGGCGATACTGTTCGTTGTGCTTTTGATGGAAGAGTCCGTCTGGCAAAACGCTTCAGCGGATATGGCAATCTCGTTCTGGTGAGGCATGAAAATGGTCTGGAAACCATCTACAGTCATTTAAAATCCATCAAAGTTCAGGTGAACGACACGATCAAAGCAGGCGATATCATTGGATTAGGAGGACGCACCGGACGAGCCACAACGGATCATTTGCATTTCGAAACCCGTTTGTTCGGGCAACACTTTGATTCGAACAAATACATCGATTTCGATAATCACTGTTTGCGGACCGACAAAATTTACTACGCCAACCGCCGGTTCGAAATTGACAAAGACAAATTAAAAAAGAAACCATCTCCTGCCGACTCACAAATGTTAGCCAGTGCCGATGGCGCAACCAAACATGTTATCCGTAAAGGCGACAACCTCTGGACCATCGCCCGGCGCTACAACACCACCGTAAACAAACTTTGCACGGCCAATAACATTACCGCACAAAAAACCCTGAAAATAGGATCGGTCCTCCGGATTAATTAGGATTTGAGTTAGCCTTCGGAATATCTAATAATTGGCTAATATTGTACGCTATTGACAGGGTGCAAAAATGGAAATAGCTGACGAACTTTTAATGACAGGAATCAAAAGGGATGATTATAATTGCTATAATCAGCTTTTTGTGCGCTATTACAGCCGGCTTTGCCTGTATGTTTATAACCTGACACAAAATTACGCTGCTTCCGAAGATGTGGTTCAGGAGCTTTTTATCAGGCTTTGGATTAACCGCCAGAAACTGGATATTAACGAAAGTATTTCCGGATACTTATACCGCGCCTCAAAAAATGCCACTCTGAATTATTTACGTGCTGAAAAAAGCCGCCACCGATCAATTCAAAACATGCCTTTTCAGGAATTGCAAACCGACGAAAATCTGATCGCTCAGGTGGAGTTTAGCGCTGCACTCAACCGTTGCATCGAACAACTTCCGGCCAGAAGTAAAGATGTATTTCTGAAAAGCAGAATGGATGGCATGAAACAGCAGGAAATTTCGGACCAGCTCGGCATCTCAGTAAAAACCATCAAAAATCAAATCTGGAAATCACTGCAATTCCTGAAAGCCTGCCTCGAACTGCACGAAGCATTTGAACCCTGAAATAGCAAAGGGCGGGGAGCATGGAAAACGGAGACAGAAGCGCCGCTCCTTGAGCGTTCGACTGAGCTCACGCCGAAGTCAGCGTGTTTCCTGAGTAGCGAAGCGTATCGAAGGAAGCGTGTAGAAGGGAGCATCTGCCTGAATTCTGAGACTGCATACTGCTACTTCTTCAAAAAAAAACTTTATCCTGGATAGGACCTTTTTCATTTTGATGTGTCAACAGGGAAACAAAGGCATCAAAATGGAAGAAAAATCTCACATGGGAGAACACATTGTTGATCATTTGCAGAGCGGGAAGGAATCAGCCAGCGATGATCAGCTCCTCAGCGAATGGCAGCAGACCAGCCCCGATAATAAAACCGATCTGGAAAAATACCGGAAGATCTGGATCAGAACAGATTCAGCCGCTCAAATCAACCGGTTTGATACGGCAAAAGCCTGGGAAAAAGTTGATTCAAGCATTGAAAGCCGCCAGCTCCGCCTTCGCAGGATGAAAAATCTGGCCTACGCCGTTTCAGGAATGGCGGCCTCTTTGTTGATTTTTCTCGCACTCACTTTTTACACCGACCTATTCTCCATTTCCGAGTCTAAAATAGCGTTGTCAACAACCTACGGAAGCCGGTCGGAAGTGATTCTGCCCGATGGTTCGTTGGTAAAACTCAATGCAGGATCGAGCCTCGAATACCATTTCGACCAACTGAGTAAAACCCGGTCAGTCGATTTCAGCGGCGAAGCATTTTTTGAGGTTGCCAAAAACAAACAACCCTTTGTAATTACAACACCCGACGGATTAAAAGTGAAAGTACTCGGAACCAAGTTCAATCTCAGTGCCTATCCCGAAGACCAACTGGTTCAAACATCGCTAGTGGAAGGAAAAGTGGAAATGAGTACGGGTGAGGCTGGGCAATTGGTGTTGAGCCCCGGGCAGATTGCTTCTCTCGACAAACAATCCGGTAAACTGGAATTCACATCTGGAGAAGTTTCTCATCAAGTGGGTTGGACTCAGGACAAGCTGTACATGGACAACATGTCGCTTCAGGAAGTCTGTATTCGGTTGGAGCGCTGGTACGATGTGGACATTACCTTAAGCGAAAAAAGCCTGGGCGAAAAAATTCACTACACCGGAGTTTTAAGGGAACAAACTGTGAAGGATGTTCTGGAAGCTCTGAGCCGCTTGAGTTCCATCAGTTATGAAATGAAAGGAAAAGAAATCCGGATATCCGGAAAATAACCCCGGAAAGATAAACGAAAAAACGGAAGATGTTCGAGCATCTCCCGTCTGTTTTTTAGATAATACGTTGAATGCTACGAACATTCAATGAGGTAATTAACTAATTGCATTACAAATTTATGAAAAAAATTTATGAATCGGGGAAAGGGCGAAGTCCTATTCCCAAAAAGCTTGTGTTGGTTATGAAACTAACTGCCTTTTTAATTATCGTTCTGACGATGCAGGTAACGGCAACGGTTTATTCGCAGAGTAAAAAATTGTCGCTTAACATGCAGGGAAATTCCATCAAAGAGGTTCTTCAGCAAATCGAAGCCCAGTCGGAGTACCGTTTTATTTACGAAAACGAGAAAGTAAACCTCGACACCAAAGTCAGCATTCAGGTGAAAGACGAAGTGGTTGAAACGATCCTGAAAAAGTTGTTCGGGCAGGATGGGATCAGTTATTCAATTACCGAAAGTAATTTGATACTGATTAACCCATCGGAAAACCAAATGAAGGGTATGGGGAAAGAACCTTCCAATACTCAGCAGCAAAAATCCGTTTCCGGTAAAGTCACCGACTCAACGGGCTCTCCATTGCCCGGGGTTTCGGTGGTGGTAAAAGGCACCACCACAGGAGTTATTACCGACGCCAATGGAAACTACTCGTTACCGAATATTCCTGAAAATGCAACGCTGCAATTTTCGTTCGTGGGGATGAAGGGGCAAGAATTGGCAGTTGCCGGGAAGTCGACCGTTAATGTAATCCTTGAGGAAGAAACCATCGGAATTGAAGAGGTGGTGGCTATTGGTTACGGAACAGTAAAGAAAAGTGATCTGACTGGTTCTGTGACAAAATTAAATGCCCAAAAATTTGAAACACAACAGGCAGCAAATTTACTGCAGTATTTAACAGGTACAGTTGCAGGGGTTACGGTAAATAACAGCACTTCTGCATCCGAAAGTTCGTCGATAGAAGTTAGAGGCCCAACATCTCTAAATGCCAATAACTCTCCTCTAATCGTATTAGATGGAGTAATTTTCAATGGGAACATTACTGACATAAATCCCAACGACATAGAAAGTGTTGATATTTTAAAAGATGCTAGTTCTGCAGCAGTTTTCGGTTCTCGTTCAGCTTCTGGTGTAGTGATCATTAATACAAAAAAAGGGGCTGGGGACAAAGCTATCATCAATATTTCTTCTCAACTAGGAATAACAAGTACGACCAACGAAATAAGGCCTTATAGTCCGGAAGGTTATCTTAAATTCCGTCAGGATTTTCTACGTAGAACTAATCCATCTTTCCCCGCAGCTTATTTCGATAATCCTAATTCGCTTCCTGAAGGTATTTCACTCGACGCCTGGCAGAAATATGATGCCACAGTAAATGCAGACCCTCAAGACGCGTGGATGAACCGTTTAAAACTTCGTGAGATTGAGAAGAAAAACCTGCTCGATGGAAAAACTATGGATTGGTATGATGAAGCTATGCGCTTGGGTATCCGCCAAAATTACGACGTCAGCCTCACTGGTGGAACTGGTGTTCTTAAATATTACTGGTCAGCAGGCTACACAGACAACCAAAATTATATTATAGGTGATGACTATAAGATTGTGAGGAGCCGCTTGAATACTGATGCTAATGTGACAGATTATCTCAAAATAGGAATGAATTTGCAATTTAGCAGCAAGGATCAAAGTAATGTTTCGGTAGACCTCGGCAATATTGTTACTCAAAGTCCTTATGGACAAGTTTATGACGATAATGGAGATTTGAAGTGGTATCCACATGACGATTCCGCTATTACCAATCCATTTGTAAACTATTACAACTATGACAAGTTCAATAAAACACAGAACCTTTTTGCTAATATTTACGGAGAGCTTACTTTTCCCTTAGGTTTTAGCTTTAAAACATCCTTCATTAACCGATATGATTGGACTAAAAATTACTATTACAATCCTTCAACTACTCCTGTCGGAAGCAGAACTGCAGGATTTGCCCAACGAATTAACTCTTCACTTTACGAATGGCAAATTGATAATGTCCTGACTTGGAAGAAAAAGTTTGGCATTCATGATTTCAACGTAACACTCCTTTTTAATTCTGAGAAGAAACAGACATGGAGCGATCAGGCTGAAAACATTGGATTTATTACAAGCGAGGCTCTAACATATCATCAATTGATGGCAGGCTCTTCTCCAACGATAGAAAATAATGATACTTATAGTACTGGAAATGCTTTGATGGGGCGCCTCAACTATATATTAAAAGATAAATATTATCTGACTCTTACCTACAGAAGAGATGGTTATTCTGCTTTTGGTCAAGCGCATCCCTATGCCAATTTTCCTTCTGCAGCGCTAGCATGGAACATTAAGAATGAAAATTTCTTTAACGTGGACTGGATAAGTTCCCTAAAATTACGAATGTCTTATGGAGTCAACGGAAATCGTGATATTGGAATATACGATGCTCTTGCCAAACTTGGAACAACCAAATATTTGAGTGGGAATACACTGATTTCAGGAGTTTACAGTGCGTCAATGGCTAATGCAGACCTTCGCTGGGAGCAAACCTCTGCTTTGAACGGAGGTGTTGACTTTGGCATCCTGAATGGAAAGATTTCAGGTAATCTCGAAGTATATAAGATGAAAACAACTGACCTGTTAATGCTTCGAAGTCTGCCTGCAATTATTGGATACAAAAGTGTGATGTCAAACATGGGGCAATTAGATAATAAGGGATTTGAATTAACTGTGGATAGCCGAAATTATTCGAATAAAAACATTTCTTGGAACTCTTCACTGGTATTTTCATTCAATCGTAACGAGATTGTTCACCTCTATGGCGAAATGGTTGATGTCCTTGATAAAGATGGAAATGTAATCGGAGAGAAAGAATCTGACGACCGCACAAACGGCTGGTTTATAGGCGAGTCAATTGATCGGATATGGAATTACCGGTCACTGGGAATCTGGCAATTAGGCGAAGAAGAAGCTGCAAAATCGTTCGGCAAAGCTCCTGGTGACGTAAAACTTTTTGATGCAGATGGAAATGGGGTCTCAACTCAGGAAGATAAAGAATTTTTGGGCTACAGTCAGCCAAGGTACCATTTGGGTTTCAGAAATGACATTTCATTTCTGAAGAATTTCAGCTTTTCTTGTTTTATACGGGCAGAGTTTGGACGCATGGGTGCTAATGGATTACTTATGCATAAAAGCCAGACCGAAGATCGTCAGAACTCCTGGGATGTACCCTACTGGACACCTACCAATCCAATTAACAACGCAACACGTTTAAATACAGTAGATACGCCTGTATTTACCCTTTATGAATCAATGAGTTTCGTCCGTTTACAGGATGCTTCATTATCTTACAATATTCCAAGTAAAATCATGAATAAGGCCAATATTGAACGATGCAGACTTTATGTCTCAGGTAGGAATATCGTGACCTTTACAAAGTGGAGTGGATGGGATCCGGAGTCGGGGAATACTCCGATGCCACGCATCTATACATTTGGAATTGATTTAACACTTTAACAAAAACATGATGATCATGAAAAAGACTAAGTTAATTTTATCAACTATATTAATTCTGTGTTTCGTTTCCTGCAAGGATAGTTTTCTTGACATAAAGCCACTTTCTATTTATACACCTGAGTCAATCTATACTGATGAAACAGGATTTAAGGGGGTTCTGGTTACCTTACGAAAAGGGCTTCGCTTTGAATTCTATGGGCAGGTTGGAGGAATCGGTTGTGAGCTCATTTCATCTGACATTGCTATTGCTGCCAATAAAGGTGCAGACGCAATGCATAATTTCGACACTCAGCTTTTACCAACAGGTACAGGAAGCACTTATAATTTCTTTGAATTATGGGATGTTGCATACAATCAGATTCGAAATGCCAATGTAATATTATCGCGAATTGATTTGGCCCAAATTAAAAATGAAACTACTAAAAAGGAGATTATTGCAGAAGCTTTGTTCCATCGTTCTTATTGGTATTACAGACTGGTTCATGTATATGGAGATGTTCCATTTCTTTCAAGAGAATATACTGTCCCGAAAATTGACTTTTACACCCATTCACGAACGGCAATTTTAACCAAGATACAGGAAGATATGAGTAAAGTGCAAGATCTTCCGGTAACAGTGCAACCAGGAGCAGTTTCCCGATCAGCAGGTTATCATCTTCTGGCCAAAATTTGCCTGGCCAACAGCAAATTCAATGAGGCTGTAACTGCTGCAACTGCTGCTATCAATGGAGGAAATACTTTGATGACGTCCCGTTTTGGTCAGGTTGCATCAGATTCAAAATATAATGTAATCTGGGATCTACATCAAAAAGAAAATAAAAGTTTGACAGCCAATAAAGAAGCTTTATTGGTGGTTCAGGATAAATACGGATTCCCTGATGCTGAAGCAGCAGGTGGAACGAATTCAATGCGAAGGTATGTGCCCGCTTGGTGGAACAATTATATTAAAGACCCCGATGGGAAAAACGCTATGACCGACGCATCAGGAAATGCATGGGCAATTCTTTGGGGAAGAGGGGTTGGTTATGTTCGGGCCTGTGATTATTATAATTATAATATTTGGACTGATCCGACTGATCTTCGTCATGACTCTGGTGTAAATTGGTTTCCGACCAGTAAATTTGTTTATAATAATCCTACATCAAAATACTACGGTCAACCCGTTCAGATAAAATACACAAATAAAAAAGATACCATTCACTGTTGGTATCCTTTTCCCTACTACAAAGTTTATGTCGCTGATGAAGAACGACCGTTACAGCCCTATGGTGGACATTCTGACTGGTACGTTTTCCGATTGGCCGAAACATACCTTTTACGCGCCGAGGCCTATTACTGGTTAAATGAACTTCAAAAAGCTGCTGATGACATCAATGTTGTGAGAACTCGAGCAAAAGCAGCTCCCATAGCAGCGGCACAGGTGGACATCAATAATATTTTAGATGAACGTGCCCGTGAACTATATGGCGAAGAACCAAGAAAGACTGAACTCACACGTATTGCTTTTATCATGGCCGATAATAAAAAGTCAGGTTATACAATTGAAAACTTTGCAACCAAGAATTACTGGTATGATCGTGTTATGGAAAAAAATTCGTTCTACAAAGCAGGAAATATTCTTTGGGGAACCAATATTTTCAAGATAAGCCCTTTCCATGTTTTATGGCCTATTCCGGCAAGTGCCATTGAATCAAACTCAGGAGGTATAATCAACCAAAACATCGGATACATCGGAAGCGAAAAAAATCAGGCTCCTTTGACCATGATTGATAACAACCAATAATATGAAAAAGGTCATTATCCGGGAACCCGGATAATGACCTTTTTGTGAAAAACTTATTTAATTATCTGATCTGTATGAAATATTTTCGATTCTTTCAAATTGCTTCCATACTGACTGCATGTTCTGACCCAATAAGTGCAATTGAAAAACAACCATCACAGAAACCGAATGTGCTTTTTATTTTTGTTGATGATCTTCGGCCTGAGCTCGGATGTTACGGGGCAAACTACATCAAATCACCAAATATCGATAAACTGGCAGCCTCAGGAGTTCTTTTTACTCACCAGTTTGTTCAGGTGCCCACCTGCGGCGCATCCCGATGCAGCATATTAACAGGAATGCTTCCTAAAACCACCGGACATTTAAGCAATGAAGCCTGCCGGACCTACATTTCAGGAAAGTCCGAAACCGACCAGCCCGAAACGTTTATTCACCATTTGCGGCGAAATGGATATTACACCGTAGGAATTGGCAAAATAAGCCATTACGTCGACGGACTTTTGTACGGCTATAACGATCCGGTTGGAACCGAATATGAGCTTCCGCACAGTTGGGATGAAATGTTGTTTAATCCAGCCAAATGGGAAACCGGGTGGAATGCTTTTTTTGGATACGCTGATGGAGAAAACCGTCAAAGCATGAAAGCTCAGGTTAAACCCTATGAGATGGTAAATGTTGACGATATAGGCTATCCTGATGGCTATACAGCAGAGCTGGCTATTCAAAAAATGAGCGAGCTGGCAAAAAAAGATAAACCATTCTTTCTGGCAGTTGGTTTTTTTAAACCTCATCTTCCCTTCAATGCACCAAAAAAATACTGGGATATGTACGATGAAAGTAAAATACCACTTTCTCCCAATCCATTTATTCCCGAAAACGTAAATAAAGCTAGTTTGCACAATAGCAGCGAATTTAACGGGTATCAACTTGGAGATGAGGACGCAACACTAAATGGGCCGGTTTCCGATGCTTATGCCCGAAAAATAAGACATGCTTATGCGGCATGCGTAAGTTATTCCGACGCTCAGATTGGGAAATTACTCAATAAACTAAATGATTTGGATCTGGATGAAAACACAATTATTGTGCTTTGGGGAGATCACGGTTGGCATTTGGGAGACCAGCTTGTTTGGGGAAAGCACACTATCTTTGAGCGTGCCTTAAACAGCGCACTCATTGTGAAAGTTCCAGATCAAAAAAAAGGAAAACGAATCGATCAGGTAGTCAGTTCAATTGATATTTATCCGACTATTGTTGATTTGTGCGGCCTCCAAATGCCTATTAAAACCGATGGAAAAAGCTTGCTTCCGTTGCTGAAAAATCCATTGACAAAATGGGACAATATTTCATATGGCTACTTTATGAACGGAATCTCTATGCGGACAGAAAGATATCGACTTACCAAGTATTTCAGGAAAGCGGAGCCAACTATTGAATTATACGATCATCAGACGGATCCTAATGAGACCAGAAACATTGCTGCCGAACGCCCTGATGTTATTGAAACCCTTTTGCCTTTGTGGGAGAAAGGAAATACCGGCCTTTTTGGGAACTAATTATGCTATTCAGGATATGAATAATGCAGTTGTTGGTGAGAACTTGAAATAGTCACTTTTAAACAGGGATTTATTTTCCTAGAAGTACATCAGATTGTAGTAAACAAAAAAGAATTGACAAAATCTACTGACAAACAAACTTTTTTCTATTTTTAGCTGCCAATAACAAGCGAAAATAAAAACAGGAGCTTATAGATCAAAGAAAACTAATAAACTGATAGATACAATTTTAAAATATTAAAATAGCATTTTGCTATTGTTCGCACGCTCGAAACCTAGGAAATTTCAATACGCGAACGCACAATTAGAATAAGTCAGCGAAATGCTCGCGCCAAACGGCGTGGGCTTTTTGACTTATCAATTGTGCGTGGGCTTCCTAGGTCCCCGAGCGTGGGTAAGGCGGAGTCCACGCTTTTTTTGTGGATTTTGGTTACCTGAATATTGCCCGATGCGCTAAGCAAAACCATGAGCAACTTTTCCCTATTCCAGGAGCTGGATCAACTGCTCCGCCCACACAGCGCCTACTGCACCGAAGATGGTGTATTGCTCAAGAACAGCATAGTAGAAGCCGCGCTTCAACTTCGCCCCGATTTATTGAAACTCATTTTAAGCAACGAAAAGCTAAAAGCCAATTTCTTTACTGATGTGGACGGACTGTTGGTATTCGACAAAGTGCGGTTACAGAAATTTGTGATGAACAAGCGGTTTTTGCCCGACTCGTACACCAGCTTCAAAAACAAAATAGGATTGACCACCAACGAGGGTGATTTTTTGGCCGAAAGCCGCGAAGTGGTGCTCTCGTGGCCTTACAAAGATTGTGTGCTCGAAGGCGGACAAACAAAGGAAGATGCCAAACGGAACGAAGTATTTTGGAACGAGATTCTGGCACCAGACGAAATTAACCGGCTCACCGAACCCAAAGTATTGACCAACTTCAAGAGATTTGATACTGATGGCGAACACAAGGTCGAATCCATCTCTAAAGCCGACAACCTAATTATTAAAGGCAATAATTTGCTGGCATTGCACAGCTTAAAGAAAACTTATGCCGGACAAGTGAAGCTGATTTATATTGATCCGCCATATAATACGGGAAGTGATAGCTTTCTATATAATGACAGCTTCAATCATAGTACTTGGTTGACTTTCATGAGAAATAGATTAGAAATTGCAAAAAAACTTTTACGGTCTGATGGAGCCATTTTTGTACATATAGATCATCACGAATTAGCCTATGTAAACATCTTAATGAACGAGGTATTTGGAATTGAAAACAAAGTTCAAGTCATTTCAGTAAAAACTGCCTCTCCAGCAGGCTTTAAAACTGTTAATCCTGGCCCTATAGATGTTACTGAATATATACTTTTTTACACAAAGAACAAACCTGGTTTTGATTTTAGGAAAAGCTATGTACCTGTGCCATACAATTCAAATTACAATCTTTTTTTAGAGAAAAGTGAAGATATTAAAGATTGGAAGTTTATTCCAATCAAAGAAAAAGTGATTTCAAACGCAGGTTTTAATAGCGAAAAGGAAGCAAAGCAAAAATATGGTGAATTATGGAATAGCATTTCTAGGGTAATGATTGAAGATTTTGCATATCAAAATGCAGAAAGTGTAGTAAGTATAAGAGATCCACATAAGCCAACAGAGAAAGTTAAAGAATTAATGAAAGAATCAAGATCAATAGACTATCCTATCGTTTTTGAGCGCGAGAATTCAAGTCCAATGTATCTATACAAGGGAGGTTCATTAGCATTTTACTCAAATAAGTTGAAGACTATCGATGGGAAAAAAGAAGTTACTGAACTTCTTACAGATTTTTGGGATCATATTTCATGGGCTGGTATCGGAAATGAAGGTGGAGTTAAACTTAAAAATGGGAAAAAACCAGAGAAGCTAATAAAGCAAATCCTAGAACTTGCAACAAAAGAAAATGATATAGTACTAGATTACCACCTAGGCAGTGGCACAACTGCTGCCGTAGCGCATAAAATGGACCGTCGTTTTATTGGCATTGAGCAAATGGATTATGGTGAAAATGACAGTGTTGTTAGACTTCAAAATGTTATAGGCAAGAAAGTCAAAGATGGTTTGTTTGACAAAATTGAATGTGATCAAAGTGGCATTTCCAAAGCTGTAAACTGGCAAGGTGGTGGTTCATTTGTTTATTGCGAGCTGGCCAAAGCCAATCAGAATTTTGCCGATCAGATTTTGGCAAGCGAAAGCAAGGAAAAGCTGGCTGAAATCTGGCAGCAAATGCAAGAAACAGGCTTTTTGAGTTGGAAAATCGACCTCCGCCAGATAAATAAAAATGCCGAAGATTTCGATTCGCTTTCAGTTACAGATATGCAAAAATTCCTGTTAGAAGCCCTGGATAAAAACCTGTTGTATATTCCATATTCCGAAATTGACAATCAGGAATTTGGCATTTCCGCAGAGGATAAACGACTGAATACACAGTTCTATGGCAAAGCGTAACAACGAAATGCAAGCGCCTCGCACGAATTTGCAGGCTTTGCTAAAAGAAGAATTTGGCAAACGAACGATTGAGAATACTGAATTGCCAAAATACTTTACCCAATCGCTGAATCCGGCTTTGAAATTGCGCCCCTATCAGGAAGAGTGTTTTAAGTACTTTATCACTTATTGGGAAAATACGTTTGCTGGCAAAAACCGTCAGCCACAGTTGTTGTTTCATATGGCTACCGGAAGCGGTAAAACGCTGATCATGGCTGGTGTAATGCTGTATCTGCTCGAAAAAGGCTACCGCAACTTTTTGTTTTTTGTACCGAGTACCAACATCATCGAAAAAACGAAGGAAAATTTTCTGAATCAGGCATCGCCCAAATACCTTTTCGCGCCTGCAATTTCCATTGGAGAAAAGCGCATTGAACTGAAAATGGTTGATAATTTTCAGGGAGTTGACGATGGGTGCATTAATTTGTGTCTGACTACAACTCAAGGGTTACACACTTCGTTGAATACGCCAAAAGAAAACAGTTTGACCTACGATGATTTTGCACAGCACAAGATTGTATTGATTTCGGACGAAGCGCACCACATAAATACGGCCACCAAGAAAGGAAAAGATACACAGACTACTATAAAGTTTGACGATGACAGTACAGACGATTGGGAATCGACTGTGATGAAAATATTTACCGCTGACAACGGCACTTCACAGCCCAATGTTTTGCTCGAATTTACCGCTACTGCTAATCTTACCGATGAAAATATTGCAGAGAAATACCACAACAAGGTGATTTTTGATTACCCGCTTAAAAAGTTCCGCGAAGATGGTTATTCCAAAGACATTGAAGTGGTACAAAGCGACCTTTCGCCCATCGACCGCGCCATTCAAACCGTAGTTCT
Source organism: uncultured Odoribacter sp. (assembly GCA_964422425.1). Taxonomy (GTDB): domain Bacteria; phylum Bacteroidota; class Bacteroidia; order Bacteroidales; family Prolixibacteraceae; genus Aquipluma. The sequence continues at coordinate 14,534 of CAYRBM010000014.1, forward strand.
GAGCCAATACAAACGAAAACTGTTTGCGGCAATAGGTCAGGATATCAAGCCGGTTATGATGCTGAAATCGAAAACCATAAAGGAAAATAAAGAGTTTTTCGATTTATTTATAGAAACAGTTAAGAAGCTTTCTGTAACTGAACTGGATAAAGTACGTCACGATGCAACCGGTGATATCAGGGAAGCATTCCACTTTTTCGACGAACACAAAGTGGATACCGACAACTTGTTGCTCGAATTAAAGGAAGACTTCAAAGAAGAAAATTTGCTGTTAGTTGATGGCAATACCATTACTGCTGAAAAACAATTAAAGCTTAATTCCCTCGAAGCCAAAGACAATGAATTTCGGGCAGTTTTTGCGGTGGACATGCTCAACGAAGGCTGGGATGTGTTAAACCTATACGACATTGTTCGATTGTATGAAACCCGCGATTCAAAGGATGGCAAACCTGGTAAAACCACCATGCAGGAAGCGCAGTTGATTGGTCGTGGCGCGCGTTACATGCCTTTCACTTCGCCCGAAGGCGATAAACCATCAGGGCAACGCAAATACGACAATGAAATAACCAACCGACTGCGAACTGTTGAAAAATTGCATTATCACAGTTCGCACAATCCGCGCTATGTTTCCGAGCTCCAAACAGCGATGGAAGAAACCGGAATTGTGGCCAAACGATCGAAAGAAATCAGCCTGAAACTAAAGGACAGTTTCAAACTATCGAAGTTATACTGTGATGGCTATATATTTTCGAATGACCAGGAATCCTATTTGGTAAACGAAAATGTAAATTCATTTGGTAAAAGCATTCTCGAAAATTACTTCAAAGTCCGTATCAAAAGCGGCGAAATGAAAACGAGTCTGGTATTTGAAAAACAATCCGGTTCAATGGATACCGAGAATTTGAAAACAATCAATATCCATATGTCCGAATTGGGAAATCACATCATTCGGGCTGCCCTAAACCGATTGGAAACCTACAAGTTTTCATCGTTGAAAGATATCTATCCTTCATTAACTTCGATAAGGCACTTTATTGAATCAGCGGACTATTTGGCCAATCTGTTCATTACCGTTTCAGGCCGCGAAGAAGTTATCGCTCATTTGTCGCAACAAAATAAACTGGGTATTGCTATAGAAGTACTTCGTCAGATTGAGCCCATGTTAAGTAAATCGGGCATTGGAACAAGAGGGACAAAACAGTTTATTGCTAGGAGTCTTCGGGAGAAAATAAAAGATAAAGTGATAAAAGTTTCGTTAGACGGTTCTGAAGATAAGGAGTTTGGAAAATCGATGAAAGAATCGACCAATCTAAACTTAACAACCGACCTTTCGAAGCAAGACTGGTATGCTTTTGAAGACTGTTTTGGCACTTCCGAAGAAAAGTATCTGGTCAAATACATAGAGGCTATGCATCCAAAACTCAAAGCCAAATACGACGAAATTTACTTGGTCCGGAACGAACGCGAAGTTAAAATTTACGATTTCGACAATGGTAATGCATTTGAACCCGACTTTCTGCTCTTTATGCAGCAGAAAAAAGACAACAACCGCTACGATCAAATTCAAATTTTCATTGAACCTAAAGGTGGTCATTTAGTAGCAAATGATATTTGGAAAGAGAAGTTTCTGCTACGCATTAAAGATGAATCAGTCATCAACTTCTCTACTCAAATTGGCGACTATCATATCTGGGGTCTGCCATTTTTTACCGAGCAAAACAAACAAGTATTTGATTCCGAGTTCAGAAAAAATGTAGTCTAAAATTCTTATCAGATTTAAAATGTATTTCTATTTGTTTGCCCCTTTGCCCTCATCGGCAAGGGGGCTTTTCTTTTTACCACCCCATTTTCTCCCTTCCTCCTGCCCTGTTCATAATTTTGTTCATAAAACCATAATTTCCCCTCTTGACTTTTTTGTTGAATTGTTCGAACTTGTATAGGTAAAAATTCAACTAACACTTTTATTAACCAAAATCATTGATTTATGCCTAAAAATTCAGAAACCGGCCATGCCAAGAATGTGGCCAATTTTGCACAACTCGTAACCATCTGCACCTCCTACGGTGCAAAGTACAACCCCAGCAATCCGGCGCTTCAGCTTACTCAAATGAACAACTCGCTGACTCTGGCCAAAGACTGTATGACCTCGCTCAACACGGCACAGGCCGCGCTTTCAAACGCCACAGCGACCAGAATGGGGGTGTTTAAGCCGTTTAAGCAGCTGGTAACCCGGATCAGTAATGCCGTGAAAGCTTCAGGAGTTTCCAAACAGACAAAAGATCAGGTAGCTGCACTAGTCCGTAAGTTGCAGGGCCAGCGTGCCACCCCAAAAATGTCGGAGGAAGAAAAGCAGGCTGCTCTCGAAGCCGGTCAGGAAATCGTCGAAATCTCTTCCGCACAAACCAGTATCGACAGTCTGTTGGAGAACTTCGATAAACTCATTAAATTGCTGGCTACCATCACCGAATATGCGCCCAACGAAACCGATCTGACTGTTTCCTCGCTCACCGCCCGCTACGAAGATATGTTTGCAAAAAACCAGGCTGTGATTAATGCCGAACAACCGCTAAACAACCTGCGTATCACCCGCAACGAACTGCTTTACGACGAAAACACCGGCATTGCCAATGTAGCCAATGCGGCAAAACTGTACATCAAATCGGTATTTGGCGCAACCAGTCCACAGTATAAGCAAGTCTCATCCCTGCAATTCAGCAAACCCAGATAATTTTCGGAATATTCCCTCCTGTTTTTTGATCCGACCAAAGCGATTTATGGATGAACGACAGGGAAAATAAAATCATTCACAGGGAATTTTAAATCATTGAAAGCAGTTTTTAAAAATCATAAAGTGGAAATTATAAACCAAAGAGGGATTTATGAAATTAACATCTCATAAATTAAAATTTATAGACCGATTTATGGTATTTGAAAAGCAGATAATGGAATACTGAAAGCGAAAACTGAAATACCGTCAGGGATTTGTAAATAACCCAAAGCGAATGTTAAAAAGATCATTCCCTTTCTTTTAACCAAAGCCCCTTTGCCCGAAAGGACAAGGGGGCTTGGTTTATCCAAATAATCAACAACCTCTCATGCAACCATCCAATAAGAATTTCATGGAAAGAATAAGGAACTGTTTAAAGACTTTTTAAATTCTATTTTAAGTAATCAGAGTAAAATAATGTCGTATTTGTTTTTAATTATCTGGACTCACCCCCATGCCCCGAAGACTCGGGGCTTCCCCCTCTCTTTTTTGAAAGAGGGGGGGAACGTCCGCTAGCGGACGTCGGGGTGAGTTTTCTACCAACCTGTTTTCCCTATGGGAAAATTTAAACAGTCTCTAAATTTGAACAATCTTTTATTTGCTAATCTTCCTTCCCCCAATTACTTTTAGGCACAAACGAACAAACCTAAAAAAATCATACCCATGAGTCAACATTTGAACTTACGGATCATTCTCCTATTGATGACTTTGGCAACCTGCACATTGGCCAAAGCCGACCCGGTAAAAGGACTTAAAGACATTTTCCAGGGAAAATTCTACATCGGAACAGCCATGAATACCTGGCAAATCAATGGGAAAGATACCATCTCCGGAAAAATAATCAGGCAGCATTTCAATTCCATTACAGCAGAAAACTGCATGAAAAGTGGCCCGATTCAACCGCAGGAGGGAAAGTTTAACTTCGATTTGCCCGATCAGTTTGTTGAATTCGGACTTCAGAACAACATGTTTGTTGTTGGACATTGTTTGGTTTGGCATTCGCAGGCACCCAAATGGTTCTTTGTGGATGCAGAGGGTAAAGATGTATCGCGCGAGGTGCTGATCAGCCGCATGAAAACTCACATTCAGACCGTTGTTAGCCGCTACAAAGGGAAAGTAAAAGGCTGGGATGTGGTGAACGAAGCCATTCTCGACAACGGCGACTGGCGCGAAACCAGATTCTACAAAATTATTGGTCCGGAGTATGTGAAACTGGCATTTCAGTTTGCACGTGAAGCCGATCCCGATGCCGAATTGTATTACAACGACTATTCGATGGCCCTTCCCGGCCGCCGCGAAGGAGTAGTGAAAATGGTGAAAGACCTTCAAAAAGAAGGAATAAAGGTTGACGGAATTGGCATGCAGGGCCATTGCAGCATGGATTTCCCGAAGATCGAAGAGTTTGAAAAGAGCATTTTGGCTTTTGCCGCGCTGGGTGCGCAGGTTCACATTACTGAAATGGATATTTCTGCGCTGCCAAGTCCGAAAAATCAGCAGGGCGCCGATGTGGATTCACGCGTCGATTTTAAGAAAGAACTGAATCCTTATACCGAAGGTTTGCCGGCCGAAGTTGAAAAAGCGCACGCCAAACGTTACAACGACTTTTTCGATTTGTTTCTGAAACATCAGGATAAAATCGCCCGGGTAACCCTGTGGGGTGTTTCAGACAAACAGTCGTGGAAAAACAACTTTCCGGTACCCGGGCGAACCGATTATCCGCTGCTTTTCGACCGCAACAATCAACCCAAAAGTTTTGTAAAGGAATGGCTGGCCAAACAACCCGAAATCTCCTTGAAAAGCGGAAGCAATTACCTGGTGAAAGACCTGTACATTGCCGATCCTTCGGCCCACGTTTTCAATGGCAAAATCTATATTTACCCCTCGCACGACATTGAATCGGGTATCAAGGAAAACGACAACGGCGATCATTTCGACATGCGCGATTACCACATTTTCTCGATGGATCAGATTGGAGGGAAAGTAACCGACCATGGCGTGGCGCTCGACAAGAAAGACATTCCGTGGGCAGGCCGACAGTTGTGGGCTCCGGATGTGGCCTTTAAAAACGGGAAATATTATTTGTATTTTCCGCTGAAGGACCAGACGGATATTTTCAGGATTGGAGTAGCAACGAGCAAAAAGCCGGAAGGACCATTTAAAGCTGAACCCGCTCCAATAAGGGGAAGTTACAGCATCGATCCGGCAGTTTTCAAAGATAAAGACGGCACACATTACATGTATTTTGGCGGCATCTGGGGTGGTCAGTTACAACGCTACCGCAACAACAAAGCCATCGAATGCGGCGTTCAGCCAAAACCCGAAGAACCGGCTCTATGCGCCAAAATTGCCCGACTGACCGACAACATGCTCGAGTTTGCCGAAGAACCAAAAGATGTGGTTATCCTCGATCGCGATGGCCAGCCGCTGAAAGAAAAAGACCACAGCCGCCGCTTTTTCGAAGCTGCCTGGATGTATACCTACAACGGCAAGTACTATTTCACTTATTCAACCGGCGATACGCACAACATTTGCTACGCTATTGGCGACAATCCTTACGGGCCATTCACTTATCAGGGCGTCATTCTCACGCCGGTAGTCGGTTGGACCAGCCATCATTCCATCGTCGAATTTCAGGGCAAATGGTACCTATTTCACCACGACAGCAAACCTTCAGGAGGAAAAACCTGGCTGCGCAGCGTGAAAGTGACCGAGTTGAAATATAACCCCGACGGAACGATTCAAACCATCGATGGCGAAGGGAAATGATTTCGAATATGTCATACAAGACTAAAATCAACGTTTAAAGATTCTTTATTTTCTATTTTTGCGTTTTAGAAAACTATCTGGTAAGCTGCTTATCCGGAAATATTCCGGGAAATGAGCAGCTTATCATTGGTCAACACTGAAGAAAACCCAACTTTAGAAAATGAAGAAAAAATTATTTGCTTTAATTGCAGGGTTGATCCTGGGATCAGCTACAATTGCCCAGCAGATTCCTGCTGAAATCATGAATCCGGAAATCGTTTCGTGGGGCCGAATGCCCATGAGGGCAAGTTCGTTCGGTTATGAAAACCGCGATCTCGCTGCTGCCGGCCAGCGCGAAAAATCCCAGTATTTCGTTTCGCTGAATGGAACATGGAAATTCAACTGGGTGCAAAATCCGCAAAAACGTCCGCTCGATTTTTACAAACCAGAGTTTAACGACCAAAGCTGGGACAACTTTAAAGTTCCGGCCAACTGGGAAGTGAACGGATACGGTGTGCCAATCTACGTGAATCAGCCGCACGAATTTGCCGGTCATGCCAAGCGCTACGGGCAACTCAATCCTCCCTACGATATTCCTGAAGATTACAACCCCGTTGGTTCATACCGAAAAAAATTCACCCTCCCTGAAAATTGGAATGGCCGACAGGTATTTATTCATCTCGGCGCGGTAAAATCGGCCTTTTTCATTTGGGTAAACGGCAAAAAAGTGGGATACAGCGAAGACAGCAAGCTGGCTGCCGAATTCGACATCACCAAATACGTTGTTCCGGGCGAAAACCTGGTTGCCTTGCAGGTTTATCGCTGGAGCGATGCCAGTTATCTCGAATGCCAGGACATGTGGCGCATTTCGGGAATCGAACGCGATGTTTTTGTCTATTCAACCCCCAAAATGGATATCCGCGACTTCAAGATAACCAGCACACTCGACGCAGGCTATACCAACGGAATCCTGAAGATTGATGTCGAAGTCAACAATTACAAGATCGACCAAAAAACCATCCACAGCAAACCCGATGCATTTTCGGTAGAGGCTGAACTTGTTGATGCCAACGGCAAAGCGGTGTGGAAAAATCAGACCAACGACCCCCTGAAAGTTTTGGGGAATTATCATACCGCGGTTTCGTTCAACACCGAAATACCGGCAGTTTTCAGCTGGTCGGCCGAAATTCCTTATCTGTATAAATTGTTCCTGACCCTCAAAGATAAAGACGGCGCAGTTATTCAGGTGGTTCCTGCAAATGTTGGATTCCGCACCATTGAGATCAAAAACAACAATTTTCTGGTCAACGGGAAACGTGTTTTTCTGAAAGGGGTGAACCGCCACGAGCACAACGCCACCAAGGGACACACGTTGTCGAAAGACGACATGCACAAAGACATGGAGATGATGAAAAAACTCAATGTCAATGCCGTTCGTCATTCGCATTATCCACCCGATCCATACTGGATGGACCTTTGCGACCGCTATGGTTTATATGTGGTTGACGAGGCCAACATCGAATCGCACGGCGTGGGATACGACATTGAATTTACCCTGGCCAACAAAAAAGAATGGAGAAATGCACACCTGGAACGGATTCAGCGCATGTATCAGCGCGATAAAAATCACCCGTCGGTAGTTACCTGGTCGCTTGGAAATGAAGCGGGCAATGGTTCATCGATGTACGAAGCGTACGATTGGCTGAAGAAAAACGATATTCGTCCGGTTCAGTATGAGCGGGCCGAATACGATTACAATACCGACATGATTGTTCCGCAGTATCCGTCGCCCGACTGGCTGGTGAAATACGCCAATTCCAATCCGTCGCGCCCGCTGATCATGAGCGAATATGCCCACATCATGGGAAACAGCCTTGGTAATTTCAAGGAATACTGGGAAGCCATCGAAAACCATCCGAATCTACAGGGAGGATTTATTTGGGAATGGATCGATCAGGCCATCGACACGGTGAAAAATGGCAAGCGTATCATGGCATACGGCGGCGATTTCCCGCTGTACGAGCCTACCAACGAAAACCTGAGCGATAACAATTTCTGCGTAAAAGGAGTGGTAACCGCGTATCGCGGAATGACGCCAATGGCCATCGAAGTGAAAAAAGTTTATCAGCACATCAAAACCAAACTAAACGGGTCCAACGAAATTACGGTTACCAATGGGTACTTTTTCCGCAACCTCGACAACTTCAGGCTAAACTGGATCCTGCAGGAAAATGGCATTGAAAAAGAAAAAGGAACGACCGACCTCGCCGGAATCGCGCCCGGACAAAGCAAAGCAATCCAACTGCCGGTTAAAACTGTACAGAAAACCGGCAACGAATATTTCCTGAATGTCAGCTACGAACTCAAACAGGCAGAACCGTTCCTTGAAGCGGGCATTGTTTTGGCTTACGATCAGTTTGAGCTGACTTCGCCGGTAGTTCCGGCCGCCGTTCAGGCGAAAGGTCAGCTGAAAACCTCGACCAGCGATAACATCTGCGTGGTAAGTGGCAGCGATTTTACACTGACTTTCGATCTAAAAGCCGGCACCCTGAAAACCTACGTTCTGAAAGGAACAACCATGATTGAAAATGGCCCGCAGCCGGCATTCTGGCGTGCGCCGACCGACAATGATATTGGTGCCGGATTCAACAAAAATATGCGCATGTGGCGAAATGCCTGGCAGGAAGGAACCTTGACTGACGCCAAGGTTAATACTGAAAATCAGGGTACCGTTGAAATCTTTTTCAGCAAAAGTTTGGTCAATGGCGATGCCGTTGCCAAACAAAAACTAACCGTTTATGCCGACGGGTCTGTTCGGATTGACAACCAGTTTGAACCCGTGAAAGGCAATTACAAACTGATGATGCGCATTGGCAACGACCTTAAGGTCAGCAAACAACTCGACCAGATCAAGTGGTTTGGCCGTGGCCCAGGAGAGAGTTACTGGGACCGCAAATCGGCTTCGCTGGTAGGCGTTTACAACCAGACGCTCGCCGAGCAATATTTTGCCTATGCTCGTCCGCAGGAAAGCGGAAACAAATCGGACGTGCGTTGGTACACTCTGACCAACAAAAAAGGCAAAGGCCTGCGTGTGGAATTTGTCCAGGATTTGCTGAATTGCTCGGCTTTACCATATTCGCTCGACGATCTGGATCCCGAAGCCGACAAAAAGCAATACCACTCCGGAGAATTGGTACAGCAAGACAAAACTTATATGCACATCGATTTGCAACAAACCGGCGTGCAGGGAATGGACAGTTGGGGCGCCTGGCCACTGAAAAAATACCAGATTCCGTTTGCCAAACAGGAGTATAGCTACCGAATTAAACCGATCCGCTAGGTCTCACGATTTGGTCCGATCCGAAAAGACAGCTTTCGCCCATTGCGGAAGCTGTCTTTTTGTTTTAATTCGTATTTTCACGTTAAATTTAACCAACCGACCAATGAAATAGACATGATTTGGCAAACACCAAACGGTAATGAGAATAACGTTTCAATCATGGCTATTCCATGTGGCAATTAAAAAACAAATTGTTCACACATGAAACCACATTTTGCAGGGATTCTCCTGCTTTTCCAGCTTGTCTTCACCACTGCCTATTCTGAAGATTTGCGCTTTTCACCCAAAGTTTCCGGGCAACCCTCTTTTCCTGAATATTGTTCGGCCCGTTTGGAAGGCGATTTACTGATTCTCGAAAACTCACGTATCGTCCGCACTTTTGCCTGGAATAACGGCAATCTGATCACCCGCTGCCTCACAGACAAGAAAACCGGGAAAACATGGAGTTCCGCTACCACCAAACCCGACATGAGTTTTCCGGGACAACCGACAACAGCAACCAATGCTGAATTTAAGTCGGTCGTTGTTCCTGAAACGGCTGTAAAACCTGAATACCTGGAAACGACGGTTTCGTATTCGCTGGGGAAGCTCGAAATCAAACGCATTTTTCGAATCTATCCTGATTGTCCGGCCATTGGCTGCGACCTGTATTTGCGCGGTCAGGCCGAAAAACCCTGGGTGCAGCAATCGGCCAATCCCGGCGACCTGCAAAACATTGAAAAACTCACCGAAGCCACTAAACCCGAAAGTGTTCCGGTGCTCGAAAAACTGGAACTTCCGGGGAAACACTGGCGTTTGAAAGCCGTCGAATTTCTCGACGTCACCGACCGGTTCAATACGCTGGTTTTCGGGAAGGAAGCCCTGTCGTATCGTGGCGATAATATTTTCAGGGGAAACCTGTTGTTTGCCACCGATCAGCTGAGCGGAACCGGATTTTTTATCCTGAAAGAATCACCCACCTCCAATGTACAGTTGGCTTATCCGGGCGGCGATTTTGTGAATAACTACGGAAATACCCGCCTGATTGGAGCCGGAATGTTGCATTCCGACCTCGATCCTCAGGAATGGAAACGCGCCTACAGCTTCGTAACTGGTGTTTATGGCAGTGGTAAAGTTGATCATTTGCTGGCGCTGCGCAATTATCAGCAGCGGGTACGCATTCACCGCCCCGACCGCGACGAAATGATCCTGATGAATACCTGGGGCGATCGCGGACAGGACACAAAAGTGAACGAGAAATTCTGTCTGGCCGAACTTGATGCCGGAGCGCGGTTGGGGATTACCCATTTTCAGCTCGACGATGGCTGGCAAACCGGCCGAAGCGCCAATTCAGCCTATGCCGGAGGTTCGTTCAGCAATATCTGGCGCAACCCGAATTACTGGAAACCTAATCCGGAGAAATTTCCGAACGGACTGGCCCCGATTGTTGAAAAAGGGAAAAAACTCGGAATTGAAATTTGTCTTTGGTTCAACCCAAGTCCCGACGAAGCCAATACCAACTGGGAGAAAGACGCCGATGCACTCATTTCACTTTACCAGCAATTCGGCATCCGGACCTTTAAAATCGACGGGGTGAAAATGCCCGATAAAACATCGGAAATCAATTTTCGCAAAATGCTCGACAAAGTAGTTGCCGCCACCAAAGGCGAAGTGGTTTTCAACCTCGATGTCACCGCCGGACGTCGCGGCGGGTATCATTCGTTCAACGAGTACGGCAACATTTTCCTCGAAAACCGTTACACCGACTGGCAGAATTATTATCCATACACCACTTTGCGCAACCTTTGGATGCTGGCCCGGTATGTGCCCACGCAAAATCTGCAAATCGAGTTCCTGAACAAATGGCGCAACGACGAAAAATACGACGACGATCCGTTTGCCCCGAAAAATTATTCGTTCGATTACCTTTTTGCCATCACAATGGCCGCCCAGCCTTTGGCCTGGTTCGAAGGAACCGGCTTGCCCGAAGAAGCATTTTCGGTGACAAAAACGCTGAAACCGTACAAAGAAATTATGACCGATTTTCATTCGGGGGTTGTGTTGCCTGTGGGCAGCGAGCCATCCGGGAAAAGCTGGACCGGCTTTCAATCGCAGAAATCCGGAAGTGACGAAGGTTTTGTCTTGATCTTCCGCGAGCAAAATCCGGAGTCATCCTCTGAAATTGAATTGCCGATGCTAAGTTCGGGTAAATACAATTTCGAGCTTTTGGCCGGAAGCGGGAAGTCGTTTAAAGCAACGATTGATGCGACGCAACTTGTTCGGTTTTCACTCGCTGATGCTAATCGCTTTGTCTTGTACCGTTATCGAAAAATTAACTAGAAATCTGACTTTCGCGCTTATTGTAGAATTTTTGAGCAATTCTCTTCGTTAAAGTTCATCATGATTTTGAATATTTTTGTCTAAACCAAAATCAAAAAAACCAGAAACCATGATCAAACATCTTTCGTTTTTATTTCTGATTGCAGGAATTCTCACTCTTTCGGCCTGCAACCCGGCCCCTAAAAAAGACAATTCGACACAGGTTGAATTTATCAAAGTTGACGGTCCCAACCTTATTGCACCCAACGGCGAAAAGTTCTTCATTCAGGGAACCAACCTCGGTAACTGGCTCAATCCGGAAGGCTACATGTTCGGATTCAAGAAAGTCAGTTCAGCGCGGCTGATCGATCAGGCTTTCCGCGAAATGGTGGGCCCCGATTTTACCAACCAGTTTTGGAAACAGTTTAAAGACAATTACATTACCCGCGAAGATATCCGGTACATTAAACGCACCGGGATGAACACTATCCGCATTCCATTTCATTACAAACTGTTTACCGACGAGGATTATATGGGATTGTCGGCCAGTCAGGATGGCTTTCAACGGCTGGATAGTCTGGTAAGCTGGTGCCGCGAATCGCAGATTTACCTCATTCTCGATATGCACGATGCCCCGGGCGGACAAACCGGCGACAATATCGACGACAGTTACGGCTACCCCTGGCTGATGGTCAGCGAGGAGAGTCAAAATCTGTTTGTGTCGATCTGGAAAAAAATTGCCGAACATTATCAGAACGAACCGATCATTTTGGGTTACGATCTGCTTAATGAGCCCATTGCGACGCATTTTGTGGATGAAGATCGTGCCAAACTGAATGCCGCCCTCGAACCGGTGTATAAAAAAGCTGTGGCTGCCATACGCGAAGTGGACAAAAACCACATTGTTATGCTCGGAGGTGCCCAATGGAACAGCAATTTCAGGGTTTTCACCGATTCGAAATTCGACGACAAGCTGATGTACACTTGTCACCGCTACTGGTGCGACACACTCCAGTCCAATATTCAGGATTTTGTGCAGTACCGCGACTCGGTAAACCTGCCTTTCTACATGGGGGAAACCGGCGAAAATACGGATCAGTGGATAGCTGCCTGGACCCGCCTGATGGAACGCAACAACATTGGCTGGACTTATTGGCCGTATAAAAAGATGAACAGCCCGCGGGGAATGATGTCGATTCCACAGCCCGAAAACTGGGAGAAAATTATTGAATTTACGGAAGCTCCGCGCACGAACTTTGCCGAAATACGCGCTGCACGTCCCGATCAGGAAATGGTGAAAAAGGCGATGCTGCAACTCATCGAAAACTGCAAATACGCTAATTGCAAGGTGAACGAAAGTTACATCAGGGTGATGGGGATGAAGCCATGATAATGAAAACGGGGTGATCAGCCAAAGCTGTCACCCCGTTTGATATTTCAGGAATTGATTGATTTATTCCACCACGATTTCATCGACAAACAGCCAAACCGGTTTTCCTTCGGCAGCATGACCCTTCGGCCCCTTGCCAAAATTGCGCACGGCTATTTTTACAAAACCTGCATTGGTCGGATTGATCGTCAATGTCAGTTGGTTCCGGCTTTTTTCTCCTGAAAGCGGATCGCCATCGCTAAGCACTTCTCCCACTTTCTCAAATTTTTGTCCGTCTTCTGAAACAAAGAATTCAACCTTTTTCGGCAGGAAAATCCACGAACCAACACTTTGAAGCGTTCCGACCGACAGTTTGCTGATTTCGGTTGTCCCCTGCAAGTCGATGATCACTTCCATATCGGTTCCGTTCCATGCCTGCCATTCGCCATCGCTGTGATTGGTGCTTCCCTGGATTCCGTTCACCAATGTATATTCACCTGTTCCCTGGTAGTTCGGGCTATACGGGATGAGGTATTTGATGGGCTTCACGGTAGCTTTGTTGAGGTTGAACAACTGGCTGAGCACCTTTTCGGCAGGAGCTTCATTGATCGTTGTCACCGCTTTCAGCGTGGTGGTTTGTTCGATTAAAACCGGCTCACTGTATTTGGGCGATTCGACGGTGGGCTCGGTTCCGTCGGTGGTATAGTGAATTTCCACTCCGGAAAGTTCGCCTTGCAAGCTAACAGCCAGTTGCTTTTTCTCCGGATTGAATGACGATTGGGCAGTCACTTTGTAAGCGCTCTTCGAATAATTGATTCCCAGTTCGTCGTAGCGTTTCATGAATTGCTGAATACGGCGCGAAAAGTCCTCCCAGTTGCGGGTTTCTTTCGGGCTCCACAGAGCTTCAGCCAATGCGCCAATTCGCGGAAAGGTCATGTACTCGGCGTGTTTCAGGTTCGGCACATATTCCGTCCACAGGTTTGCCTGACCCCCGAGGATGTGTTTGGCAGCTTCTGCGTCGAGTTCTTCAGGAACCGGGTTAAAACCATACACTTTGCTCAACGGGTTGTATCCGCCAATCGCTAGTGGTTCCTGATCCATCGGACCCTGATAATGATCGAAGTAGCAGGGTGTTCCCGGAGTCATTACCACGTCGTGACCCTGTTTGGCAGCTTCAATTCCTCCTTGGATTCCCCGCCAGCTCATCACGGTGGCTTTTGGTGGCAGTCCGCCTTCCAGAATTTCATCCCAGCCCAGCAAAACGCGGTCTTTCGAGTTAATGAACTTTTCAATTCGCTTGATGAAATAGCTCTGCAGTTCATTGATTTCTTTCAGATTTTCGGCTTTCATCCGTTTGCGGCAGTCGGGGCATTTTTCCCATTCGGTTTTGGTGGCTTCGTCGCCGCCAATGTGAATGTATTTCGAGGGAAACAAGTTGATCACTTCCGTCAGGATGTCTTCCAGGAAAAGGAATGTCGAATCTTTTCCGGCGCAATAAATATCGGTGATGGGCCAAACGCCCCCGGGAGGAACGGTAAATGGTCCGCCGGTACACGAATATTGCGGATAGGCTGCCAAAGCAGAAGTTACGTGAGCCGGCATTTCAATTTCAGGAACAATGGTGATGAATCGCTTTTGCGCATAGGCCACCATTTCTTTGATATCTTCCTGAGTATAAAATCCGCCATAAGTGGCCTTTTCTCCAGGCTCCTGTTTGGGTCGCGAATTCCAGTGCTTGTCTTCGCGGTCAACCCGCCACGCGCCCACTTCGGTAAGTTTCGGGTATTTTTTGATTTCGATTCGCCAGCCCTGGTCATCGACCAAATGCAGATGCAGGGTGTTGATTTTGTGCAAAGCCAGATTATCAATCATGCGCAAAACATCTTCCTTCGGGAAGAAATGACGCGACACATCGAGCATAAAACCGCGCCATTTAAACGCCGGACTGTCGGTAATGCTCACTGCGGGAACCAGCCATTCTACCTGTTCCTGTTTGCGGTCGCGTTCAATTTCAACCGGAAGTAGTTGCCTGATGGTTTGCATCGCATAGAAAAACCCGGCAGGTTTGGCTGCTTTAACTTCAATTCGATTTTTCTGAATATCAACTGAGTAAGCTTCCGGAGCCATCAAAGGCTCGGTTTTGAAAATGATTTTATTCGATCCTTCGTTGCCTCCAACAATGACCTGTAATTTCCATCCGCTTACTTTTTCGAACGAATCGGCAAACTGACTGGCGATAATCTGCTGGTCAACGTTTTCAACAATGAATTTGGTTCCTTTCTTCAGCCTGAACGATGATTCTCCCAAACTCATTTTTTGAACCTGTGGTATGAGAGCGATTTCATCTTCAGTAAAAGTTTTGGCCGGCTGGCATCCCCAGAATCCGAGGCAGCAAAGCAAAACGAGAACTGATGTAATTCGTTGTTTCATTGTCGTTTTAATTTGATTTTATACCGCCAAGATAAAACAATTTCTTTTTGCAATCATTATTTATTGTAATAACTTTAAGTAAGTTTGTAAAAAAATTTAAAAAGTATAAACTTTACTTTCCTCATTCTTCAGAGGAAGACCGATCGATCAACGGAAATTTCAAAACCTAACGAAAACGATATGAAACGCATCCGGATTTTATTCATGATCACGATGTTGTCGGCACTGACAACCTGGGCTCAGCACGAAGAACAAGTGTATATACCCGATCCAAATCCGCGCATTCAGCAACGGATCGACCAGTGGCAGGACATCAAATTTGGCTTGCTCATGCACTGGGGACCTTACAGCCAGTGGGGAATCGTCGAATCGTGGTCGATTTGTCCCGAAGACGAAGGCTGGTGCGTGCCCGACACCGTGAAGGATTATTTCAGGTACAAAACAAAATACGAAAGCCTCGGAAAGACGTTTAATCCGACGAAATTTGATCCGGAGAAATGGGCCAAAGCTGCCAAAAACGCCGGGATGAAATACGTGGTTTTTACGACCAAGCACCACGACGGCTTCTGCATGTTCGACACGAAATACACCGACTACAAGATTACCTCGAAAGATTGTCCGTTCCATACCAACCCAAAAGCCGACGTTGCCAAAGAGATTTTCAATGCTTTCCGCAACGAGGGCTTATGGATTGGCGCCTATTTTTCGAAACCAGACTGGCACAGCCCCGACTACTGGTGGCCGCAATTCCCTCCCTTCGACCGAAACCCGAATTACGATCTGGAGCGCTATCCCGAACGTTGGAAAAGTTTCACCGATTTTACCCACAACCAGGTAATGGAAATTTGCTCGAACTACGGAAAGATCGATTTAATGTGGTTCGACGGTGGTCAGGTACAAAAACACGATCAGCCTACCGAAAAACCGCAGCGGGTTCCCGGCTACCGGTATAAAAAAATGGCCAACCAGGACATCAAAATGGATGAGCTAGTCGATAAAATCCGCGCCAAACAACCCGATTGCATTGTGGTTGACCGCGCCGTGGAAGGTAAAAACCAGAATTACCTCACTCCAGAGAATCAGGTTCCCGAAAAAATGTTGCCCTATCCGTGGGAGTCGTGCATGATTTTGGGCGGTGGCTGGTCGTTCTCGTACAACGCCAAAATGATGGAAACCCGCAAGGTGATTCACATGTTGACCGACATTGTGGCCAAAGGCGGGAACCTGTTGCTCAATATTGGCCCGGGCCCCGACGGAACCTGGTACGATGAAGCCTATAGCCGTCTGGAAGAAATTGGAGCCTGGCTAAAAATTAATGGTGATGCGATTTACAATACCCGCACCATTGCCCCTTATTACGACGGCAAACTGCGCTTCACCCGGGGAAAAGACGGATCGGCCAATGTGATTTACCTGCTGGCCGACAACGAAATGCTTCCGGCCGAAATTCAGGTCAAAGGATTCACTCCGGCCAGGGGAGCCAAAATTTCGTTCGTCGGTACCAAAACCAACACGCTGAAATGGAAAACCGATGGCGACGGATTTCGTATCATCGTTCCTGAAAGCGCTTCCAAAGCGTTACCCTCAAAATATGCTGTTGTATTGAAAATCAGTCAGGTCAACAACTAAAACCAAAAACCATGAGGCCAAAGGTGATTTTACTCATTTTGCTGATTGCGATTGCCGGTCAGTCAATCGCTCAGGAGTCTGTAATTAAGCTGCATTCGGGTTGGAAGGCGAAAAAGGCCTCGGAAGTTTTGGTGGACGGTACCGCGATAACCGGCAAAAACTTTCAGTTTTACGACTGGATGGATGCCGTCGTTCCCGGAACCGTGCTGACCACCCTGTTGCACAACCAAAAAGTTCCCGACCCGTTTTTCGGGATGAACAACGAACTCATACCCGACATTTACCAAACTGGTGTCGGCGAATATACCTATTGGTTTTACAACGAATTTCAGTTTCCTGAAGGACAACCCGATCAGCAGGTCTGGCTGAATTTCAGGGGAATCAATTATACGGCCGATGTTTTCCTGAACGGTAAACGGGTGAATGCTGATACGCACGAGGGCATGTTTCTGCGCGAAAAATACCGGATCACTCCTTTTCTTGAAAAAGGAACAAACCGATTGGCAGTTATCGTGCATCCGCCCGATCCACCCGGAAAGCCCGATGGGCAAGGTGGAGACGGAGTTATCGGCAAATCGGTGGCCATGCAATTCACGGCAGGCTGGGACTGAATTTGCCCCATCCGCGACCGCAACACTGGCATTTGGGACGAAGTTTCACTCGAAACCACCGGTCCGGTCGATTTGCGCGATCCGTTTATTCGTACACGCGTTCCGGGCAAACGGCTTCCCTCCGGAAAACAGGAACCTGCCTTTATCGCTGCAACTGCCGATCTGGTTAACACTTCCGGAGAAAAACTGAGCGGCCGGCTGATTGCCCGCTGTGGCCAACTGGAAGTTTCGAAAACGGTAGAACTGGCTCCCGAAACGCAACAAACAGTCTCTCTTCCGGAGATAAAAATGGACAACCCACAGCTTTGGTGGCCCAACAGCGTTGGCGAACACCCGCTTTATACCATGGAGTTTTCGTTTATACTTTCCACCGGAAAAGCATCTGATGCGGAAAAGGTGACCTTTGGAGTCCGCGAAACCGGCAACCGCTTCGACGAAAAGCTTCGGGCTCAAATCTTTTCGGTCAACGGGCAGGACATTTTTATCAAGGGCGGAAACTGGATTGCCTCCGATGCCCTGCTGCGCCTGTCGCCAGAGCGCTACGAAGCCGAGGTGAAAATGCACGCTGGAATGAACATGAACATGATTCGTGTTTGGGGTGGCGCCATGACCGAGCGACCGGAATTTTACGAGGCCTGCGACAAATACGGATTGCTGGTTTGGCAGGATTTGTGGATTTCGGGCGACTGCAACGGCCGCTGGTTCGACCCGATGAAAAAGGAATCGCAGGAGCGCCGCCGCGCCTATCCCGACAAACATTCGTTGTTTGTCACATCGGTGATCGATCAGGTGAAAATGCTGCGCAATCATCCGAGCCTGTATTTGTGGTGTGGTGGAAATGAGTTTCCGCCTCCAGCCGATATCGACAAAACGCTGAAGAAAGAAGTTTTCCCGCAATACGACGGAACCCGCTTTTACCTGAATGAATCCACCTCGCCCGAACTGGCCACCAATACGCTGGGAGGCAATGGCGACGGACCATACGGCATACAAAATCCGGCCAATTTCTTTACCGTGACTTCTTATCCGTTCAATCCTGAACTGGGGTCGGTGGGCGTTCCGAACGTGGAATCCATGCGCAAAATGATGGAGGAAAAAGATTTAAGACCGCCGGTTGAAGACCGTGCGAACACCGTTTGGCGCTACCACAAATACCTGGGTTATGGAAATTTCATCAGTCAATACGGAAAAGTGGATGGAATTGACGACTTCTGTAAAAAAGCGCAGTTGGTCAATTACGAGCAATACCGCGCACTTCAGGAGGGCTTCAACGCCGGAATGTGGAACAATTACACCGGAATGCTGGTCTGGAAAAATCAAAACCCGTGGACGGCGTTGCGCGGTCAGTTTTACGATGTTTTTCTGGAACAGAATGGCGGTTTTTACGGTCAGCAGCATGGGGCAGTTCCTCTGCACATTCAGCTCAACCTCAACGATTCGTCGGCTTGCATTGTCAACCAAACACTTTTCGACCAGAAAGACCTGTCAGTTTCGGCTGAATTGTATGATATTCACGGGAAGTTGATTTCCGAAGAAAAAGTTCCGGCCTCGGTGAAAGCCAACTCGGTGACTGTGCTGAGAAAAGTGAACACCCAATTGGTGACCGACGATGTTTTCTTTTTGCGTCTCAGGCTGAAAAACAAAGACGGAGCGCTGAAAGACGAGAATTTTTACTGGCTGGCCAAAGCCGGGAAAAGCTATGAAAAGCTGAACGAACTGAAACCTGTTGAACTTCAAATTGAGAGCGATCAAAATGCGGCACAAATCAGCAATCCATCAGGAGAAACAGCCTTTTTTATCCGCCTGAAACTGGTTGACGAAAAAAGCGGTGAACTTGTTTTGCCTGTTTTTATGAGCGACAATTACCTCACCTTGCTGCCGGGCGAAAAGAAGAAAATCACGATCGACCGGTCGTTGCTTCCGGAGTCGGTTAAAGCGAAATCTCTCCTTTTGGTCGCCGAAGGCTGGAATGCAATGCCAAAATCTGTAAAAATTGACTGACAAACCAACGAACTGAATACCAACGATGAAAAATCTCACAACACTTTTTATTTTTCTGACGATTGCTTTTGCCTGCTCAACGCCGGTGAAAAAAGAGGCCATCAACAAAGAACTGGCCGCGAAAATCGCTCAAAACGAGTATTTCCCTTTTGTGAAATCCAAGGCGCTCGAAATCATGAAAACCGGTTTCAATGCCGGCGATGGTTACCGCGAAGTGTGGATTCGTGATTACAACACCTTTATTGAACTGGCTGAGCAGGTATTTCCGAAGGAGGAGCTGAAAGAGAATCTGCTGGTCTTTTGCCGGATGCAGGGCGACGATGGAAATATCATCGACGGCTTTACACCCATCGAAAAGGTTGGCCCGGTGGCTTATGATTTCAGCTATTCGAACCTCGAACCCAGGTATGCCGCCCACAAAAACTCCGTGGAAACCGATCAGGAAAGTTCGCTGATTCAGGCGGTTTCCAAATACATAAAACTGACCGGCGACAGCACCATCCTGACCGAAAAGGTTGGCGACAAAACGGTGGCCGAACGTTTGGAAGCAGCGATGGACTTCCTGATGAAAAACCGCTTCACTGAAAAATACGGACTTATCATTGGCGCTACAACGGCCGACTGGGGCGATGTTCAGCCCGAACATGGCTGGGGAGTCGATCTGGATGCCAACACCCATCCGGCCATCGACATTTACGACAATGCGATGTTTGTGATTGCTCTCAACAACCTCACCGAAATGCTCCCGGCGACCCAAACCAAATGGGCTCCGATTCGGGACAGCATTGCGCAAAACTGCCGGAAACATCTGTGGGATAACGACAAGAAAAAATTCATTCCGCATATTTACCTGGAAAAGGGTTCGCCTTTCCCTGCCGATTTCAACGAAAATGAAATTTATTATTTCGGCGGAACAGCCATTGCCATCGAAGCCGGGTTGCTGAGCAAAGAGGAAATCAAAATTTCCATCGACGAAATGGTGAAACGGGTGAAACAGGCCGGAGCTGCTTCCATCGGGCTGACACTTTACCCGCCTTATCCGAAAGGATATTTTGCCAACAAAATCATGAATCCGGAATACAGTTACCAAAACGGTGGCGACTGGACCTGGTTTGGCGGACGGATGATTCAGGAGCTCATCAAAAACGGGTTTGCGCAGGAAGCTTACGAGCAGATTCAGCCTATGTTGAAACGGGTCAAAGACAACAACGGATTCTACGAATGGTATTCGGTAGATAACAAACCGCGCGGTTCGGGTACTTTCCGCGGCGAAGCGGGTGTGTTGTTTACCGCCATCCGGATGTTTGAAGATTTAGCCAAGAATTAAAAATCAGTAGTTTATAAATAAAATGCATCAGAAAATGAATTTAAAAACAGGCCTCCTGCTACTTTTAGCCCTGGTGTTTACATCAGGCAACGCCATTGCCCAGGGGAAAGATGATCCGATGACCGCAAAACTGACTCAGCAGTTGTCGAACGAATTTGGATACACCTGGCCCAAAGATCCTTTGGTCATGAAAAACCTTCAGAAATGGCAGGGATACAAGTTTGGTTTGCTCATTCACATGGGCCTTTACTCCGAGCTGGGTATTATCGAATCGTGGGCTTTGTGTCCCGAAGAATGGATCACGCGCGACGGTTACGACGATTATTATCAATTTTGCACTGACTATCGAAATACGAAAAAGCGATTCAATCCGGTGAATTTTGATCCGGAGAAATGGGCAAAATTGTTTAAAAATTCAGGAGCAAAATACATGATTTACTCCTCGAAGCACCACGATGGATTTTGCCTGTACGACACAAAATACACCGATTTTAAAGTCACCGACAAGGAATGCCCGTTTTCATCCAACCCGAAGTCGAACGTTTTGAAGGAAGTTTTGGATGCCACCCGAAAAGAAGGACTGGCTACCGGCGTTTATTTCTCGAAGCCCGACTGGACAACGCCCTATTTCTGGTGGCCTTATTATCCGCCCAAAGACCGTAACCCTTCGTACGACATCACCAAACACCCCGACCGCTGGAAGAAGTTTGTGGATTACACCCAAAATCAAATCAACGAACTGACCACCGAATACGGGAAAGTAGATATTTTATGGCTGGACGGTTGCTGGGTGATGCCCAAATCTTCAATCACCGAGAAGGTAAAGGAATTCTGCGTTTATCCGCACGATATGGACATCAACATGAAACTGATTGCCGAGCGGGCACGAGCCAAACAACCCGGAATGCTGGTTGTCGATCGCTGGGTGCAAAGCGAATACGAAGACTATTTAACGCCCGAGCAAAAAACTCCGGAAAAAGCACTGCCGGTCCCGTGGGAAAGCTGCATCACCATGGGCGGGGCATGGGGCTGGGTTCCGAACGACCGGTATAAATCCTCCAAAGAGCTGGTCAATTTGCTGGTCAATATTGTGTCCAAAGGCGGTAACCTGTTGCTCGGAATCGGTCCAAACGGGAAAGGTGAATTCGAACCCAAGGTTTATGAAAACCTGGAGGCGTTTGGCAAATGGCTCAATGTGAACGGTGAAGCCATTTACGACACCCATCCTGTTGAGCCCTTCAGCGAAGGACAGGTGTCGTACACCGCTAAAAACGACCGAACGATTTATGCCATTTACCTGCCTGCAAAAAACGAAAAAGAATTGCCTGCCGAAATCTCTGTCAGCACCAAAATGCCCGGAAAGCCAAAAGCAAGCCTGATTGCAACGCGGCAGAAACTTACCGTACAGTTGGCCAATGGCCGCTTAAACGTATTGATTCCCAAGAATCTCAGAGCATCTCTTGCATCGCAGGAAGCGGTGGTTATTAAACTGGAATGCCAGTAAAAAAATTGGAAACAAAAACCTAATGAACAGCTTATGAATAAAATCACATGGATGATCGGCCTTGTTCTCCTTTCCCTGGCGGGATTCGGGCAAAGCCTGATTACGACCGACGACCACCTGGTCAACGGGTTTGACCGAAAAATTTCGGGTGACGATTTTTCGTACCATTCATCGGTTTCGGGAGTTGAAAAATCGCTGATCATTCGCGCCACCGACGGCAAATACAGCATGGAATGGCAAACCGAAAAAGTGCCATCTGTCGTCAGCGAAAAGTATGTCACCTTTGCCTGGCTGGCCGGAATTGGCTCCAGTCCGGGCTTTGCCGACATGACCCTGACCGTGAATAATCAGCAAAAAATCATCTTCCATACCGACAGCAAAAAAGACTGGAAGATTCAGTCGGCCGATGGCGCCGAACTGTTTTTTCATTCCGACATGGAAGACCAGCACGGCGATAAGTTCGGGTTTATGTTTCTGCGGATTCCTTCGGGAAAGGTGGAAAAAGGAAAACCACTTACGCTGAAAATGACCGGTGGAAATGACCAGAAAACCTCGTGGTACATGACTTTCCAGATGCCTGTCCGATCAGGTCTGACCGTTCGCCCGTTCCCGGCAATTATCAAAGAAAACGGCCAAAACATGCAATTGGCTTCAGGCACGGTTCTCTACTTCGGGATGCCGCAAACCGCCAAAATTTACCTCAACGGCAAGCTCGTTAAAGAACAGCAGTTGGTTTTCGGGTCGAATTACCTGCGTCTGGGGCTTCCTGAAGTCAAACAAAAAAAGACGGTCAAATTCCGTCTCGAAGCCGGAAATTTCAATCAGGAATTAAAACTTGAACAATTCCCTGTGCGTCAGTGGCAGGTGAATCTGGTGCAGCATTCGCACACCGACATTGGGTACACCCGCTCGCAAACCGAAATTCTGGCAGAACACCTGCGCTACATCGATTACGCGCTCGACTACTGCGATGCCACCGACAGCTATCCCGATGCCGCCAAATTCCGCTGGACCTGCGAAGCCGCGTGGGCAGTTGACGAATTCCTGAAATGTCGCCCGGCCGAACAAATCGAACGGTTTAAAAAGCGCGTGAAAGAAGGCCGCATCGAAATTGCATCGATGTATTTTAACTTCGACGAACTGCCCGAAGAGCAGGTTTTGGCGGCTTCGCTTCAGCCACTGAAACGCTTTAAGGAAAACGGATTGCAGCCGTTGATGGCCATGCAAAACGACGTGAACGGCATTGCCTGGTGCATGAATGATTTTTATCACGACCTGGGCGTAAAATACCTCAACATGGGAACTCACGGCCACCGCGCGCTGATTTGTTTCGACAAGCCAACGCTTTTCTGGTGGGAATCGCCCTCCGGAAACCGCATGCTGGCCTACCGCGCTGAGCACTACATGACCGGGAATACCGTTTTCCAGATTGACAAAGGCGATATTCCGAATTTCGAAACCCGCCTCCTGAATTACCTCACTTCGCTGGGAGAGAAAGGCTACGAATACGATGTTATTTCCATTCAGCACTCCGGATACCTGACCGATAATTCGCCACCCTCGACTATTGCTTCCGAAGTCATTCGCAAATGGAACGAGTTATACGAATGGCCCAAGCTGAAAACCTCCACTGCAACCGCTTTTTTCGAAGAAATGGAAGGCAAATATGCTTCGTCGTTTCCGGTTTATCGCGGCGCCTGGCCCGACTGGTGGACCGATGGTTTTGGCGCTTCGGCCCGCGAAGTGGCTGCTGCCCGCAAAGCACAGTCGGATCTGACAGCTAATTCCGGAGGTTTGGCAATGGCCGGACTTCAAGGTTCCGTATTGCCCAAAAATATTGACGAACGAATTGACCTGGTGAACAACGCGCTGTTGTTTTACACCGAGCACACCACCGGTTATTCCGAGAGCGTGCGCGAGCCCTATCATGCGCAAACTATGGAGCAGCGGGCCATCAAGGAATCGTATGCGTGGGAGTCGTTCCGACGGGCCAAAATGGTGGGTGAAGAAACGATGGGCTTGCTGCAAAGTCATTTGAAAAACGAAGCCAAACCAACGCTGGTAGTTTACAACACCCTCAACTGGAACCGCGACGGGCTGGTGACGGTGTACATCGACCATCAATTATTGCCCCGAAATACACATCCCAAAATTACCGATCAGGCCGGAACTATTTACCAGGCGCAGGCGTTAAGTCATCGTTCCGACGGCACTTACTGGGCCATCTGGGTGAAAGATATTCCGGCATTCGGATATAAAAAATTACAGTTCGAGCCGGTTGACGGGCTTCAGGAAAAACAAACCAAAACGCTGACCACAAAGCTCGAAAATCAGTGGTATTCGGTTCAGGTTGACCCGAAAAGAGCGGTGCTGACTTCGTGGTTCGATAAAAACCTGAACAAAGAACTGGTTGATCCGAAAGCGCCACATGCGATGGGCGAATTCATCTATGAACTGCTGGGCAACCGTCACCAGATGGAGCAGAAACGGTTGGACGATTTCAAACGTTTTCCGTTTGACGAAGCCCGTTTCGACAGCTATTCCGAAGGTCAGGTCTGGAATACCATCCGCCTGAAAGGAAAAACCGCCGCTTCGTACGAAGGCTACGATGTGGACATGGAAATACGCCTGTTCAATACCACCAAACGCATCGATCTGGCGTATTCAATCGTAAAAAAACCAATTGTCGATCCGGAAGGAATTTACATTGCATTCCCGTTTCAGTTAGACAATGGGAAACTGTATTTCGATGTGCAGGGCGGTGTGGTGGAGGCCGGAAAAGATCAGATTCCGGGCTCGTCGAACGACTGGAACACCGTGCAGCATTTCTCGGTACTCCGAAATAATGAAGCTCAGATTATCATGGGTAGTCCCGAAATTCCACTCATGCAGTTTGGCGGTATCAACACCGGGCGCTACAAAGTTGGAGCATTGCCAGAAACCACGCACATGTATTCGTGGCCAATGAACAATTACTGGGTGACCAACTTTAATCCCGATCAGAAAGGGCAGCACGAATGGTCGTACTACCTCACATCGGGCAGCGATGTGTCGAACGGCGAAGCCACCCGTTTTGGCTGGGGAACGCGTGTGCCTTTCCTGACCCGCATTTTGCCCGGAGGTGGCAAAGGCGAACCGGTTTGGCAAAAATCATTGGTTTCAGGCTGGCCCGAAAATGTAGTTCTGGTGAATGCCCAACCGGATAAAGGAGAGAAAGCTATACTTGTGCAGGTTCGCGAAACCGATGGCAAACCCGCAGATCTGGCTTCGTTGAAACAGATTTCCGGAACTCCTTTTAAGATCGCACCGGTGAATGCCATCGGAGAAAATATTTCCGGCGGAACGGTCGTCCTGAAACCTTTGGGAAGTGGATTTTTCAAGCTAAACTGGTAAAAACAGTGAACCACACAGACACATAGGTTACCCAGAATTAATTATTCTGTTGTACCCCACGTGCCTGTGTGGTTTATAAGATTAATACCTTCCGTTAAAGGATACCATCTTTTGGATTTGTTCGTCCCACAAGCGGAGCTTCAGCGATTTCAGGCTCATCAGGAAAGTGACCGGTTTTACTTCCTTAAAAACGGAAATTTCGCGGTAACAGGTATTGAGATAATATTTGGGAATCCGGGCGTTCAGGTGATGAATGTGATGAAACCCGATATTTCCGGAGAACCATTGCAGCAGTTTCGGAAATTTGACAAACGAACTGCCTTTCAGCGCAACTGTCCGGTAATTCCAGTCCTTGCTCCTGAACCAGGCCACATCTTCGTATTGGTGTTGCAGGTAAAACAACCAAAGCCCTGAAATAGCGGCAATATAAAGGATCGAAAGCTGAATGATCAGGAAAGTTCCGACACCGATGGCAAAACTCATCCCGGTAAAAATAAGAAGCAGTGCAACGTTGGTGAAATACACATTCAGTTTCTCCTTTTTGGTCATTTCCTTTTTGGTCAGGCGGTTTTGAATCAGGAATACGTACAGCGAACCTATGCCAAACATGACCAGCGGATTGCGGTAAATCCGGTATTTGAGTCGATTCCACTTGTCGCTTGTCTGGTATTCTTCCCTGGTCATTGTCCACACATCGCCCACTCCACGTTTGTCGAGGTTTCCCACCGTGCCGTGGTGCCGCATATGCTGGTTGTGCCATTTGTCGTATGGAGTAAAAGCAAGTATCCCGAAAAATACTCCGACAATCCGGTTGGCTTTCTGCGATTTAAAATACGATCCGTGTCCGCAGTCATGAAAAATAATGAACAGCCGAACCAGAAATCCTGCCGCCAGAACGATAAGAAAAGCTGTCAGCCAGTACGAAACAGAAAGACTGTACACGACTAAAATCCATAAACCTACGTATGGAACAAAGGTATTTGTAATTTGCCAGATGCTTCTCCCCAGACTGGGGGTCAGGTATTTTGCCAGATTTTCATTGATTTTAATCCAGGGATTGGCATTGCTATCGATAGTTTCAGGAGAATTCATTTTGTCAGATTAAATTATTTCACATACAAGCACTTAAACGTTAAAATGGAGCACCTTGTTTTGCAATTCAGCTTGTTTATCGACATAGTTTTTGGCCGTCGCAAACCAGTCGTTGGTTTAAGATCGAATGTGTTTGACGGGAATTTACAACCGCATCACCTCAATCAGCTCTGGATCAGTTATTTTAATAAGTTTCCCTTAGTTATTAAATTCATAATCTGAAGATTAACATCAGCCTATTTCATTTAAAAATTTTCTTCTTTTGTAAAAACTTTGATTTGCCATTACTATGACCAACAAAATTTTATCCGTTCTCCTGATTATCGTTCTTTTTGTTGCATGTAACAAAGAGAAAGCCTTAATTCAAAATCAGGAACGTTTAGCCGACATTCAGCACATGCTGACGGTTCAGAAAGAGTTGACCGCCAAAAGCCAGACCCCGATCTGGACTATTTTCGACCAGAAACTTTCTGCGGAAGAAAAGCAGGCACTCGAATTCATCTATGCCTACGCGCCGTTGAGCGACCTGGCCGATTATCAGCCTGAATTTTTCCTGAAAAACGTTCAATATAGCCTGAAAGCCCGTGCCGAAATGCACTGGGGAAAAACTATTCCGGAGGAAGAATTCCTGCATTTCGTGCTGCCTTTGCGCGTGAACAACGAAAACCTCGACAATTTCCGCGAAGTGATGTACAACGAAATCACCAATCGGGTAAAAGGCATGGACATGAAGCAGGCCGCGCTCGAAATTAACCACTGGTGCCACGAAAAGGTGAACTACCGCGGAACCGATTCGCGCACCAGCGCACCGCTCAGCACGGTAAAAAAGACCTTCGGACGTTGTGGCGAAGAATCGACTTTCACCGTAACTGCTTTGCGCACCGCCGGAATCCCGGCCCGCCAGGTGTACACGCCGCGCTGGGCTCACTCCGACGACAATCACGCCTGGGTGGAAGTTTGGATCGACGGCAAATGGCACTACCTCGGCGCCTGCGAACCCGATGTTGATCTCGACATGGGCTGGTTCGACGAGCCTGCCAAACGCGTGATGCTGGTGCACACCCGCGCCTACGGAAAATATTTTGGTTCGGAGGAAGTGCTCACCCCCGAAGAACGTTTCGCGGAACTGAACCTCACCTCGCATTATGCCACCACGAAAAAGGTAACCATTGCTTTGAAAAACGAGGATGGTACGCCTGCCGACAGCGTCAAAGTTGAATTTCAGTTGTACAACTACGCCGAATATTACCCGATTGCCACCGGCTTTACCAACAAGCAGGGCTTTTCGAGCCTGACAACCGGTATGGGTGATCTGGTCATCTGGGCAGCCAAAGACGGTAAGTTCGGCTATCAACGCTTCTCCATTCCTGAAAAAGATACGCTGCAACTGGTGCTGAACCAAACCAAACCGGCCAACACAAGCGAAACCTGGGATTTGGTTCCGCCACATGCCGCCAGAGTGGAAAGAAAAGTCACTCCCGAGCAAAAGAAAGCCAACGACATCCGGTTGGCCAAAGAAGATTCGATCCGGAATGCCTATATGAAAACATTCAAGGACTCAGCTTGGGTGAAAGAATTTGCCGCCAAAACCCAACTGCCATTCGATACCATTTACCGGTTCATCAAATTGAGCTACGGCAACTGGGACCAGATTTCGGCTTACCTCGAAAAGAATGCCCCGACCAACCGCAGCACAGTTCTGGAACTGGCCATCCAACTGGCCGACAAAGATTACAGCGATGCTCCCGAATCGATTCTGACAGACCATCTGACACAAACCGCACAACTCGGTTTGCAAAAACAGGTTCCGAATAAAGAACTGTTCACAAAATACGTTCTCGCCCCGCGCATCGCCCTGGAAAACCTGAGTGCATGGCGCAGCTTCCTGGCAACTTCGTTCGGTCACGAAATGGCGCAGTCGACTCGCAATGATATTTCGGCGCTGACCAACTGGATTCGCGAAAATATCAGTGTGAACTCCGAGGCCAATAAACATTCGCGTGCGCCGCTCACCCCGATTGGCGTGTACAACCTGCGTGTGGCCGATCCGCTTTCGCGCGACATTTTCTTTGTGGCTGCGTGCCGTACCTTTGGCATTCCTGCCCGACTGAACCCTGAAACACAAATTCCGGAGTATAACAAAAACGGCCAATGGCTGCGTGCCGGTTTCGATCAGTCGGTGGTTGCACAACCCGAAAAAGGTTTGCTGAAGCTGACTGATAAAGGCAGCGCCGTGGCACCGCAATATTACCTGCATTACACCATTGGCTTCCTGAAAAACGGATTTTACCGCACGCTCGAATTTCCGGAAGGTGGCAACCTGACCAACGCCGCCAAACCGATCGAACTGGAAGTGGGACAATACGCGCTGGTTACCGGAAACCGTCAGCAGGATGGCTCTGTGCTGAGCAAAATGACCTTCTTCACCATTGAAAAAGGCAAACAAACCACCGTGCCGGTTGAATTGCGTAAACAATCGGGCGAGCTGAAACCAAGCGGAAAACTCGATTTTAACGCGCTGAACCTGCAAAAAACAAGCGATGGGAAGAATGTAAACCTGTCGTCGATAGTGGGCGGCAAATACGCTGTTTTGGTGGTGCTCGACCCCGACAAGGAGCCGTCGAAGCATATTTTGAATGACCTTGGTCCGTATGTCGATCATTTCAACAAATGGGGTGGCCAATTCGTATTTGCCATGCCAGCCGAAAAAGCCGGTCAGGCCGGAGTGCTGAAAACCTACCAGTTGCCAGCCAAAATTGAGAGTGGAATCGATCCGAACGACCAGATTTTGAGCGCCATTTCGGCCATTTATGGCACCGGATTAAAGGAAAAACTGCCGCTGGTATTGTTCTGCGATGCTGCCGGAAATGTTTATCTCTACTCGGCGGGCTACAAAATTGGCATGGGCGAGCAATTGCTGAAGGTGATTTCGACCATCGAAGCCAATCCGAAAATGGTTCAGCCACAGGCATCGTGCAGTAAGCCGTGAATGCTGTAAACAAGAATATTCAACAGAAAAGAGCTGTTCCCATTCAGGAGACAGCTCTTTTTAATTATTTCAAAACACCGGATTTAAGCTTTAGGTTCCGGCTTTGTTTCCTCAATTTTTATAGGCGGAGTCTGACTTCCCTTCAGAATGTCGGGCAATTCCAGACCGGCCGATTTAAACACATCATCGAGCGGAGGGATAGAACCAAGCATTCCCTGCATAAAGTTGGCGGTTGATGTTTTGCCGTCCTTCCCATTGCCGGTTTCCCAAACCGTAACTTTATCAATCTTGATGTTTTTGATGGCTTCAACCTGGGTTTTCACCAGTTCAGGAAGTTTGTCTGCAATCATTAACATCACCGCGTCTTTCGAATTGTTTCCGGCAGCTTTCACCAGGTGGTCGAACCCTTCAGCCTGCTTGCTCAGAATTTCGTAAATACCCTTTGCCTGAGCTTCCATCTTCATGTAAATGGCATCGGCTTCCCCTTTGGCAATGCGGCGGGTTTGTTCGGCAACTGCTTCTGCGTCGATTTCAACCTTTTGTTTGTCGATTTCGGCCGAAACCACCACATTGGCGGTTTGGGTAGCTTTCTCACGCAAGGCGCGGGCAATTTCAGCTTCTTTCTCGGCGGCATAAGCTTCTTCAAGCGCTTTGGCTTCCATTACTTTTTCGGCAGCAACTGCTTTACGGCGGGCTTCAGCTTCTTTTTCACGGCGTTCGGCATCCGAATTGGCAATGGTAATTTTAGCGATGTTCTCACCCTCAACAGCAACAGCATCGGCTTTTGCAACCTGCACACGCTGTTCCTGGTGAGCTTCAGCCTGACCAATTTCACCATCGCGGTTTTTCTCGGCCACGCTCTTCTTGGCATCGTTAATCGCTTTGGCAGCAGCTTCTTTTCCCAGCGCTTCAATATAGCCCGACTCGTCGTTGATGTCGGTCACGTTCACGTTAATCAGCTTCAAACCTATTTTCTTAAGTTCGGCTTCCACATTCGACGAAACAGCAGCCAGGAATTTATCGCGGTTACTGTTAATTTCCTCGATTTCCATGGTGGCCACGACCAAACGCAGCTGACCAAAAATAATGTCTTTAGCCAGGTTGCTGATTGAATCCTGAGTCAGGCCCAGCAAACGTTCGGCAGCATTGGTCATAACTGCAGTTTCAGTAGAAATACCAACAGTAAACCGCGAAGGCACATCGACGCGGATGTTCTGTTTACTTAACGCACTTTTCAGGTTAATTTCGATGGAAATGGGTGTCAGATCGAGAAACTGATACGACTGGATGACCGGCCAGATAAACGCGGCACCCCCGTGAATACACTTGGCTGATCGCGATTCGCTCTCGGCGCCCTTGCCTACTTTCCCGTAAACCACCAAAATGCGGTCGGACGGACAGCGCTTGTAACGCTTCAGCATGGCAACAATAATGATAAACAGGAACAGTACCGCAATACTGACCATCAGAACAAAATAATCATTCATAGCTTAATGAATTTGGGTTGTTAATTGATTGATGATTGGTTATTGAACTTAGTTTCGTCGTACAAGAAGAATTTGATTATCGATCACATCCAATACCTGAACCAGCGAGGAGTTTGAAATGGGTTCCGAATCGTCGGTCATGGCATCCAGTGTTTGCAGGCTTCCCTGAACGGTAATCTGCACCTTCCCGAGTCCTTTACGACCCGCAGGAATAGTCAGATAGACCTCGCCTGTGCGGCCAATTGCGTTGCGCACATTCAGGTTACCGCTTTCAGCCAGCTTCGACATTAAGTAGAACAGGGTGGCCATCGCCAGCATCATCAGGAAACCGCAAATGGTTGATGCCAGGATAACCAGGGCCGGGTGCATTCCGGTACTGATAAACCCTAATCCGGACCAGCCAAACATGGTGAAAAAGCCCACAATGTTTTTAACCGAAAGAAACTGGAATGGTATGCCATCGCCATCCATAAAACCGTGACCAACATCGGTCTGTACATCGGTATCGGCATCTGACCCAAAAATGGTGAGGACGACCACAAGCAGAAAAATAAGGGTGGAGGGAATAGTGATCAGCCAGTAGATCTGGCGCATCAGGTCGAGTTCGCTCCATACAGGAAAGATTGAGAGAAACATTTTTGTTGATTTTAGTGGTGATACTGGGAATAAATATACATAAAATTGACCGATTATTCCTTATGAAAAAAAGCCATCCACCGGTAAATTACCGGCAAACAGTAAAAAATATCAGGCAAAGACAACCTTTTGACCATTGACCAAATGGATATCTTAACAATGCTCCCTTCGACACGCTTTCCTTCGATACGCTTCGCTAACTTCGATTAACGCTCAGTTCACCGCCTCAGGAACCACGCTGACTTCGGCGTGAGCTCCCTTCGACACGCTAAGGGAGCGGATTCGCGGGGAAATCTCCCTTCGACACGCCTCCGGCTGCTCAGGGAGCAGTGATTTGGCGAACAACTCAACAAAAGCCGTGGGATGAGCCTGTCGAAAGCCGCTGCCTGAGCGTCCTGAGTTTACGAAGGACAGTCGAAGGCAGAAGACGGGAGCAAAGCTGACAAGCCCTCAAATAAATTCGGCATCTCATCGCGGAGAATGCTCCCTTCGACACGCCTATCGGCTGCTCAGGGAGCGGTGCTCTTGCGGACATTCACAACCAAAACCGCTGCCTGAGTAGCCCGTAGAAAACCTTGAAAACTGAAACAACCCTTTTGGGCGTATCGAAGGCAGGAGGCAGCAACGGACATTGTTGAAAACAAACATAAAAATTCGATTGGATTATGATTTAAAATTCAGAAATTTGGGAGACAAAATCTAAAAGTTTGAAGAAAATGAAAATAGAACTTAATGGAAGCTCCACAACTAAAGGATTAAATGTTGCAACAAGATGCCCTCATTGTGGGCATTTTGGAACATTTCAAGAAGTTGGAGTTCACGATTTAAGTATACAAAGGCAGAATACTACAAATTATATGGGCATACGAAAATGCCCAAACCTCAGATGCAACGGTCATTTATTTTTTATTCTCAACTTTAGGGGAGAAATCTTATATACTTCTCCTTCAGAAACTATACCTTTTGATCGTGAGAATATACCAGAAACTGTCTTGAATGCTTTTAGTGAAGCAATAAAATGTCATTCAAATAGTTGCTTTATAGCGTCTGCTATTATGATCAGAAAAACACTTGAAGAAATTTGTCATGATAGAGGTGCTAATAGAAAAAATCTTAAGGATAAAATTAAAGATTTGGGGACAAAAATATTAATCCCTAAAGAGCTTTTAGAGGGATTAGATGATTTAAGACTACTTGGTAATGATGCCGCCCATATTGAAGCAACAACTTTTGCAGAAATAGGAAAGGAAGAAATTGAAATATCAATAGACTTTACAAAGGAAATTTTGAAGGCTGTATATCAGTATGAAAACCTACTTGATAAGTTAAGAAAGTTAAAGACAAAAAAAGAAGAATAAAATTCAATGAGCGATTAACTATACCGTTATGTGGTTTTTCTGGATATTTGCATTTTTGTGTTTAGCGCTTGGTTTTAAAAAAGCAGCCATATTTCTACTAATATTGGGATTGATTCTACTACTCATTTTGTAAAAAAGCCGCTCCCCATTCAGGAAAGCGGCTTTTGTATTTTGCGCCGTAGAGACGTTGCATGCAACGTCTCTACAACCAATATCGCAATGTATTATTCTTCGTGTGCGGCCAGCAACACTTCCAGAATTTTCTTTCCGGCAGCGGCAACGCTGGTACCCGGGCCGAAAATGGCAACCACACCGGCATCGTACAAATACTGGTAGTCCTGAGCAGGAATAACACCACCGGCAATTACCATGATGTCTTCGCGACCCAGTTTTTTCAGTTCGGCGATAACGGCTGGCACCAAGGTTTTGTGACCAGCAGCCAGCGAAGAAACGCCCATTACATGCACGTCGTTTTCAACGGCCTGTTTGGCGGCTTCTTCCGGAGTCTGGAACAATGGTCCCATGTCCACGTCGAAACCTAAGTCGGCATAACCGGTGGCAACTACTTTTGCACCGCGATCGTGTCCGTCCTGACCCATTTT
Source organism: uncultured Odoribacter sp. (assembly GCA_964422425.1). Taxonomy (GTDB): domain Bacteria; phylum Bacteroidota; class Bacteroidia; order Bacteroidales; family Prolixibacteraceae; genus Aquipluma. The sequence goes on from CAYRBM010000014.1 coordinate 48,112, forward strand.
GGCGATCATGATACGAGGCTGACGACCTTCGAGTTTGGCAAATTTAGCGGCCAATTCCTGCGCTTCCTTGAAGGTGGAATCGTTTTTACTTTCTGCTGAATACACGCCTGAAATAGTTCTGATTACTGCTTTATAACGTCCAACATGTTTTTCGCATGCGTAAGAAATTTCGCCCAGTGAAGCGCGTTTTTTAGCGGCTTCGATCGCCAGTGCCAACAGGTTGCCTTCGCCGGTTTCAACGGCTTTGCTGAGGGCTTCCAATGCAGCCTGACATTCACCTTCGTTGCGTTCGGCACGCAATTTATTCAAACGTTCGATCTGCGCCAAACGTACGGCTGTATTGTCGATTTCGAGGATGTCGATCGGGTCTTCTTTTTCCAGACGGTATTTGTTTACCCCGATGATTCCCTGAGCTCCACTGTCGATACGGCCCTGTGTGCGGGCTGCAGCCTCTTCGATGCGCATTTTTGGAACGCCGGTTTCAACAGCTTTCGACATACCACCCAGTTTTTCAACTTCTTCAATCAACGCCCAGGCTTTGGTGTACAATTCCTGAGTCAGCGATTCAACGTAGTACGAACCTGCCCATGGGTCAACCGCGCGGCAGATTTCGGTTTCCTGCTGAATGTATAACTGCGTGTTACGGGCGATACGGGCAGAGAAGTCGGTTGGCAAAGCAATAGCTTCGTCCAGTGCGTTGGTGTGCAGCGATTGGGTGTGACCCAGTGCGGCAGCCATCGCTTCGATAGCAGTACGGCCAACGTTGTTGAACGGATCTTGTTCAGTCAACGACCATCCTGAAGTTTGCGAGTGCGTGCGCAAAGCCATCGATTTTGGGTTTTTCGGGTTGAACTGTTTTACGAGTTTCGCCCAAATCATACGGGCAGCGCGCATTTTGGCGATTTCCATGAAGTGGTTCATACCCACAGCCCAGAAGAACGACAATCGTGGCGCGAACGCGTCGATGTCGATGCCTGCTTTCACACCGGTGCGGAGGTATTCCAAACCGTCGGCCAGCGTGTATGCCATTTCGATGTCGGCAGTAGCGCCAGCTTCCTGCATGTGGTATCCGGAGATAGAAATCGAGTTGAATTTCGGCATGTTCTGCGAGGTGAACTCGAAAATATCGGCGATAATTTTCATCGAGAATTCCGGCGGATAAATGTACGTGTTACGCACCATGAATTCTTTCAGGATATCGTTTTGGATGGTTCCGGCCAACTGATCCATGGTGGCGCCTTGCTCCAATGCTGTTACGATGTAGAAAGCCAAAACTGGCAATACCGCACCGTTCATGGTCATCGAAACCGACATTTTATCCAATGGAATCTGGTCGAACAGGATTTTCATATCCAGGATCGAGTCGATGGCCACACCGGCTTTACCAACGTCGCCAACCACACGTGGGTGGTCAGAGTCGTATCCGCGGTGAGTAGCCAAGTCGAACGCAACCGACAAACCTTTCTGACCGGCAGCCAGATTACGACGATAGAATGCGTTTGATTCTTCAGCAGTTGAGAAACCGGCGTACTGACGCACGGTCCAGGGTTGCATGGCGTACATCACCGAGTACGGGCCACGCAGGTAAGGAGCCACGCCGGCAGCATAGTTCAGGTGTTCCATGCCTTCGAGGTCCTCTTTGGTGTAAACCGGTTTCACCGGAATCTGCTCCGGAGTGATCCAGTTCTTTTCAATCTGGTTTTTAGCAGCCCATGCGGCAGTATCCTGCTGCGGCGCCGCTGCTTTGATGTTTATATCTTTAAAATTTGGCTTCAT